>JAWVYW010000001.1:0-98087 GCA_033722535.1 Promineifilaceae bacterium (SeqCode)
GGCGCGCTGGCACAGCCGGCGCAGCCATGAAAGCGCTCACCGCCATTATCCCACTATGGCGCGCCAACGTCGACGGCAGCCGGTGGGTACGATGCAGTTCACGCCTTATCCGGTATAATGGGCGCACGAAACGAAGCCTACCGGAGGTGGTATGGAGATTACCTGGCATGGCATGAGTTGCTTTCGCCTCAAAGAACGAAATATGGCCGCCGTGGTCACCGATCCCTATCATGACAGCCTCGGCCTGCCGCCGTTGAAACTGCGCGCAGAGGTGGTGACGGTCAGTCACGAGGCTCCCGGCCACAACAACGTCGATGCCGTCAGCGGCTACGACTATGCACTCACCGGACCGGGTGAGTACGAGATCGGCGGTGTCTTTATTACTGCCATCGCCACGCCAGCCGAAACGAATGCGGGTCGTAACGTGCTCTTTATGTTCGACTATGAAGGTATTACCGTCGCGCATCTGGGCGATATGGCTAAAGTGCCGCAGCAAACGCAGATCGAGGCGCTGGAGATGGTGAACGTTCTCCTCGTGCCGGTGGGCGGCGGCAACACACTGAACGCCGCTCAGGCCGCCGAACTGGTCTCCATGCTTGAGCCGAACATCGTCGTGCCCATGCACTACCAGCTTCCCGAGCTGACCGTTGAGCTGGACGGCGTCGAACGTTTTCTCAACGAAATGGGCGTGACAGAGGTGAATGAAGAAGCGTCCCTCCGACTCTCCTCCAGCACGTTCCAAGAGGAAACGGAGGTTGTAATCCTGGCGCCGCGAATATAAGATTCAGGCCTGGCAAGCCCGACTGTTCGACAGGCGGGTGAAGCCGTGCAAACGAAGCAAAAGAACTAACAATGGCAACCAAACTACTGATGCGCTGGGACATTCGTCCCAATAGAGAAGCAGAATATTCTGAATTCGTGGCCAACGAGTTTATTCCCCGCCTCAACAGGCTGGGAATCGTCGAGATTCAGGCCTGGTATACCGTCTATGGTGAGACGGAGCAGATCCTGGTCAGTGGGATTACCCAGACCGGCGAGCAGATGCGCTATATACTGGCAAGTGACGAGTGGGGGCGTCTACGCAACCAGCTAGACGAACTGGTCGACAACTTTGACAGCAAGGTCGTTCCGGCTACAGCCGGTTTCCAGCTGTAGCCGTAAATAAAAAGCCTGCCTCGTCGGCAGGCTCCTTCAGCGTTGGGGGCTATGTCGTGCGGAGCTACTTATCCGCCGCCTTCTCTTTTTTCTTTTTCGTCTCGGTTGCGGGCGTTTCTGGCTTCGTAGACGTCGTTTCGCTCTTAGTCGTCGACTCACCCGAGCTCTCTGCCGTCTCTTTGGCGGGCGTTTTGGCGGACTCCGCTTCGCCACTCCCGTTCTTGCCGCCCCTCGCATCGGTGACGTAGAAACCGGACCCTTTGAAGACGATACCGACAGGATTAATGACGCGCCGCACCTCCCCCTCGGGACAGTCGGGGCAATCGGTCAGGGGCGCGTCTGACATACGCTGCCGCGCTTCAAAGGTATAGTCACAGTCGTTGCACCGATAAACATAAGTTGGCATACTCTCACCTCAAGCGACCATCAATTAAACTCCGGCGGGATATTCTAGCGGGCAGCTGGCTCCCTGGCAAGGGAGCGCTGGCAGCGCCGCTCGTGCAGTTATCGTAGCGGAGCGATGTAAATATTAAGTAAAAGTGCCTGACACAGGGAGGGAAATGATGAGTGTGAAGGCGACCCGCGATCGCATCAAGGCACGCGTCTGGCAGACGCTGGCGCAGAGCGACGTTAATCTAAGCCAGATTTCTCAGGAAGAAATGGAGGATCTGGTGGATCTTGTGACCACGGCTGCCCTGCTGGAAGTCGACGCCGAGCTGGACATAGCGGCGGGGGCAGAAAAGGAGAGGGCGCAGAGCACGGATGTCGAGGAGTACGATGGTGAGCGCGTGTTATGGGAAGGGCGCCCCTTGCTCTCCATCAGTACCCGCTATGTCATCACAGACGAACGAGTAAGGATTATCGAGGGCGTCGTCGGCAAGAGTCGCGACGACATCGAGCTTGTGCGGATTCAGGATATCGATCAGAAGCAAAGCGTGCGGGAACGGCTGCTGAACGTCGGCGACGTCATCATTCGCAGTCACGATCGCTCTCACCCCACGTTTATCCTCAACAACGTTAAAGAGCCGGAAGAGGTACACGAGATCCTGCGCCGGGCGGTGCTGGAGGCCCGCCAGCGGCACGGGCTCACCTATCGTGAGGAGATGTAAGCGGAGAATGGCGCGTGCCGGGCAGGATGCTCAACTTTCTGTGAGCTCGGCCAGTCCTTGCCGGTCGAGAATCGTAATTCTTTTGCGGCCGATCTCGAGCAGCTTCTGCGTCTTGAAATCGTTTAACGTCTGGGTTACTGTCTCCCGGTAGGTACCGAGCATCTCGCCCAACGCCTGGTGCGTGTACCCTCTGACCTGGTCGCCGTCCTGCTCGTCGGCCAGGCGCAGCAACAGTGCTGCCAGACGAGCGGGGATACTCTTAAAAGCGATCTCCTCCAGCCGTTGTTCCGTTCGCGTCAGGCGTTCGCCCAACGCCTCGACAAAGCGAAAGGCAACCTCCGGCCGCTGGCGCATGAGACGCTCGACGTCGGCGCGGCTCATGACGCAGAGCATACACTCATCGACCGCCTCGGCGAACGTGTTGTGCATGCCCTGGCCAACGAGAGACATCTCGCCAAAGATAGCACCCGGTCCCAGCGTAGCGACGACGAGCTTCTTTCCCTCGGGCGATAGCCGGTAAAGCTGAACTCGCCCCTGTTTTAATAGAAAAAGTACCTCGCCCGTCTCCTCAGGCATGTAAAATAACTTGCCTGGCTCGCAGGTCGACATCACTATCTGGCGATCCACCTCTTCCAGTTCGTTCGGGCTAAGATCGCGAAATATCTCGATTGTGGACAGATAAGTAAGCTTTTGCTCCTGGAATCGATTGGGGCTGAAAGTGGCCATTTACTCAGTTTCTCCTCTCGAGACTGCCACTTTCGATATGGCGGTCGCGAGCTTCTGTTCCAGGTCCTGCCAGCGGGGGTTACCCAGAAAAGCAATACGCTCGTTCAGGACATACGTAGGGGCGGCGAAAACGTAACTCGGCCGGTTGCCATCATCG
Source organism: Promineifilaceae bacterium (SeqCode) (assembly GCA_033722535.1). GTDB lineage: Bacteria > Chloroflexota > Anaerolineae > Promineifilales > Promineifilaceae > JAAYYY01. The sequence continues at coordinate 3,148 of JAWVYW010000001.1, forward strand.
AGGTTAATTAACCGTACCTCTACCTGCGGAAAGTCGGACTCTACGCGTCTGGCGATACGCCGTGACTCTTCGCACGTCCAGCAATCATTGGCGATGTAGATGTCTAAATTTAGCACAGGCATTACGCTTTCTCCATTCAATTTTCTCGCATGCTACCATACACGCTTCGCGGCGGACGTAGCTACGATTACAAAGGAGCACTCGGTACGCGGCAAGAGCTGTCGCCATCTGGCAAGCAGGCGCAGCCACCGGCGTCGTCTGATGCTCGTCCGGAGATGGCTTTCGTTGTACCTGGCGAAAGTGAGCGAGCAAGCGAGTGAAGTAGACGAGAAAGTAGACCCCGTTGCTTGTGAACAACCTTTTTTTCAGCTACTATACCGCTCCAGAGCCGGCTGCAACCACTCGACTTACTAGGCTACAGCAATGACAGCGTGTGCAGGCGTGCACGAGTTGCTCCCGGATCGCGTTTTCCAGAGGTGTTCTATTCTCAGGAGATCCCACCATGTCCAAAATTATTTCCGTTCACTCTTTTCGCGGCGGCACAGGTAAGTCGAACACGACAGCCAACATAAGCGCCATCCTTGCCGCCGAGGGCAAGCGGGTAGGCGTCGTAGACACTGACATCCAATCTCCAGGTATTCACATTCTATTCGGTATGGAAGACGAAGATATGGAGTACGCGCTCAACGACTACTTGTGGGGCCGGTGCGGAATCGAACAGTGCACCTACGATGTCACTTCCAACCTTAGCACCCCCATTTCAGGGCAGATTTACCTTATCCCCTCCTCTATCAAGGCAGGAGAGATAGCCAAAGTATTGCGGGAGGGCTACGACGTCGGACTCCTCAACGATGGCTTCGAGGATCTACTTGCGACCTTCAATCTCGACGTCCTGTTGATCGATACCCATCCGGGCATTAATGAGGAGACACTGCTTTCCATTGCCATCTCCGACGCCCTGGCAGTCATTATGCGTCCCGACTCTCAGGATTATCAGGGCACCGGCGTGACTGTCGAGGTAGCGCGTAAGCTCGGCGTTCCCCAGATGCTCCTGATAGTAAACAAGGTGCCCAGCGTTTACGATGAAGAGGAGGTCGAAACGCGCATCTCGGAGACGTACAATTGTGAAGTCGGAGCGATTCTGCCCCACGCGGACGAGATGATGGCACTCGCCAGTTCAGGGATCTTTGCCCTCCACTATCCCGATCACGTTGTCACGAAGCGGCTCGAGAAGGTAGCCCGCCGACTTGCCGGCTAAGCGCTCGCCGCAACAAAGACAGTGAAACTCTGCGCCGTCCACTCCTTTCGTCGTGGTACAGGAAAGACGACGATTGCCGCGAACGTGGCGACCCTTCTCGCGGTAGACAGTTTGCGCGTGGCGCTTGTCGACATCAACTTCGGCGCGCCGGCACTCCACCTCTTCTTTGGGCTGACAGGAGGGGAGCTCCGCTTCACGCTCAATGATTACCTGTGGGGCAACTGCGATATTGAAGATAGCGCGTACGACATATCCCGCCGTCTACGCGTGGGAACCGACCTGGCGGGTAGCCTCTATCTCGTCCCTGCCAGCCCTAGATATACCGAAGTACGCCGCATGTTGCGCGGTGGCTACTTCATCGAGCTAATTGGCGACTCTTTTCAGGAGCTCTCCGAGAAGCTTGATCTGGATGTCCTCATGGTCGATACACCTACCGGCCTCAATGAAGAAACACTTTTTGCCATTTCGCGCGCCGACGTGCTGACTGTCGTCCTCCGTCCCGACCAGCAGGATTACCTGGGAACCGGTGTGATCCTGGAGGTAGCAGAGCGCCTGGACCTTCCGCGGTCGCTTGTGGTGCTCAACGAAGTACCTGATCTGCTGGACAGAGGGACAATGCGTGAACGTACTGAAGATAGCTTGCAGCATGCCGTTACCGCCGTTCTTCCGCACGCCGATGAAATGCTCGGCCTCGCCAGTAGTGCCCTCTTCGCCCTGCACTATCCCGAGCACCCGATCACATTGAGTCTAAAGGATCTCGCGGCAGAAATCGCACGCTCATAAGGTGTAGCCCTTCGTGGAGCGGGTACGGAAGGTGTATTGCCGCAGTCGACGCGGATGACGGAGGCGAGTTCGGAGAGCAGTAACAAGACCGCGAGGAAGTAGCAAAAGAGGCTTCGAGCCGCCTGGAAGCCTCTTCAAGCTGATAAATCGGGCTCAGTACCCCCGTCCGGACTCGAACCGGAATCGGTCACTTAGGAGGCGACTGTTCTATCCATTGAACTACAGGGGCGTCCATCCACAGTATACCACCACCGGGCGCGAGAGGCGAAAAGGCTGAATTATGGATAAGATTGGAGGCAAGCCACGCATTACGTTTGCCCCTCAGTCTGCTTGCCGTAGCGGTCAAATTGACTACAGTAGACGCACAGATCCACCACATTCACCCAGGAAGGGACCATGCAAAGAATCGCCGTGATGACCAGCGGAGGTGATGCGCCCGGAATGAATGCCGCCGTGCGCGCTGTTGTCCGTGTGGCCCTGAATCAGGGCGTCGAAGTGTTTGCCATTCAGGAAGGATATAACGGCATGGTCGAGGGCGGAGACCAGATTCGCGCGATCGCCTGGAACGACGTCGGCGGCATTCTCCACCAGGGCGGTACGATCATCGGGACGGCCCGCAGCAAAACGTTTCGCTCCCGCGAAGGTCGGCTCGAAGCCGCCTACAACCTGCTATTGAAGCGTATTGAGGGGCTGGTTGTCATTGGCGGTGACGGCAGTCTCACCGGCGCAAGCATCTTTCGCACCGAGTGGTCACAGTTGCTGGACGAACTGGTGGAAACAGAACGTATTGCTGCCGAACATGCCGCGCGCTATCAGAATCTGGGCGTTGTCGGCTTGATTGGTTCTATCGACAATGACATGTTTGGCACCGACATCACGATCGGCGCCGACACCGCATTGCAGCGGATAACGGCAGCCGTGGACGCTATCTCAAGCACAGCAGCCAGCCACCAGCGCAGCTTTGTCGTAGAGGTAATGGGCCGTGACTGTGGCTATCTGGCCCTGATGAGCGCCCTGGCGACCGGCGCCGACTGGGTCCTCATCCCCGAGATGCCACCTGCGGCTGACGACTGGGAGGAGGTAATGTGCGAATCGTTACGCCGTGGTCGCGAATTGGGGCGGCGCGACAGCATCGTGATCATCGCGGAAGGCGCACGCGACCGCGAGGGCAGCCAGATCACCAGCACCTATGTGAAGAGCGTACTTGAGGAACGCCTCGGCTGGGATACGCGACTGACGATCCTGGGTCACGTGCAGCGCGGCGGCTCGCCCAGCGCCTACGATAGAAATCTGGCAACGCTGACGGCGGCCGAAGCGGTCAAAGTGCTCCTGACACAGGAGCCGGGCGACCCTGTTTCGGTAATCGGCGTCGTGGGTAATAAGATTACCACCACCCCCCTTCGCGCCTGCCTGGCAAAGGGTGAGGCCATGGAAGCGGCGCTCGAGGCGCATGCGTACGCGGAAGCGATGCGGCTTCGCGGCAAGAGCTTCGTCGACGCCTACGACACCTTGCGCACCCTCGTCCGTGCGGAGCCACGCGGGCCGGAGCCGGGACGTCCCAGCCTTCGTCTCGCAGTCTTGAACGCCGGCGCCCCCGCCCCGGGGATGAATACAGCGGTTCGCGCTGCCGTACGCCTGGGCCTCGACGCGGGACACAAGATGTTTGGGGTCTATCATGGCTTCCAGGGGTTGATCAACGGCGAGATCAAGCAGTTCGACTGGATGAGTGTGAACGGCTGGGCCATCCGTGGCGGTTCCGAATTGGGTACGAATCGTAAGATACCCGCCGAAAGCGACTTCTACGCCATTGCGCGCAATCTTGACGAACACGATATCGAGGGTCTACTGGTCATCGGCGGCTGGTCTGGATACGAAGCGGCGCTGCAGCTCTTTTCCCGGCGCCAACAGTTTCCGGCCTTTGAGCTGCCCCTCGTCTGCATGCCGACGACGATAGATAATGATCTGCCGGCGACAGAGCTGAGCATCGGCGCTGATACCGCGCTCAACAGTATTGTCGAAGCAGTCGACAAGATCAAACAATCGGCCGTTGCGACGCGCCGCGTCTTTGTCGTGGAGGTGATGGGCGGTCGCTGTGGCTACCTGGCGCTGATGAGCGCTCTCGCGACCGGCGCGGAGCGGGTCTATCTTGCCGAAGAAGGGGTGACGTTGCAGAATCTTGTTGAAGATGTTCAGCAGCTGGTAGAGGGGTTCAGCCACGGCAAGCGTCTGGGCATGATGATCCGCAACGAAATGGTCAACCCAACCTATGACACCCGCTTCATGGCCGCTCTTTTCGAGGAAGAAGGAGGCACCCTCTTCGACGTCCGCGAAGCGATTCTTGGTCATATTCAGCAGGGCGGCAACCCGACCCCCTTCGACCGCAACATGGCGAGTCGCCTCGCCGCCGATTGCATCGAGTATTTTCAGAAACAGGCCGAGCAGGAGGAGCCAGAGAGCGCGGTGATCGGCCTGCTTCAAGGAAGCATTCAGTTCACGAACCTGGAGGACATTCCGCGCATGCTGAATCGCAAAGAGCGCCGACCGCGGGATCAGTGGTGGATGAGCCTGCGTCCCATCGCCCGTGTGCTCGCCCAGCCGGGACCCGCCGTCGCCCTTCTCTGACGCGGAGTATATGCTCCGATCGATTAGCCCCTTCACCAGGAGGTAGACGATGTTTACGCAAGCGGATCTGGATGAGTTGCTGACTTTTAGAGCCGAAGAGGATCAGGTTATCTCTCTCTACGCCAATACCGACCCGGCGCAGCAACCGATAGAGACAATCAAACTACAGATACGGGGGCTGCTTAAAGATGTCGAGTCGGCAGAGGACGTGGGTAAGATTGAGCAACATTTCGAGCTGACCCATGATTGGCGTAAAGCGGGAACTGTTATCTTCTCCTGCGCCGCTCAGGATTTCTTCCGTGCCTACCAGACGGCGGTTCCATTCCGTAACCGCCTGCGCATCGAGGATCGGCCCTACCTCAAGCCGCTCCTCCATCTCTTGAGATACTATGCCCACTACGGTGTCATTCTCGTGGATCGTATCGGGGCCCGCTTTTTTGCCTTCCATCTGGGGGAATTGAAGACTGCAGAGGGAACTGTGGGAGAGGATGTGCGTAAGCTAAAGCATGGCCACGGCTCGTCCGCCGCTGGCAGGCGCGGCGGCAGCGGCGGGGCGCGCGCCGAGGACGAACAGGCGCAGCGTAACATGCGTGAGGCCGCAGAGGCAGCGCTGCACTTCTTCGAGCGGCATAAGATCGAGCGCCTCTTCATTGGCGGCACGGCCGAAAATGTCGCTCAGTTCCGAGAGATGCTGCCGAGGGAGCTTCAGAATGCGCTCGCCGGCACCTTTCCCATGAACATCGAGGCCAGTAAAGAGGAAGTTCGCGAGCGGTCGCTGGCGCAGCTGCACGAGCTGAACGCGCAGAGGGAGCAGAAGCTGGTCGACCGGATGCTCGCCGGTGCAGCCGGAGACGGACCGGCTGTAACGGGACTGGAGCGCACGCTGCGCATGTTGTCGGAGGGGCGGGTTGACACGCTACTGGTGAGCGACGGTTATCGTGCTGCCGGTTTCCGCCACGCTGCCAGCGGCTATCTTTCCACCACGACAGAGATCGAGCACTTCAAGAAGGATGAGTTTGAGCTCGTGGCCGACGTGGTGAACGCCGCCGTCAACCGCACGCTCGAACAGGGCGGTCACGTCGAGGTGATCGCCAACCATCCCGCGCTTGAACAGGCAGGCCGTATCGGCGCCCTCCTCCGATATTGAGGCAGACGACCGCATTCAGTCCCCCTCACCACAGCCCCACGTCGCCCTTCTACACCGCACGTGCCTGCGGCCGTCACCCAGACGTCACCTCCTGTATGACTATCTGAAATGAAGCCGGTATAATAGACTCGCCCTCGGCCGCTACCATAGGGCGCCGTGAATGAAATGCGAAGGAGGTCATACAGAGATATGTATTATCAGGATCAGATGGGGAACGTCGTCTTCCTGCCGGAGAGGCCACAGCGGATCGTTTCATTGGTTCCCTCACAAACAGAGCTTCTCTTTGATCTGGGCCTGGATGCCGAGGTTGTGGGTGTCACGCGCTTCTGCGAGCATCCGGCAGAAAAGTGTGCCGAGAAGACGATCGTCGGCGGCACAAAGCAGTTCAACCTCGAGCAGATCGAAGCGCTACAACCCGATCTCATCCTGGGTAATAAAGAAGAAAACTACGAAGAAGGTATAAACCACCTGCGCCAGCACCACCCGGTCTGGATGAGCGATATTTATACCCTGCCCCAGGCATTGGAGATGATCCTGAGGGTGGGGAAGATGACGGGCCGCAGCCAGCGTGCTGCCGAGATGGTAGTCGATATCCAGCACGCCTTTAGCCGTCTTCCCTCATGGCCTACACTGCGTGCCGCCTACGTGATCTGGCGTCGCCCATATCGGGTTGTCGGGCACCACACGTTCGCCCACGAGATGCTGCTGAAAGCAGGATTTGTCAATACCTTTGGCGAACGTGCGCGCTACCCTGAAGTGACCGTCGCCGACATTCAGGCCGCCAGACCGGACGTGCTGCTGCTTGCGTCAGAGCCATTCCCCTTCACCGAAAAGCACCTGCCTCAGTTTAGAGAGCAGTTCCCTGGCATCAGGTGCGTCTTGGTCGATGGGCAGATGTTCACCTGGTACGGCAGTCGTTTGCTACAGGCACCCTCATATTTTCAGGCGCTCCGGGAGAGGCTGGGAACGGAGCAACCAGCGCAGGATGACCGGACATTCACCTCCCAGGGACCACAGCAAAGGGGACAACAGCCGGGAGCGCCGGTCTCGTGACATCCCTGCGCCGCTTTGGCCGCCAACATGAAGCGGACCCCGACCCGGATGCGCGCCGGATCGACCGCCAGAGCCTCTCCCTCTTCCGGCGCCTGCTCCGGTACGTCCAGCCCTACCGTCTGTGGCTCGGGATCTCTGTCGTCGCACTGCTATTCAGTGTGGCCCTGGGTCTCGTTCTGCCGCTGGTTATCCGCAATCTGGTCGACATCGTCCTTATAGACGAAAATATCAGCCGGCTCAATACCATTGCCGCTCTCCTTTTCCTGGTATTTTTTGTTCAGGCCATCTTCAGCTTCGCCCATCGCCTCACCCTCTCATACGTGGGCGAGCGGACGATTGCCGATATCCGTATTCGTGTCTTCAGCCACCTCCAGCGGCTCTCGCTCCGGTTTTACGCAGCTCGCCGCACCGGGGAGATCATCAGCCGTCTGACTGCGGATGTCAGTCTGCTCCAGGATGCGATCACGACCAACCTCGTGGCCCTTCTGCGCCAGCTACTGACGCTGCTGGGTGCCGTCGTCCTCCTTTTCGTTCTGAACTGGCGCCTGACGCTCGTCATCCTCGCCGCCGTTCCGATTGTGACGCTGCTGATGGTTTTTCTGGGCCGGAAGATTCGTCTCGCCGCGACACAGGTGCAGGACCACCTTGCCCAGGCGGCAGCCATCGTCGAAGAAGCGGTCGGCGGGATACGCATTGTCAAGAGCTTCACAAGAGAGGGGTATGAGATCGCTCGTTTTAGCGACGCCGTAAACGAGACTTTCACGGCTGCTATGCACCGCGCCCGGGTGGCGGCGGTGCTCGGGCCCCTGATCGGCTTTATGGCCTTCGCCTCGATCACGATTACGCTCTGGTTCGGCAGCTATGAGGTCATTCAGGGGCGGCTGACGCCGGGCGGGCTGGTCGCCTACCTCGTCTACACAATGATGGTTGCCACTCCAATCGCCTCATTGGCCGGTCTCTACGCTCAGTTTCAGTCGGCGCTCGGGGCAGCTGAACGTCTGTTCTCTTTGCTCGACGTGGAGCCGGATATCGTCGAGCAACCGGACGCTCCCGACCTGCCGCCGATCCGCGGCGAGGTCACCTTTGAAAACGTTTCTTTCGACTATGACGGCGTGGTGCCGATTCTGCGCGACGTCTCCTTCCAGGTACAGTCGGGACAGCTTATCGCCGTCGTGGGGCCAAGTGGCGCCGGTAAGACAACGCTCGTCAATCTTATTCCGCGTCTGTACGATGTCGCCGCCGGTCGAATTACAATCGACGGTTATGATCTGCGCCGTGTCACTATCCACAGTTTGCGCGCGCAGATCGGGCTGGTACCACAGGAAACGATTCTCTTCTCCGACACCGTTCGCGCCAACATCCGCTACGGACGTCTCGACGCCACTCAGGCGGAGATAGAAGCCGCCGCCCGCGCTGCCAACGCACATGGCTTTATCATGGAGGAGCTGAGCAACGGCTACGATACGCTTGTGGGCGAGCGCGGCGTGAAACTCAGTGGCGGGCAGCGCCAGCGGATTGCCATTGCCCGCGCGCTCCTCAAAGATCCCGCTGTCCTGATCCTGGACGAAGCGACCTCTTCCCTCGACAGCGAGAGCGAAGCGCTAGTACAAGAAGCGCTCGAGCGGCTGCTGGCGGGCCGGACCTCCTTTGTCATCGCCCATCGCCTGAGCACCGTACTCGACGCCGACCAGATTCTTGTCCTCGATCGGGGGCAACTGGTGGAACAGGGACGGCACGAAACGCTCCTGCGAAACCGGGTGGGCCTCTATCACCGTCTTTACGAGATGCAGTTTGAAAGAGGGACTGAAGAGGTGGATCGTGCCCCGGCAGCTACGCCTGATCTGGTGGTGCAACAGGGATACAATGGATGAATAACAGCCAAACGACCGCTCCCGCGAAGATAAAATGGCCCCTGCTCCTCGGCTCGGCGACAGCAGGAGCCGTCGTCGGCGCGACCGCAGTCTCCTACCTGCGGCAGCGGGTGCGCTCAGCCGATGAGCGCGGCGACCGCGCTCCGGGACCATCCGGGCTCCCGATTGTTGGTAATGTTCGCCGGCTGGACGATCGCCTCAACGGCTTTATACGCCTCCGTCAGGAGTACGGCGACATCGTTCGCTTGCAGATCGGCCCGCGGACGCTACATCTGCTTAGCGACGCCCACTACGCACAGTACGTTCTACAGGATAATAATCGTAACTACGTCAAGGGGCGCGGCCTGATACAGGCCAGAGATCTGCTCGGCGACGGGCTTCTGACCAGCGAAGGCGACTTCTGGCGCCGGCAGCGACGCCTGATCCAGCCAGCTTTTCACCGGCGCCAGATCAACACCTTCGCCCAGACCATGACAGCGGCCACAGCCGATATGCTGCAGCGCTGGGAGCACCTGGCGGTCACGGGCGAGCCGGTAAACATCGCCGAGGAGATGATGCGCCTGACTCTGGACATTGTCAGCAAGGCACTCTTCAGCACTGCCCTCAGCCGTGAGGAGATGGACCAGGTCGCCACAGTCATGACGCCGATGCTACGCTTCGCCACGAAGCGCCTCGAACGGCTGGTCGACATCACGGCTGGCTGGCCGACGCCAGCTAATAGGCGACAGGAAGCGCGTATAAAGACGCTGGACGAGATCGTCTACCGGATCATTGCCGCAAGACACCAGTCTGGGGAACAGAATGACGATTTGCTCGCCATGTTGATGGCCGCTCAGGATGAAGAGAGCGGCGTCGGGATGAGCGACCGCCAGCTTCGCGACGAGGTGATGACCCTCTTTCTGGCCGGTCATGAGACGACGGCCAACCTGCTCGCCTTTACCTTCTATCTGCTATCCCGAAACGTGGCTGTACGGCAACGGCTCCAGACGGAAGTGGACCAACAGCTCCGGGGGCGGCGGCCGGAAGTGGAGGACTATAATAGCCTTTCATATACGCGGCAGGTGCTCGACGAAACGCTGCGCCTCTACCCGCCCGCGTGGCTGCTGGGGCGGCAGCCGCTGGAGGATGACCAGATCGGTGGCTATCACGTCCCTGCCGGAAGCACCGTCCTCATCGGCGTCTACGCCATTCATCGCCATTCGGACTACTGGGAGAATCCTGAAGGATTTGATCCCGATCGCTTCGCGCCCGGCGCAGAAGCGGAGCGCCCCCGCTACGCCTATCTACCCTTCGGCGGCGGCCCGCGCCTGTGCATTGGAAACAACTTCGCCCTGCTCGAGGCGGCGCTGGTCCTCGCAATGATTAGCCAGCGTTACGAACTTAATCTCGTGACCGGGTACCCGGTCGAGCCTGAGGTGGCCTTCACCCTCCGTCCGAAGAGCGGCGTCTGGATGACCGTTCACCCCCGCCCCTGAGTGGAGGTGACTTACCGACAACAGGCCCTAGAACCAGGTAAACGCGAGAGGACAGCGTCGGGTGTCACGAGCAATGGCGAGCCGCGTCTGTACCACCGCCTGTGCCAACTCCAATCGATTCGATTATACTCCCCACATGCGTACTCTGATCATAATCACCACCATCCTACTGTTAACCGTAGGTTGCCAGCTCCTGGACGGCGAAGCTGATACCATGGCAGACGCTACCGTGGCTCCCGTCCAGCCCACTCCTGTAGATGGCGAAACCGAGGAGGTCATTCCTGAAGCAACAGAGCCTCTTGCGCCTATCAACTCGCAGACGACGTTGACCCTATGGACGATTCCGGAACTCGCGCCGGACCCGGAGCTTCCCGGTGGAACCCTCCTCCTCGAACAGCTAAATGCTTTCGACCAGGCCTATCCGGAGGTGGAACTACGCGTCGAGCGTAAGACAGTGAGCGAGCAGGGGGGCTCCCTCAGCTATCTGCGCACCGGTCGTACCGTCGCTCCCTCCGTCTTACCCGACGTCATTCTGCTGCCGAGCAACCATTTGGCCGAAGCAGTGACCAGCGGCCTCGTCTATCCGCTTGAAGATTATCTGTCGCCAGAGGACGTCGATGATCTCTACCCGGTCGCCCGAATGCTGGCAGAGGTGGATGGGGAGCTCTTTGGTTATCCCTTTGCCCTTAACGGCCTGCACCACTTCGTCTATAACCGCGCGGCGATCACCAATACCCTCCCGTCCGCGTGGCAGGGGCTGCTGGAAGTAAGCAACGGCCGGCTTATTTTTCCGGCCGCTGGGCCTGCTGGAGCGGAGTTGACGCTTCGCTTTTATCTTGAGGCGGGTGGCACGCTCCATAATGAGAGCGGACAGCCGGCGCTGGAGCTCGAACCGCTGGTTCTCGCGCTGCAGCAGATAGAGCTCGGCGTTGCAGCGGGGCTTGTCGCTCCACAGAGTGGATCTACGGTTTCGATGGAACAAGCGTGGCAGCTATTTCAGAATGAGACGCCGACCATCATTCAGACGAGCGCAGCTGCATTTTTACGCCGTCAACCAGACACAAATGTAGCCGACTACGGCTTCGTTCCTCTAGCCGGTTTTGAAGGGCCGCTCCCACCGTTTGTCAGCGCCTGGATGTGGATCATCACCACACCCGATCCGGCGCAGCAAGCGCTCGCCGCCGAGTTAATTACTTCCCTTGTCTCCGCGCCTAGTCTAGGCACCTACACCCTGGAGAGCCGCCTCATTCCCGGGCGGCGTAACGCACTCGATAGCTGGCCCGAGGATGACCTCTACGTGACCTTTCTCCGGCGGCAGCTTGCCGTCGCCCGTCCTCTCCCGGCCGGCGTCACCAACGCTCATCTACTTGCGCTCAGCGATGCAACCATCGACGTCATTCTTGGCCTCAATACGTCCAGGGACGCCGCCGAGGAAGCAATCGCTTTTCTTTCGACATCCTAAATTTCTGAGATAGTCGTGTCATCTCTAGCTGCCAATTCAGCGACACATCATGAACAGCTTGACGCAATGATTAACGCTGCCCTCCAGGCAGCCGATCCCGCAGCCGCTGTGCGCTCCCATCTTCGGCGAGAAGACCACACGCTCTCCCTGGGTCCCGCGGAAAGAGCGTATCACTACGATCTGAGGCGCGGTCGCGTCTTCATCGTGGCTGCCGGAAAAGCGGCGCTCCCGATGGCCCATGCCACCCTGGAGCAGCTACAGGGGGAGATTGCGGGGGGCGTCATTATCGGCAAGCAAAGCAAGCCGGGCGTGCCTCGCAGCTATCGGGCGCAGGTTGGCCGCCGGGGAACGACTGTTATCTTTTTCGAAGCCGGTCACCCTGTTCCCGATGAGAGCAGCGTTCGCGCGTCGATCGCTGTCACCGATCTCCTGGAGAAGAGCGATGCCGACGATCTCGTTCTCTGTCTCCTTTCAGGCGGCGCGTCGGCGCTCCTCACACGCCCGCAGCTTCCCCTCGCCGAGTGGCAGCAGCTGACCAACGCGCTTCTTGCCAGTGGCTGCACGATCGACGAACTGAATGCCGTACGCAAGCAACTGGATCAGATTAAGGGCGGTGGTCTGGCGCGACTGGCCGCTCCCAGCGCCGTCGTCAGCCTGCTTCTCAGTGATGTCGTCGGCAACCGCTTGGACGTTATCGCCAGCGGTCCCACAGCGCCCAATCGCTCATCTCCCGCCGAAGCGCTGACCGTTCTTCACCGCTATCAGATCGCCGAGCGGGTGCCGCCTGAGAGCTGGGATCTAATCGCCTACCACCTGACCAACGTCCGTACTGCTACTTCCCTCACCCGGTTTGAGCGGATGGAAGTGATCAATATTATCGTCGCCGACGTAAGAACGGCTGCCGAGGCAGCAGTGGAGGCAGCGCGTTCGTCGGGCTGGGAGACTCAGTTGCTGACAGTTCATCTGGAGGGAGAAGCACGAGAAGTAGGGCGAGTGGCAGCGGCCATCGGGCGCGACCTCGAGCCCGGTCGCTGCCTCGTTCTCGGCGGCGAAACGACAGTCACCGTCCGCGGCGAGGGGAGCGGCGGGCGCAACCAGGAACTGGCCCTGAGTATGGCCCTTCATCTGGAGGATGCGCACGATCACGAGCCGCCCGCCAAAAAAAGGGTGGTGGCTGCCACTTTCGCCACCGATGGTGAAGATGGCGAGACCGGCGCTGCGGGGGCAGTGGTCAGCAACCGAACCGCCACCCAGGCACGAAAGGCGGCGCTGGATCCGCAGATTTTTCTCGATGCCAACGACAGCCACACCTTCTTCCGCACGTTGGAAGAACGAACCGGCGAGAGGTTTCTATTGCGCTCCGGTTCGACGGGAACGAACGTCAACGACCTGCTCTTCATCTTTCGCTACAGCGACTGAGACAGGATGGACAGACCTCAGCCAGCGACCGTCAACGCGGCTGCCAGACGGGCATTCTGCTCTCGCCGCCGGTATCGACCAGCAGAACGACTTCTCCATCCTCCCGGCTCACGCGGTAAATTTCTGTGGCGCCATCGCCATTCCTGTCGGCGGCAAAGGCGATGAGCCGCCCATCGGCGGACCAGGAAGGGGTAAAGCCAGAAACAATCTCTCGTCGTTCGGCACCGTTTGCGCCGACGGTGACCACCTGCGGCAGGTTACCGCCCGCGCCGGCGCTAAAGAGGATACGCCTGCCGTCGGGCGACCACGCGGGCGCGTACTCTGCCGCCGGCGCCTGCGTGAGGCGGACCAGCCCGTCGCCGTTGCGGTTAACGCTGTAGATATCCAGATTCCCACCACTCGAACCGCTGAAGGCGACGGTGCGCCCGTCTGGTGACCAGGCGTGGCCCCTGCCGCTGACCGGTAGCGTTTCGTTCGGCACCAGCGGACGCGTCTCCCCGCCACCAACCGCCAGCACCAGCAGCGAACCGTTCGCCGCTGCCAGCTCGCCGCCGGCGACGACTCCTTGCCAGAAAGCAATCTCGGCGCCGTCGGGCGACCAGCGTGGATTAGCACGACTCACCCCTTCTGCGCTCTCCGTCAGTTGAAGCACCTCGCTACCATCAGAGCGGGCAATAAATAGCTGGAGCAGAGCGCTTGTCTCCGTTACAGCACCTGCGTGAAAGGCGATCCACGCGCCGTTCGGCGCCCAGTGAAGGCCGCCGACGCGCTGGCTGCCATCGGTAAGCGCTCTCATGCCGCTGCCGTCGGCATTGACAACATAGAGGGTGTCCCCCACGGATACGACCGCGTCGTCCGCAACGCCGACATTCGGTCGGATGAAAGCGAGGCGCGAGCCGTCCGGCGACCAGGTAGGGCTGAGGGCACTATCCACAAGCATCCGCGCACCGCTACCATCGCTCTCCACCAACCAGACCTGCTGATCGCCCAGCGACGCGCCCTGCGTAAAGGCCACGGTGCCGCCGCCACCGCCGATCGGTGTGGGTGGCGCCCCGCCTGAAACGGGCGTATCTGTTGCCGCGGGGCGCGATGTCGCGGTCGGGGATGGAACGGGCGTAGCCGTCGGGGTGGCGGTTGCCGTCGGCGTTGGCGTGGACGGCTGCAGGGGATCGGGATCGACGCCATCGGGCAACCCGTCTTCATCTGTGTCGGCTACTATCGGGGACAGACCCAGCTCAACCTCCAAGCCATCGCTTAAGCCATCATCGTCGGTGTCCTCGTCCAGCGGATCTGTCTCATACCGTCGGAGCTCGTCATAATCGGAGAGGCCATCGTCGTCAGTATCGGCGTCCTGGGGATCCGTCCCTGCTTCCAGCTCTTCCTGGTTAGAAAGGCCATCTTCGTCGGCGTCGCCCACCGCCTGGGCCGTTAGAAAGTCGGCGGTCGCCGTTACATTGGCAATCGCTTCCCTCGTTTCCGCAGCGCTTGCAGTGGCCGTCGCCGCCGTGGCAGTCTCGGCAAGCCCGATTGCGGCAACCGCCGTCTGCGTCATCTGTTGCTCATCGTCGACGATTGCCGTTGGCGCGGCGCCGGGTACGAGCGGGAACCCAGCTTGCAACAGGAAGAGCGCACCGCAGCAGAGCATAAGGGCGAGCACGCCCCCGAGGACGAACCAGCCGGGAAGCAGGGGCGGAATCAGAAGTTCGCTGCTCCGGCGCTGTGCTTCTCCCGCCGGTGTATCGACAACGACAGCAAAGGGAAGGCGACGGGATCGGCCAACGAGGTGACGATCGCGAGCACTCACTCGCAAAGGAATCATCGCCTCTTTCCCCGGACCGAGCTCCAGCCGTTGCTGCTCCCCTTCGAACAACACGCCGCTATTCGGCGCAGTGCCACGGACACTAAAGCGGACCGGCGCATTGCTCTCGTTATGGATTGTAACCGGTGCTACCTGCCCATGCCGGACAGCGCCGGGCGCCAGATCGACGGCGAAGGCATGGAAAGGCTCGATAAAGAGCTTGCCTTCAGTCGTCGCAACGGCCAGACGCGTCGCCGGCGCCGTCACGACGACGTGATAGGTGTGCAGGCCAGCGCGCGAACTACTCGCCCGGGGGGGCCAGAAGATGATATCGATTGCGGCGCTCTCGCCTGGCCGCAACTCAACCGCCTCCTGCGGGATAGAGAGCCACTCCCGTGGCACGCCCTGAACGCCAATCGTAAAGAGTCCAGCATGGGGGCCTTCATTCGTCAGCACAACTTCGACCGCGACACGTGATCCCGCCGCCATCTCGAGGCGCACCGGCGTCAGCTCGACGTCGAGGAAATAAGCCTGCTGCCGGGCCTGTGGCTGGCCTTGGAGCGAGCGCGCCTGCTCCTCATCTCCTTCCCGACGTTTGCGAAGGGCGCTACTGCGCCGGCGGAGACCGGTGATCAAACTACTAAACGTGCCTGGTAGGCTGCTTGGCTCCGCCCTTTCCTCGACCGCGCCCGCTGCTGCACGCAATGCCTCTGCCATCTCGTCGCCTGCCTGAAAACGCTCGTCGGGATCGCGGGCCAGCGCCTTACGCACGACGCCGGCGACAGGAGCGGGAAGCTCAGGACGCACCTCCTGCGGAGCGGGCAACTCCTCCGCCAGATGGACGCGCACCGCCTCTGTCGGCGATTTCACGTCAAAGGGCAGGTGACCTGTAACCAGCTGGTAGAGGATCACGCCGAGGGCGTACAGATCGGAACGGCCGTCCAGTGGTTCCCCCAGCACCTGCTCCGGCGACATGTAGGGCAGCGTACCCATGAGGGTATTGGTCGCCGTCTGGAGATCACCCCCGACCAGGCGCGCCAGGCCGAAGTCGCCGATGACCGCCCGCACAGGCAGCTCACCCGCCCGCTGTGGCTTGTCCAACCGCTTTAACAAAATATTGTCGGGTTTCACGTCGCGGTGAACAACGCCGCGAGCGTGAGCATAGCCCAGGGCATCGGCTACCTGTGCCAGCAGTGAAAGTGCCTGGTCCAGCTCCAGAAGCTGCCCTGTCTCCTGGAGTTGTTTCATGTAGGTGCCGAGGCTGCCGCCACGCACAAGCTCCATCACCATAAAGAGCAGATCCTGGCGCCGCCCGAAGTCATAGATTTTGATGATCGACGGATGGTCCAGCCGCGCCGCCGCCCGCGCTTCCTGCATGAAACGCTGTTCAAACTGCGGCTGGCGGGCCAGATGAGGATGCATGACCTTCAAGGCGACCAGCCGGTCGAGGTTTTCATCCTCGGCCCGATAGACGACGCCCATTCCTCCCTCGCCCAGCACGCCCAGGATCTTGTACTGCTCGATTTGCTGTTCAACCATATTAAGAGCTTACGCGCAAACAGTAATTGTGCAACCGCACCCTTTCTGCACTGCTCTGCAGCTCGCGGTGAGCGTGCACGCCAGTTTGCGCCCCACCCTAAATGGCGCATAATGGGCCGACTTGACTGCCAGAGAGCTTGAAGCTGCAGGGACGCCATACTCGTTCCCGCTCCGAACGTCATCCCGTCATAATTGGGGGCGCCCATAAGAGAACATTCATAGGAGTTTGCGATGACTATTAAATTTGGAACGGACGGCTGGCGCGCCGTCATCAGCGAAACGTTTACATTCAACAACTTACGGCTTGTCGCGCAGGCAATTGCCGACTACGTTCTCGAGGAAGAAAGTACTCGCCCCAGCGTCGTCGTTGGCTTCGACACCCGCTTTCTCTCCGACCGCTACGCCGCGGAAGTGGCGCGCGTCATGGCAGCCAACGGTATCGAAACCTGGCTTGCCCGCGCCGACACCCCTACACCCGCCGTCAGCTACGCGATTGTCGATAAGCGGGCGACAGCCGGCGTGATGGTAACCGCGAGCCACAACGCTCCCCGCTACAATGGCGTCAAACTAAAAGCCTCCTATGGAGGCAGCGCCAGCCCTCAGCAGAGCAAACGAGTGGAGCAGCTTCTCGAGCGGAATTTACGCAACGCCCACGGGCCAAATCTGATGGATCTTGAGCAGGCGATCGAGGAGGAGCGGATTCATAAATTCGATCCCTCCTGGGCGTACTATGAGCATCTAAGCACGCTGGTGGATCTCGATACGATCCACAGCGCCGAGTTGCGCGTCGTCGCCGACGGCATGTACGGGAGCGGACGTGGAGTTATCGGGGAAGTGCTGGCCCGTGGCCGTACGTACGTGCTGAACATCCGGCACGAGATGAATCCCGGCTTTGGCGGTATCCATCCGGAACCGATCGAGCGTCACCTGGGACTGCTGATGTCCACTATTCAGGCCGGTCATTTCTCCGCCGGTCTGGCAACCGATGGTGACGCCGATCGAATCGGCGCCGTGGATGCGCTCGGCTGCTTTGTCGATCCCCACCGCATCTTTGCTCTGGTGCTGCGCTACCTGGTCGAAAAGCGGCGCCTTGAGGGCCAGGTGGTACGCACCGTCTCTACTACGCGGATGATCGATCGCATCGCGGCACGCCATGCTCTGCCCGTGGTGGAGACGCCTGTCGGATTTAACCATATCGCCGACCTGATGCTAGCCAACGGCGTGCTGATGGGCGGCGAGGAGTCCGGGGGCATGAGCATCAAGCATCATATCCCAGAGGGCGACGGCATCCTGATGGCGCTTCTGCTGCTGGAAGTGATGGCCGACGCGGGCGAACCTCTCCATGTACTGGTGGAGGATCTCCTCCAGGAGTACGGACCGGCCGAATACCAGCGCATCGACCTCAAGCTCAGCCAGCCGATCGCCAAGGCAGAGATGGTGCGGATGCTGCAAGAGACGGCCCCCGCACGCGTGGACGGTGTGAATATCGAAAAGGTGGATACGATCGACGGCGTCAAGTACTATCTCGACGACGGCAGCTGGCTTCTCATCCGTCCGTCGGGCACCGAGCCGGTACTGCGCGTCTACGCCGAGGCGCCTTCGCGGGATCGCGTCGCCGCCCTCCTCCGCTTCGGCGAGGAAGTCGCCCGGCGCTGAATCAGAGGCGGGGAAAGGCCTCCACAATACGCGCCGTATGACGTATACCCTGCTTGAAAACATCCAGCCTGATATTTTCGTTTGGCGCGTGGGTGCGCGAACCGGGATAGCCGATGCCGGCGGCGACGACAGGTAGACCCAGCCGCTCCACAAAGGGATAAAGGGGGCCGCTGCCGCCGATCATCGGCGCGACGGACGGTTCTCGCCCATAGACCTCGCGTGCGGTCTGGTTGGCGAGCTGCACAAATGGATCGTCGGGGTCGACCTTGGCGGGCCGCTGACCGCTCATGACCTGGATCGCGACGTCGTCGAAGCCCTGGGCGTCGAGGTGGGCGCGGAGCTTCTGCACGATGTCCTCGGGAACCTGGTCGGGCACCAAGCGGAAGTCAACTTTTGCCAGCGCCCGTGCCGGCAGGACCGTTTTACTCCCCGGCCCCTGGTAGCCGGCAGTGAGGCCGCAGATGGTGCAGGTCGGTTCGAAGATCGCCTGCCGGTGCCACTCCGGTCCGCCCTCGACCCCTTTCAGAAAATGCTGCAGGCCGAACATCTCCTGCCACATCGGCGCTTCGTCGGGAAGCCGCGCCAGCAGCTCCAGGTCGCGCTCACTCGGCCCGATCACGTCATCGTAAAAGCCGGGAATCTGCACCTGTTCGTCCTCACTCTTCAGGCTGTCTAGCGCCCACACCAGACGCCAGGAGGCATTTGGGAAGAGCGACCCGGCGAGGCCAGAGTGGGCGTCACGCGTCGCCGTCTGCACCGAAAGCTGGACGTAGCAGATGCCGCGCATACCCAGTGATTGCTGCGGCTTCCCCTCGCCATCGACGCCCCCAAACTCCCAGATACAGGCATCGGCAGCCAGACGTCGCCGGTGGTTACGAACGAAGGCATCCAAATTAGGGCTCCCGATCTCCTCCTCTCCTTCGATAACGAAGCGCACATTACACGGTAGCTCGCCGAAGACGTCGCGCACGGCAGTCAGGGCGGCCAGACGCGTGATGATATGACCTTTGTCGTCACAGACGCCACGGGCGAAAAGCTGCTCCCCACGCCGTGTTAGCTCGAATGGTGGCGAATCCCAGTGGTCTAGGGGCTCCGGCGGCTGGACATCGTAATGCAGGTAAAAGAGCAACGTCTTGTCGCTCTGTCCCTCGGCTTCACCCAGGACAACGGGATAGCCTTGCGAATCGACAATCTCTCCAGCGAAGCCATGCTCTGTGAGCATCTCCGCCACAAGCTCAGCGCAGGCGTCAATGCCCGCGTTCTGTGCGCTCACGCTGGGCTGCGCGCACAGTCGCGCCAGCTGCTCAACAAAATGCTCCATATTTGCGTCGATGGTGTCGTCAATACGATCAAGTTGCGCCGGTGTCGTCATGCTTCACCTCATCATCCGTCCTTACTTTACTTGGCCGCGCTCGCTGCTTCCGAACCGCTCTGATCCCCTTCAAGGTGCGCCGTATCATTAAGGCGAATCAGGCGCGCCCGTCCATCTTCGGGAACCTCGACGATGCTGATCCCGGTATTGCCGTGCAGGCTGATGGGGGGATCGACGTCTGCGGGCAGGCCGAGGACGTAACCGATGAGCGCCCGCAATAGGCCGCCGTGGCTGACCACCGCTACTGTCTCTCGAGAGTGCCGTTCGAGCAGCGCGTTATACGCCGTCTCCGCACGGCGCCGCAATGTCGCGGACGACTCCCCCTCCGGCGGTTCAACGGTCCCTCGCTGCAGCTCTTTCCAGGCTTGGGGATATTGCACGCGAATTTCATCCCGCGTCAGCCCCTGGAAGAGCCCTCCATGGCGCTCACGCCACTGATGATCGGTTACCGGCTCCATCCCGAGGGCGCGCCCGAGGATAGCGGCGGTCTCCGCGGCGCGCTGCGAGTCACTGCTGTAGATGGCGCTGATAGGCCAGTTCCGGAGACGGGCGGCGAGAAGGTGCGCCTGTTCGCGCCCTGGCTCGTTGAGCGGGACGTCGGTGTGCCCCTGCCAGCGACCGGCGACGTTCCAGCCCGTCTGGCCGTGGCGGATGAGGATGATGGTGGTCGTCATATCATGGCTCAGTGAGCCGTCGTCGTAGCGACGTGGCGATCTCTATCAGCGCCTCGCCGTCGACCAGGGTCATCGGTTTGCCCCGCGCCCATTCGCGCGCCGCGTCGGAGATGTCGGCCGTGCTTACCAGAAAGGCGTGGGCGACACGCTCGTGGACCAGCGTTCCGTACAGTTCGCGCACCGTCTCTGGCCCGACTGTATTCTGGTAACGCTTACACTGAACGATGGCGCGGCGACCGCGGCCATTGGCAACTTCAAGATCGACGCCGCCATCGCCGCTCTTACCGCGCACAGTAACGGTGTATCCTTTCAGGCGAAAGAGGGCGGCGACGTAGCGCTCAAATGCTTTCGGCGATAGGGCACACAGCTCTTCAATCGTCGCGGGCGCCAGCGCCTCCTCGTTCTGCCGTTCCCGTATCCACTGATGGCAGGCAAGTCCAGCCCAGATGCTCGAGAGCGCCAGCGCGCCCGCCGTTTCGATGAGTGTCACGACTTCCTGTATCAGTTCAGGAAGAATGATGATCCACGAAGGCTTGAGAACCCAGCGATAGATGAGCCAGCCGAGAAGCCACACCGTCACTGCACCGAGCAGCAACATCCCCAGACGCGCAGCGCGGCGAACGCGGCGGCGCCTCTCGGCAGTGTCCTCATACACTGTAAACGGGTGCCGGGACTCTAGGTGGCGGGACAACTCGTTTGAGACGGTCATCGACTGTGAAAATGGTACAGAGGATCTCCGGACGAGCATCATGGGAAGGGTGATCTCCTGGCGAGATTGTAGAGCATATGTGCTAAGGAGACAACACGTCACCGCTCATCTGGCGGCGGCGGATCGTTGTAGTGCAACAGGCGATAGGGGTAGACGTTTATAATGGTCGTCGCTGCAAAGTGCGAGACGCGCGGCACGTCTGGGCGATAGACATGAATATGCCCGTGCAGCATATAGGTGGGGCGGAAGAGGCGCAGTAGACGTCGGAAAATTTTGAAACCGGTATGAGCCAGATCGCTCCGATCGTGAATCTGGAAAACTGGCGAGTGTGTAACCAGAATGTCCAGTGCGCGCCCGTAACGGAGCCGGTTCCACAGGAGCGTTGGCAGGAGGCGCAATACCTCCTGCCTCATCTCTGCTTCGGTGTACATCACCGTCGCGCGCGGCCGGTAACGCATCGACCCTTCCAGGCCGGCGAGAATCACTCCTTTCAGAAGTACACAGCGGCGATGGATGTCGATTCCGCCGCGTACCCCGGTCAGTACCCGGCCGTCGAAGGTGTACTGGGGCCCGGCATCATGATTGCCACGTACATAGACGAGCGGCACATCGAGTGCCGAGGCCAGGAAGTCAAGATAGTAAAAAGGGAGATCGCCACAGCCGACGATGAGATCGACGTCCGAGTAGCGCTGGCTGATGGTGGAGGAGTAAATATGGTCCATCACCCTGTCGCTAACCGCGAGAATTTTCATGGTGGCGGCCACTCGCGCCCAAGATTTTCTTCCAGCTTTTCCAGCACAGCCTGCTCCAGATCAATCCCACTGATACTGGCAAGCTGCAGCAAGTAAAGCGCCACGTCGGCCAGCTCGCCGGCCAGCGCGTCGCGCTCCCGCGCCTCTTCGCGCCACTGGAAGTGCTCCAGGACCTCGGTTGCCTCCAGGACAAGGGAGATGGCGAGATTACGCGGGCTTTGCTCTTTGGGAGAGTCGGGCGCGTACCAGCCTTGCGCTTCGACAAAGGCGTGCATGCGCGCTTCCAGGTCTTTTAGTTCCATAGCGTAAGGCGGAGAGCAGGCCGTAAATGGACACTACGTCCGAACAGTCCGTGCAAAGAGCGTTATCCTGCACCACACATGAGAGCCATTTACATTTGTTCGGCCACGAAAGCGGCGAGGTCGGCCAGGCGGCTGGCGTACCCCCACTCATTATCATACCACGCAATCACCTTCACCAGATTGCCGCCGATGACCTGTGTAGAGAGAGCGTCGATGGTGGAGGAGTCCGAGCTGCCGATAAAGTCGGTGGAGACCAGCGGCTCCTCACTGTAGGCGAGTACTCTACCGAGCCAGCCCTCTCCAGATGCTGCTTCGCGGTAGGCAGCGTTGACATCTTCAATTGACACATCCCGCTCGAGCTCCGCCGTCAGGTCGACCACGGAAACCGTTACCACCGGCACGCGGAAAGCCATGCCGTCGAAGCGGCCGTCCAGTTCGGGGATCACCAGCGATACCGCCTTGGCGGCACCGGTGGTCGTGGGAATGATGTTAATCCCGGCGGTGCGGGAGCGCCGTAGATCCTTCGACGCCATGTCGAGGATCTGCTGGCCGTTGGTGTAGGCGTGAATCGTGGACATCAAGGCCCGCTTGACGCCGAAGCTATCCTGGAGGACCTTTGCCGCCGGGGCCAGAGCGTTGGTCGTGCAACTCGCATTGGAGATGACGTCGTGTTGTTCCGGATCGTAGAGCTCTTCATTCACCCCGAGAACGAAAGTCGCGTCAACACCCTTTCCAGGCGCTGAGATCAGCACCTTTTTAGCGCCGGCGTCGAGGTGGCGGGCTGCTTCGTCACGCTTGCGGAAGATCCCGGTGCACTCGAGAACGACGTCCACACCGAGCTCGCCCCACGGCAGATTGGCCGGCTCCCGCTCCGCGTAGCTCTTCAGCTTCTCGCCGTCGACGTACATGGCACCCTCCCGTACCTCTACATGACCTGGAAAGCGCCCATAGGTGGAGTCATACTTGAGTAGATGGGCGTTGGTGGTCACGTCCATCAAGTCGTTGACGGCCTCCACGTCAAGTACCCCCTGGTAGTTCTGATAGATCGCCTTGTATACTTGGCGACCGATGCGGCCGAATCCATTAATACCGACCTTGACTGCCATCACTGCCTCCTTTCTGACGATTCCTCCGTCCTGACTTGTTGCGCTGAAGAGGAACTGAATGAGCGTCGATAAATTACCGTTATGTCACGCTTGCGGCGACGTGTCTGTGGCGCAGCATCGACTTGTAGACCACGGGAGCGGACGTGCGCTGCTACCGGGGCCTTGGCCTACCGACGCATCGTCCTGAAGCGCTTGGTCGCCGGCAGAGGAAGGGCGTCCCCGAGCTTTCCCTCCAGCACGTCCCGGATTGCTCGCGCCAGCTTAGCACTATCATGCCGCCACGGCTGCTGTTCGTCAACCAGGTCCGCTTTCACGAGCTGCGTTTTGGGCGCATCTTCCGGCGGCCAGGTCAACGCGACCGGCACCGTCTGGTCGTCTACCTTCCCCGCAAAAGCGGTATTGTCGTTGGCAAAGACGAGATCAATGCAGTCGCCGCCAATGTGGCGCGCGATCACATCTACATGATCGGCCACCGAATAACCGTCCGTCTCGCCCGGCTGGACGGCGATGTTACAGATATAGACGCGCACGGCACGTGTGTGGCGGAGCGCCGTAGCGACTTCGGGCACAAGCAGGTTGGGCAAAATGCTGGTGTATAGGCTGCCCGGGCCCATAATAACCATTTCGGCCTGCAGAATCGCCTGCACGGCGGGTGGATAGGCACGGACGCGAGCCGGTTCGAGAAATACTTTCTGAATGCGTCCGCCTGCCTCAGGAATGGCGCTTTCACCCATCACACGGATGATCTGCCGCCCGTCGGCAGCCTCGGAGGCTGCCGGTTCCGCAGAGCCCGCCGCTTCCGGCGAAGCGGTAGTTTCTGGCGACGCGGTAGTTTCTGGCGACGCGGTGGCTTCCCGAGATGCGGGCACTGTGATTTCCGCTCCAAGGGCGACCTGCTCCAGCGTCGACGGGAGTACGCGTCCGCGAAGGGCAAGTACGCGCCCGGCGGCGAGCAGCGCCTCGTCGAAACTGCCGGTGACGCCAGTCAGCGCGGCGAGAAGCAAGTTGCCAAAGGCGTGTCCGCGCAGCGCAGCGCGTCCATTCTCACCGACGGCACCGCCAAAGCGGTACTGGAGCACCTGTGTCATCAGCGCCTCGTCCTGTGAAAGGGCAGCGATGTTATTGCGAAAGTCGCCCGGCGGAAGGAGGCCTAGCTCTTCGCGCAGCCGACCGCTGCTGCCGCCATCGTCGGCCACGGTAACGATGGCTGTAATGTTGTTGGTGAAGCGCTTCAACCCCCGGAGGAGGCCAGGGAGGCCGGTCCCGCCGCCGACCGCCACGATGGTCGGACCGCTCTTGCGACGGGAGTGATCGTAAAGCGAGTCTGCCAGCGAATCGCCGGGCCTACGGAATGGAGCGACGAGAGTCGCGCCGAGGCGCACGAGGGCCACGATGACGAGCAAGACGCCGACGGCAAGCAGTAACAGCCGGAACGGAACTGGCAAAAAGGTGAGGAAGAGAACGCCGTAGACCGACTCTGGAATAATGCCGGCGCTATAAAGGACCAGGATCAGGTGCACCGTGCCCAGAGCCAGCAGGATAGTGCCGGCTCCCAGCACCAACACCCATCGTTTGACGCCGATGCCCAGGGTCAGCCACCGGCGGAGCGAATGGAAGAGAGAATTGGCTGTCATCAACCGGTATTTTATCGCGCCCGCCTCCGGTTTCCAACCACCGATAAAGGGTTGCCCTCTCCAGGGTGCTGGCAGGTGGTCATGTGCTATGCTATGATCATTGGCGCTGCCGGTTGAACAGAGATGACTGGAGGTTTTATGCGCACTGTTTTCTGGGATTACGATACCGACACCGTGAAAATGATCGACCAGCGCCAGCTTCCCTGGCGCTTTGAATTAGCAGAATTCGATAATGTCGCCGAGGTGGCGCGCGCGATTAGCGAGATGTATGTCCGTGGCGCACCCGCCATCGGCGCCGCTGCCGCCTTCGGCATGGTACTTGCCGCGCAAGAGAGCAGGGCCACCGACAGAGAACAGCTACTAAAGGATCTGACCGACGCAGGCGAGACGCTGAATCAGGCGCGTCCCACGGCCGTGAATCTCTCCTGGGCCGTCGCGCGGCAGCTACGGCGAGCGGCAGACGAGACGTTAGACGACGTGGGTGCGATCCGAGAGGCACTCCTGGCGGCGGCGCAACAGCTGGCCGACGACGACGTCGCGTTGAACAAGCGCATGGGCTACCATGGCGCGGAGCTGGTCGCCGATGGAGACACGATTCTCCACCATTGCAATACCGGGGCCCTGGCGACCGTCGGGTGGGGTACTGCACTCGGCGTGATCTTTGCTGCGCATGAGCAGGGGAAAAAGATCCACGTGCTGGTCGACGAGACACGGCCCCGGCTGCAGGGCGCCCGTCTATCGGCGTGGGAGCTCCAGGAGCGTGGCATCTCCTACGACGTCATCGCCGATAACGCCGCCGGCCACTTTATGCGTACCGGGCAGGTCGACATCGTCCTAGTCGGCTCCGACCGCACCGCGGCCAACGGCGACGTGGCAAATAAGATCGGTACCTATAAACTGGCCGTGGTGGCGCGGGAAAATGGCGTCCCATTCTATCCGGTCGTACCCACTAGCACCGTCGACCTCAATCTCGAAACCGGGGATCATATTCCAATCGAGGAGCGGCCGGCGGACGAGGTACTCTGCGTCGGCTCCCAGCGGGTGGCGCCGGAGGGAGCGACGGCGCGTAATCCAGCCTTTGACGTCACCCCTCATCGCTACGTGACCGGCATTGTTACCGAAGAGGGCATCGTCTACCCGCCCTTTGTGAGAAATTTGCGCAAGGCGGTTGAAAAGGGACAGGGAAACAGTTAGCGAGGCAGGCGCCCCGCGGAAGTAAGAATGATGAAGAAAGGGGCCGCGCAGTGCTCTAGCCCGCGCGGCCCCGGATCAGGTTTAGCTCATCTGGACTTCTATTTGCCGCCGCTCGGTCGCCTCCTGCTCTCTGCGCGGCAACGTTACCGTTAAGACACCCCGGTCGAACGTCGCCGTGACGTTGTCGCGATCGATGCCTTCCGTCGGCAATGGAATCGTGCGCTCGAAGTAGCCATAAGAGCGCTCACGTCGATAGAAGCTTTTGCCTTCGTCCTCTCTATCTTCACGCTTTTCGCCGCGAATGGTCAGGCTGTTGCGGCCCAGGATCAGCTCGATGTCCTCTTCGTCCATTCCCGGCAGCTCAATCGTCGCCTCGTAACCGTCCTCGCCCTCGCTAACGTTGACGGAGGGGTTGAAGGTCCCCATGGCGCCGCCCTCGCCGGCGGTCAGTTCAAAGGCACGATAGAAGTCCTGGAAAAGGCGATTCATCTCCTCGCGCAGCGACTGCGTCGAACGCTCATCATCCTCTCCGCTCAACTCTCGTTGTCTCCATGGCACAATATCACTCACCCGCATCATACACCTCCTTTGCTCTATTCAGTTTTTCCTTTTGCGAGCGGCCGCAGAGCTATCCGGCCGTGACTTCAATTCGACGCGTCCGCGCTTCTTCGGCGCGTGGCAAGATCAGCTTGAGCACGCCATTTTTCATCGTTGCTTCGATCTTGTTGCGATCAACCTCGTCGGAGAGGGCAAAGGTGCGCTCGTAGTCGCCGGTGTCGTACTCACTATACGCTAGGCCGTACCCTTCGCGTCCGCCCTCGCCGGCAAAGCCGCGAATGGTCAGGATATTTTTCTCCAGCATGATGTCGATCGCGTTTTCGTCGATACCGGGCATATCGGCCAGTAATACGACGTCATCTCCGCTCTCGTAAATGTCGACGCTCGGCACGAAGACCAGACCGGTCCGGGTGCGCTCGGTCCCTTCCATCTCCTGGGCCTCCTGTTTCTGAACATCAATCTCAGCCATGATCGGTTCCTCCTCTGTTGCGATAGTTATTCTTTCAACTCGGGCTATTCAGCGCGAGGGCACAACGAACCTCACTCCTCGCTCTCGCCCTCTTCGCCCTCCGACGACTGCTCCGCCGCCTGGCTCGTATCTGTGAGTCGCCCCTGCGGCTGGGACTGACCCGGCTGAATGTTGATCCGCCGCGGCCGATCCTCCTCCGCGCGGGGCAGCGTAATCGACAGCACACCGTTGCGGAAGCTCGCCTCGACATTTTCGGCGTCGATGCGGTAGGGCAGCTGGAGCGTACGGCTGAACTGACCGTGCCAGCGCTCGTGCCGGTGCCACTGCCTCTCGCCTTCAGTCTCCGGCAACGGCCGGCGACCGGCAAGGGTCAGGCTCTCGGCGACCACCGAAATATCCAGATCGTCTGGCTCGACCCCCGGCAGCTCCGCCGTCACCAGGACGTGCTCCTGATTGGCCCACACGTTGACAGCAGGGAAGCCGCTCGCACGGCTGCTTCCGCGCCCAACGCTATCGATCAGACGGTTCATTTCCCGCTGCAGGCGATCCATCTCGCGCCACATTCCACGTCGTCCTAGAGTTGACCAGAACATGTTCATTCCTCCTTCTCTACTCTCTTCACGCTATTCAGTTGATAAACTAGCTCGGTTTGAAGCGGCCCATCTTGCGGGCCGTGTTTGGCCTCCCCACAGTCTAGATGTTAGGAAAAAAATATTAGATGATGGTTAGAGTGCCAGTAAGAGAAAAATTAAACAGTCACTCGGCTGGGGTAGCTGCCCTTAACACGTTCTTTACACGCTGTTAGCGTTGCCTTAAGCTGATCTTGAAGCGCGTTTAACGAAGAGACGCTATCTTCCCACCTGGACAGGCGCCTGTGGTTGCCACAGTACATGCCCGTGCTATAATGCCCGGTGGTGACAACGGCAAACCGACGGTACGGATCGTGCATTGACCCGTCGGCGCCCAATGACGAGGAAGTAGCGAGCAGGCGTGAGCGACACCATCATCTCAGAGCGGACCGAAGCCGTTACCGGCGCGCCAACCGGCGTCCAGAGCCTTTTAGCCGGGCGGCGTGGACGCCGGATCCGAGAAGCAATACTGGCGTACGTTCTTCTTCTTCCCGCCTTTGCGATCATTTTTATCTTCGGCATCTTTCCCCTCGCCTTTTCAGCGTATGAAAGCACATTGCGCGGTCTCAACAAGCTCGTCGGGCGCTATGACGGGATGGGCAATTACGTTAACGCGGTCGGCAATCTGGCGTATGTACTCGGCTTTTGGTTGGCGATTGCGCTAGTTACTCTCGCCGTCCGCCATTTTGCCCGGCAGTTAGAGGTGACGCGCAGCCACGACGAAGAGCCATGGTTGCTTGCGCTCCCTGCCTTCGTTCTTGCGATTGGTTCGCTGCTCTTCTTTCGCTTTTTCTACACGTTCCTCCCCTTGCTGCTGGGCATCGCCGATCAGATGCGCGACGCGCTCCGGGCTCAGGAGGGGGAGCCGGGGGAGCTGTTTCGCCGCTTCCTGATTGAGAATTTCCTCGTACCGGAAGTACAGCAATCCTTCTGGCTCGCCATCGGCGTCCTGATTTTGGCCACCGTTCTCACCGTCGTCGCCTTTAACAAGAGCCCGCGGAGCATCCGCAATGGCAGCTACTTTGCCGCTTTCTTTACCGCCTTTTTTCTGCTTCTTCTTGCCGCTGCGCTCGGCTGGTTTACGTGGACGGAGATCGAGCGCGCCTACGCCGAAGCATTTGAGGAAGGCGAGGAGCTTGCAATCTGGTCGCAGCTTGTGACGATCAGCGCGGGCATCACCCTCCTTGGCCTGGCATGGTGGGTGTGGAACGGCGCCGACGAATGGGAGACAGACCGCCGCCTCTTTTTCCGCCTCGGCGCAATGGTTTTGCTGATCATCGGCGGCTGGGTGCTGATCGCCGAGCTGCCGAGGGCAGCGGCCGGCGGCGATGAGGATTGGTACTACGGTCTCCTGAACACGGTCTGGTACTCGGCCGGTTCGATTCCCATCCAGTTTACTATCTCCCTCACCCTAGCCACTTTCTTGTTCCAGAATATCCGTGGCAAGGGAGCCTTCCGCGTGATTTACTTCCTGCCCTACATCACACCCACCGTCGGCGCCGCCGCTGTCTTCCGCGTGCTTTTTTCCGGTCGTACTGACGCGCCGATGAATGCATTGATCACGACGCTAGGTTTCGAACCGCTCGGTTGGCTCAACGACCCGACGGGCCTCTTCCAGCTGCTGCTCGGGGATGCAGTGACGCTTCCGACCTGGGCCGCTGGGCCCAGCCTCTCTCTGGTCGTAATCATTCTCTTCGGCGTCTGGACTTTTGTCGGTTTCAACACCGTTATTTTCCTAGCTGGACTGGGGGCGATCCCCAGCGCTCTTTACGAAGCAGCTTCGATCGACGGGGCCGGGCGCTGGCATCAGTTCCGCCACGTTACGCTGCCCCTGCTCTCGCCAACGATCTACTTTCTGACGCTTTACGCCGTCATCGGCACCTTCAAGGCGTTTACGCACATCTATGTGCTCCGTACCGCGGCGGCGCTTGGCACGGCGGACACGGCAAGCGTGGTGATTTTTGATGCCATGAAGCGCGACACCCGCTACGGTTACGCGGCCGCTTTGGCCATGCTGTTGCTTATAATCGTGATGTTGCTGACGGTGGTGAACAACCGGATCGCAAGCAAGCGAGTGTTTTATGGTTGAGAACGTCCCATCCGCGCCGACGCAGCCCCAGCCGGAGCTTCATCCCGCCACGCAGAAAGTAGACCTGGGCCATATCGTCATTTATACGGTCCTCATCACCGGTGCCATTGTTGCTCTGGTTCCCTTTCTCTTCACCATCAGCATGTCGCTTATGAATCTGACAGAAGCGACCGGCCGCGCACTCCTCCCGAGCACACCCCAGTGGAGCAACTATATAATCGCCTGGGAGGATGCCAACTTCGGGGAATATTTCCTCAACAGCGTGATTATCGCCGCCATTACCGTCAGTGGTCAGCTCGTCTTTTCGACCATGGCCGCGTATGCTTTTGCCCGTATCGAATTTCCGGGGCGGGACTTTCTCTTTGCGCTACTGCTGTCGACGCTCATTTTACCGGAGGCGATCACCTGGGTCCCCAACTTCATCACCGTCGCCTGGCTCGGCCGGGTGACGCCCTTTCAGTGGATTAACAACTGGCCGGCGCTGACTATTCCTTTTATGGCCAGCGCTTTCAGTATCTTGCTACTGCGGCAGTTCTTCCAGCAGATTCCGGACGAGCTATGGGATTCGGCGCGCATTGACGGCGCCGGACACATCCGCTACCTGCTGCAAGTTGTAATACCGCTGTCTCGTGCGGCGTTGGTGACTGTAGTGCTCTTCAGCTTTATTGGCTCCTGGAACGCACTCGCTTGGCCCATCCTGGTCACCACCACACCAGACTGGCGGCCAATCTCCTATGGCCTGTTGAGCTTCCTGGATGAAGCAGGTGCGCAAACCCATCTGCGTATGGCTGGCGCGGTGATAACCATTTTGCCGCTGATCATCATTTACTTCTTCACTCAAAAGCAGTTTACCGAGGGCATTGCGACTTCCGGGCTCAAAGGTTGAGTTGTCAAAGATAGAAACGCACCTGTAAAGGGGGTGAGGCAATCGAGAGTTTGGGGTTTGAGTAAACTGACGTGGTGTACCGGCCATGCCGGACACAAAAAGAAGAAGCGACAAAGAAGAATTGGAGGAGAAAGGAAAAAATGCGTAACCATAAATGGATGAAGTGGGTGCTAATTCTGGCCCTGCTCATGCCTCTCACGTTCATCGCTTGTACCGGCGATGATACAACTGTGGACGAGGTGGAGGTCGAAGATATCGCGGAAGACGATATCGACGACGAGACCGGCGAGGTCATCGACGAGGGCGAGGACGAGATAGTTGAAGATGAGGATGCCGAACTCGTAGACGAAGATCTGCTCGTCGATGAAGAAGACGAGGAGATGGTCGAAGAGGAAGACGAAGTCGACGTCGTCGAAGAAGAAGAGGACGTGGAAGTCGTTGAGGAAGAAGAAGTGACGGTGGAGGAAACCTTTGGCGCTCTCGAGCCTTTCCCGACCCTGAACGGTATCGCGACCTGTGAAGTGGCCGAAGATGGGCCGCTTGCCGGCGTGGACCCGCAGGGTGTGGAATTCGTCTGGTGGCACCAGCACAGCGGCGCCCGTGAAGAGGGACTTCTCGAGATGGTCGACCGCTTCAACGAGCAAAATGCCTGCAACATCACCGTCGTGGCCCAGAACCAGGGCGGCTATGACGATATCCGCGACAAGGTCAACGCCAGCGTTCAGGCCGGTGAACTGCCAGCAGCGCTGATTGTCGGCTACCAGAACGACCAGGCATTCTACGAGCTAAACGACGCTCTGACCGATCTGAGCGTGTACATGGACAGCCCCGTCTGGGGTCTGAGCGAAGCGGATGAGGATAACTTCTTCAACGCCTTCCTCGTTCAGGGCGTGCACCCCGCGTTCGACAACCAGCGGCTGGGCTTCCCGCCAAACCGCTCCATGGAGGTTATGTACTACAACCAGACGTGGCTGGAAGAGCTCGGCTTTGACGGACCACCGACAACGCCCGAAGAGTTCCGCGAACAGGCATGCGCCGCAGCCGAATCCGGCTCTGGGGGCTACATCCTACGCGATGACGCTTCCGCCGTGGCCGCCTGGACCTTCGCCTTTGGCGGCAACGTCCTCGCCGAAGATGGTACCCGGTACGACTATGCAAATGATGCCACCGTCGAGGCACTGGCTTTCCTGAAGGACCTCTATGACGACGGCTGCGCCTACTTCTTCACCGAAGGGTATCCCAATCCCGAGTTCGCCGCCCGCCGGGCCCTCTTTGCGCAGGGCTCCAGCTCCGGTCTACCTTTCTATATGGCGGATATCCAGACCGTGGCCGAAGAAGAGGGTCGCGAGCCTGACGAGTGGGGCGTAACGGCGATTCCGCACACCACGCCGGAGCCGGTGCAGAACATCTACGGCGCCGACATCATGATCACGGAGACGACGCCGGAACAGGAGCTGGCGGCGTGGATCTTCGTCAAATGGTTCACGACGCCGGAAATTCAGGCGGAGTGGAATACGGTTAGCAACTACTTCCCGACGCGCCGCGCGACGACAGAGTTCCTCGGCGACTACGTGTCGGAAAATCCGCAGTGGGGCGCCGCGCTTTCGCTGTTGGAGTTTGGGACCTTTGAGCCGCAGCTGATCTCGTACCAGTCGGTACGTGACCAGACCAGCGAAACCTTTAACATCATCATGAACCTCCCCGAGGGCGCTACGGAAGATGACATCCGCGAAATCCTCGTGGAACTGACCGACTTCGCCAATGAGCAGCAGGAAGAGCTGATGGAGGAAGTTGAGTAATAGAGCGTAGTGTATGCTCTGTCAGCGGGTCGGAGGAACCTCCGACCCGCTTTTTTTCCGCCTACTTTCCTGAATGAGAATGATGACTGAAAGCAATTTGCACAACCACAACCCGAAAAGTCAAACGAGTGATCTGCGCGCGCTACTGAATGCCGCCGAAACGGCTGCTTATCGCGCGGGAGAGATGATCCAGGAGAGTTGGATGGAGCCGGGGGAGCGGCAGGATAAGGGCTTCCGCGATTGGGTGACGGAGGCTGACTTCGCCAGTCAGCGCATCATCACGCAATATCTGCGCGAGCGTTTTCCAGAGCATGGCTTCCGCACAGAAGAGGATAACCCGGAACTCCCGATAACCGGGCGCACGCTCTGGGTCATCGATCCCATCGACGGCACGAGCAACCTCAGCCGGCAGCAGCCCAACTTCTGCATTACCCTCGCCGCCGTCAATACCGCCGCTGCGGCCCATCATCAGCCATCAGAGGCACGCGCTCCCGACGCTGCTGCACCAGACCATGTAGAGGGCGCCCATGAGGCAGCCGTCCTCGCCGGTGTCGTTTACGATCCGATCCGCGACGAGATGTTCAGCGCCAGCGCCGGCGGGGGCAGCACGCTGAACGGCGCCCCCCTGCAGGTCAGTACGGTAACAGAGCTGGAAGATGCCCTCGTCGCCCTGGACTGGGCGCACGAGCACCACAGGCGCGAGATCTGTGTGGAGATGGTCGGCCGCTTTATCCATCAGGTCCACACGGCGCGCGCCATCGGCTCGGCGGCGCTGGCGCTGGCCTGGGTGGCTGCCGGGCGCCTGGATGCCTATCTGAACCTCGGCCTCCACCCGTGGGACATGGCTGCGGGCGCGCTCCTGATTCGCGAAGCAGGGGGGCAGCTCACCGACTGGCAGGATCGGCCGTGGCTGCCAATCGAGCCGATAGAGGAGATCCTGGCGAGCAACGGTCAGATTCACCAAGCGCTGCGTCGCCTGGTGGCGGTGGAGTACACAGTTGCCGCGCCCCACAGCGACTAATCCTCTCCAAGAAGATCGGGCGCACCTTCCGATTTTACAAACGGCGCCCCCCCCTGTAAAATTCACTGTTGGTTCTCGCGCCACTGAAATGAACCTCGAGTGGGAAGAGTTAATGCCATGCGATGGCCCCCCTACCAACACATCTTCTTTGATTGTGACTCCACCCTAACTGCTGTCGAAGGGATCGACGCCCTTGCCGATTTTGCTGGCAAAGGGTGGCGCGTGGAGGTACTGACACGAGCGGCAATGGAGGGTAACCTGGACTTGAGCCAGGTCTACGAGAAGCGCCTGCAGGCGGTGAAGCCGACGCGGGGGCAAATCGCGCGCGTGCGCCAGATCTATAAGCAGCACGTAGTGGCCGATGCAGCTGCCGTCATTGCCGCGCTGCAGTACCTCAACCACAAAGTCTATATCATCAGCGGCGGCCTGGCCGAACCGGTGGAAGAGTTTGGCGTCTATCTTGGCGTGCCACGGAGCCACATTCGGGCTGTCGGGGTCCAGTACGACGAACTATCCGGCGCCTGGTGGCGGAGCGACGGCAAAACGCAGGTCGATCGCCAGCGCTACCTGGAGTATCAGGCAGGGGCGCTGACGATCAGCAATGGGAAAGCAGAGATTGTACGCGAGCTGCTGGGAGAGCAACGCGGGCGCGCGCTGCTGATCGGCGATGGCGTGAGCGATATGCTCGCCGCCAGCGCCGTCGACCTCTTTGTGGGTTTTGGCGGCGTGGTGCAGCGAGAGCGGGTGCTGGCTGAAGCGCCCTCTTTCTTGCACAGCAGCAGCCTGGCGCCGCTCCTGATGCTCGC
The DNA here is from genome assembly GCA_033722535.1 of Promineifilaceae bacterium (SeqCode). Taxonomy (GTDB): domain Bacteria; phylum Chloroflexota; class Anaerolineae; order Promineifilales; family Promineifilaceae; genus JAAYYY01. Next base: position 37,231 of record JAWVYW010000001.1, read on the forward strand.
CACCGGCCCTGCAATGACCCACGCCCTCCTGCGGAGCCCTCACGCAGCAACCGCCCGCAGCGCACTGGATAAAGTGAAAGAAGGAGCAGTAACGTTTCAAGATGAGCGACTCAGAGCGAAGTTCCAACAAGCATGTGAAGCTGTTTATTCCCGGCCCTACTGAGGTCCGGCCGGAGATACTTGACGCCCAGACCCAGTGGATGGTCGGCCACCGGATGCCGGAGGCGGTCGAACTGGTGGGGCGCGTCGAAGAGAAGCTAAAAGAGGTCTTTTTCACCGACCAGCGTGTCTTTATCCTCGCCTCCTCAGGTACCGGGCTCCAGGAGGCAGCGATCAGAAACTGCGTCGGCCAGAGGGTCCTGAACTGTGTCAACGGCGCCTTTGCGGAGCGCTGGCGCGAAGTGACAGAAGCGAACGGCAAGGCGAACGCCGTGCTGGAAGTTGATTGGGGCCAGCCTATCCTTCCCCAACAGGTCGCCGAGCGACTCTCAAAGGGAGCGTTCGACGCCCTCACCGTCGTCCACAATGAGACCAGCACCGGCGTCGTCAGCCCTATCGCGGAAATCGCCGACGCTGTGCGCTCATTGCCGGGTGGAGAGGAGATCATGATTCTTGTCGACTCTGTCAGTGGGCTCTCGGGCGCGCAGCTCAACTTCGATGAGTGGGATCTCGACGTGGCGTTGACCAGCAGCCAGAAAGCGTTTGCCCTCCCCGCCGGTCTGGCCTTCGCCGCCGTCTCCGATCGCGCGCTAGAGCGGGCGGCAAACGTCCCTCACCGCGGCTACTACTTCGATTTCCTCGACCTGGAGAAGTATCTGAAGCGAGACCAGACGCCGGCGACGCCTGCCATCTCCCTCATCTATGCCTTGGACCGCCAGCTGGACGACATGCTCGAGGAGGGAATGGATAAACGCTTCGAGCGCCACCTGGCGCTGCGCGACCGCACCATCGCCTGGGCCAGAGATAGGGGATTCTCTATCTTCGCCGCCGATGGTTATGAATCGCCGACTGTCACCTGCGTCGCCAATGATCGGAACATCGACGTCAGCGCACTCAATCGTTTTCTGCGCGAGCATGGGATGATCATCTCCAACGGCTATGGGCCGCTTAAGGGAGAGACCTTCCGCATCGCCCACATGGGCGACACGCAGATGGCCGATCTGGAAGCGCTTCTGGAAACGATCGACGCCTACCTGGAGCGTGAGGAATAGCCGATGTACAAAATTTTGATCAGCGACAAGCTCGGCGAGGCAGGGCTACAACGCCTGGACGAGACGACCGATGCCGCTTACGATGTGAAAACGGATCTGACGAGGGAAGAGCTGCTGGAGGTGATTCCCGAGTATGAAGCGCTGATTGTACGCAGCGGCACGAAGGTCGACGCGGAGCTGCTGGAGGCGGCGGAGCGGCTGCGGGTGATCGGGCGGGCCGGCATTGGCGTCGACAACATCGACATTCGCGCCGCCACCATGCAGGGCATTATCGTCATGAATACGCCGCAGGCCAACGCCATCGCCACCGCCGAGCAAACGATGGCCCTGATGCTGGCCCTCAGCCGGCATACGCACCTCGCCCACGCCTCGCTTCACGCCGGCGAGTGGCGGCGGTCGGAGTTCGTCGGCGTTCAGCTCTATCGTAAAACGTTAGGGATCATCGGCTTTGGCCGCATTGGACGGCTGGTTGCCCGGCGGGGGCAGGCCTTCGGGATGGAGGTCGTCGCCTATGACCCCTTTGTCTCCGAAGAGGTGGGGCGCGAACTTGGCGTCCTCCTCGTCGACCTCGACGATCTGCTTGCGCAGTCTGACTATATCTCTTTGCACACAGCGTCGACGCCTGAAACGGAGAAGATGATCAACGCGAAGACAATCGCCCAGATGAAGGAGGGCGTCCGTCTGATCAACGCCGCGCGGGGTAAGCTGATCGACGAAAATGCGCTCGCCGCCGCGCTGGACAGTGGCAAAATCGCCGCCGCTGCGCTCGACGTGTACAGCGTCGAGCCGCCGCTGGACAATCCGCTTCTCGGCCGGCCAAACGTCCTGCACACCCCGCATCTGGGCGCCAGCACGCGTGAAGCACAACGTGATGTCGCCACACAGATCGTAGACCAGGTACTGGATGCGCTACGAGGCCGTGATTTTCGCAATGCAATAAATATGCCCTTCCCTGCCGGCCCCGACTTTGCCGCCGGGCGGCCCTACATGCAACTGGCAGAGAAGATGGGTGCCCTGCAGAGCGTGCTCGCCCCCGCACCAATCCGCCGGGTAGAGGTCGAGGCGCGCGGCGACGCAGTGAGCGAGCTGGTACGGCCAGTCGCGGCGGCGCTCCTCAAGGGACTTCTGGAAAGCTCACTCTCCGATCCGGTCAACTACATCAACGCGCCGGTGCTCGCCGAGGAACATGGGATCAACATCGCGCAGACGACGGGCGTCAGCGTCGCCGACTATCCCAACCTCATCTCCTGCCGCGTCCACTGGGACGGCGGGGCGCGCACGCTGTCCGGCGTACTCTTCGGCGGCGGCGAACCGCGCATCGTGCAGGTCGATAATTACCAGCTCGACGTCAGTCCGGAAGGCATCATCCTCGTGATGCAAAACAGAGACGTACCTGGCGTCATCGGACAGGTGGGAACGATTCTTGCCGCCTATGAGGTCAATATCGGCGAGTGGCGCATGGGCCGTGAAGCGCCCGGCAGCGAGGCGCTCTCCTTCATCAATCTGGACAACAAGCCGCCGGAGCCGGTTCTCCAGGCTCTGCGCAAGATTCCGGCGGTTACTAATCTTCAGCTGGTGACGCTATAATTTGCACGGCCTTATCAAACTGCAGTCCGAGGAGGATTTGTGATGGATGAACTGGTAAATCTGGTAGCGGAAAAGACGGGGATGTCGGAAGAGAAGGCGCGCGTGGCTGTGAGGACCGTCGTCGACTACATGAAGGAGCACCTTCCCGCCCCAATTGCGGGCCAGATCGATACCGTACTGGAAAAGCCGGACACCGCCTCCGATCTGAAGAAAGGGCTCGGCGGAATTCTTGGAAAAGGTTAGCCTAAAGCGGCGCCCAGACCGCCGGCTGATCATCGCCCTCGTCGCCGGCCTCGTCGCCCTCTGTCTTTGCGTCTGTCTTGTGGGCGCGGCCGCCCTTTTTCTCTTCGCCGACGATGCCGTCGTCGCCGGAGAGGACTATCCGGCGGCGGTCGCCGTCGATGCCCCCGCCGCGGCGCGGGTGGGCGAGCCATTTATCATCGAGGTCGTGGTCGAGAATCGCACCTTTGAAGCGCACCAACTGCACAGTATCGACGTCGATTTGAGCTACCTGCAGGGAGTGGAGATCACCGGCAGCGATCCGCAGTTCGTGGAGACATTTCTGCTTACGCCGGTGCTGCCGCAACGCACCTTCTCCTTTGGGACTGCTATCCCCGCCGGGGAGACGGTGGTTATCGAGCTGCAGGCATCACCCACGGCAGCGGGCGCCTATAGTGGAAGTCTCGACATCTGCATTAACTCCGGCGGCAACTGCCGGTCGTCTCCACTCCAGACGCAGATTGAGTAGCCCCCGGAGCAGTGTTACGGCGTGCTCTTTCTAGCTGTGCTCGGCGGGGGCATGCTTGCCGGCTTCTTGCTGCGCCAGAAGCGCGCCCTGGTGGAGGCAGCGGAGCGGCTGAGCTCGTTCGCAATCTACCTGCTCCTTTTCCTGCTGGGGCTGAGTGTGGGCGGCGATGAGGCCATCTTTAGCCGTCTGCCAGCATTGGGACTTCAGGCGCTCCTGCTGAGCGCGGCGGCCATTGCCGGCAGTGTGGCTCTCACCGCCCTCCTGAACGAACTCCCTCACCTGAAAAAGAAAGGCGATGCGAAGTAGCCTTTCACTCCTGCTGGCCTTCGTCGCCGGCCTTTTAACCGGCCGAGGGAGGTGGCTGCCGGAGATGATTCTCGAGGCTGATCCCGCCTCCTACGCCCTGGCGCTCTTGCTTCTCCTGGTGGGCGTCACAATTGGCGGCAGTAAAGAAACGGGAAGCCTAGTGCGGGAAGCGCCGCGGAGAATTTTGCTCCTTCCGGCCCTGGTGGTCGCCGGCACCCTTCTGAGCGTCGCCCTTGTCTCGCCGCTGCTGCCGTCCCTCTCCCTGCGAGAAGCGCTGGCCGTAGGGGCTGGCTTTGGTTACTACAGCCTCTCCAGTGTCATCGCCGGGCAGATGGGTGGAGCGACACTGGGAGTGCTGGCGCTACTGACGAATCTCATGCGGGAACTGCTGACGCTGCTGCTGGCGCCGCTCCTCGCCCGCTACCTCGGAGGCGTAGCGCCTATTGCCAGCGGCGGCGCCACCAGCATGGACACCGCTTTGCCGATCATCAGCCACTTCAGTGGCCAGGAGTACGCTGTCACGGCTATCTTCAGCGGTATTGTCCTGACGGTGCTGGCGCCGCTTCTGATTACGCTGTTTTTATCGGCGGGAAGTTAAGGGCGCACGTTAGGTTAGCGCGCCGCGGCAGCGTTGCGTCGGGCTACTCCTCCTCTCTGAGGTAGATCCGCACCCGGCGGCTAGAGCCTTCGCCCACGCTATTTGTGTACACGCGCTCGTCGTCGCGGAGCGCAACGTGAATCAGGCGGCGATCGTAGCTGGACATCGGCTCCAGCGTGATCGCCTCACCCCGCCGCAGCGCCTTCTCGGCCATGCGCTCGGCAAGGCGAGCCAGCGCCTCCTCGCGCTTCTGGCGGTGAGCGTTGACGTCGATCACGAAGTCGGCGCGCCGGCGCAACGCGTGGCCGACCATCAGCCGGGCGATGTACTGTAGATCTTGTAGCGTCTCGCCACGGGCGCCGATCAGCGCGCCCAGATCGTCGCCGTTGATTTCGACGATGGCCATCACGCGGCCGGTGCGGTCGTCGGCTTCCGAAAAGCTGGCGGAGACCGTCGCCTCTTCAAAGCCAAGCTTCTCGACCAGTTCACGCACTACTTCTACGGCTATCTCCGCCGTTTCCTGGTCCCGCGCGCCGACTGCCGGGGCTTCCTCCGTGGCAGCCTCTTCTTCCTCTTCAATCTCTGTAGGTTCGGGCTGTGCAGTGGGGGCGGCAACCGCTTCAGGCGACGGTTCAGGGGCAACTTGCACCACTTCCTGCTCCGCCTCTACTGCTCCCTCTGCTTGCTCGCCGGCCGTTTCCAGCTCTGCCGGTGGTACCTCCTCCGGTTCTGGCGTCGGCGCCGGCTGCACCTCCAGCGCGGCTTTGGTTGCCGTTGCCTCCTGAGGGGGCGCCTCCTGAAGCGGCGATGACGAGGAGCGACTAATGGCGGTGAGGCGGACAGCCGCTTCACGACTTCCCAGGCCCAGTAGACCGCGTCGGCCTTCATCCACTACCTCGACCAGCACCTCGTTGCGGCTCAGCCCCAGCTCTTGAAGACCGTTCTCAATTGCTTCTTCAATATCACTACCGTGGGCTAATACGACTCTGTCACTCATCCTCTAGACCTCCTTGAGTCCATCCCGGGCGACCCGTGCGCCGGCGTCCGCGCTTTTCGGACGCCGGGTTCGCCCATGCTGTGCGAACGTACGTTGGGCGAGGTTAGCGCCGGGAGCGTTTTTTCTTACGGCGAGAGCGTTTTTTGGAACGGCTTCGACTGCCGTTTTTGCTATCTCGTCTACCGCTCGTCTTGCCGCTGGATGCAGCCGCCTGTGCGACCTCGGCCTCTACAGGCTGTAGTTCAGGGTTCTCGCCTGCCAGCTTCTCCTGCGTGGAATCAGGCATGCTGAGACGGATTAAGAGTGATTGTGCGGCGCCAATCACACTAGAAAGGACCCAGTAGAAGGAGACACCGGCCGGAAAGCTGAGGGCGGCAAAGCCCATCATCAGCGGCATCATGATCTGCATCTGTGATGCCATCCCGGCCATTGGGTTCTCGTCCTCCTCCTTCCCCTTTTTATCGTCCTCTTCCTTTTTGGGGGATACTGCCGTCAGTAGCTTTTGCGAGGCAAACGTTGTCGCCGCCACGAGAATAGGTAGCACGAAGTATGGATCAGGCTGGGCAAGATTAAGCCAGTAAAACTGATTGTTGATAGGAAGGAGCTGAGTCAGATCGATCATCGAATAGACCCGCTGGGTCAGCTCGAACATCGCCTGCGGCGTCGACCCGAGCACGAGATAGATAGCCTGGTACAAACCGATCAGAATTGGGAACTGGAGCAGGAGCGGCAGACAGCCGGCAAGCTGGGCCCCGGGAGTGACGCCAATCTTGAGCATCTCCTCCTGCATCTTCTGTGGATTGTCCCCGTACTTTTTGCGGATCTTCTGGATCTCCGGCTGCATCTCCTGCATCCGCATCATCGCCTTCTGCTGTTTCAGATTGAGCGGCAGCGTCACAAGGCGAATGAGCACCGTAAAAACGGCGATAGCCAGGAAAAAGTTGGTCCCCAGGAACCCGTACAGGACCAACAAGGCGTTGACCATCGGGTCGATGATAAAGGTGTCCCACATAAGCCGTTCTTACTCCTCTATTACCGGCGTAAAATCCCACTCCAGAGCGCCGGAATCCTGATCATACACGAGCAGTTGCAAAAGCCCCTCCGCCGTCCGCAGGGCGACGACGATGTTCTCATCTGTCGCAACCGGCGCAGAAAAGACGGGAGCCGGCGCTTCCTGTTCCCACAAAATATCGCCATTGGCAGCATCGAGGGCGATCAGCTGCCCTGTGCGCGCCTCTTCATCGCCCTCAATCTCGCCGGTGCCCACGAAGAGGCGCCCATCGACGAAGAGAGGCGCGCTCTGAATGGCCCCTTCCAGGACGCGGTGCCAGCTTAACTCGCCAGTTACTGCGTCTACGGCAAAAAGGTTCCCAGAGATATCCCCATAGTAGACGAGGCCACCGCCGATGGTCGGACTACCCCAGACCCAGTCGCCTGCATCCGCCGCCCAACGCTCTTCGCCCGTTGCAATATCCAGCGCGTGCATCTGTCTGTCAAAGCTGGGCACGTAGAGCAACTGCCCGGAGAGCGTGGGGCCACTGGCGACGGAGCCGCTCAGAGAGGCTTCCCACAGTAAATCCTGCGTCTCCACGTCGAGTGCGTAGACATTGTTGTCGAGGGAGGCTACGTAGAGGATGCCCTCGTGATAGATAGGCTGTGCCCAGATACTATGCTCTGTCTCAAACTCCCACTGAAGGTCGCCGCTCTCGGCGTCAAGCGCCAGCAAGTGATTATCGGCAGTGCCGATAAAGATCGTGTCCGCCGACTGGGCTGCCGGGGCGACGATACGATCTTCGGCGATGTCAGTGCGCACCCAAAGAGGCTCGAGCAGCGTCTCAGCTTCCTCTTCGAAGGCGTAGATCGATACAGTCGTGTTAGGATTGAAGAACCCGCCACTCTGACCGTAGTCGCCAAAAACGACACGCTCGTCGCGCACAGAGGGGGCGGCGAAAAAGGTGAGGGCCGCGTTGGGCTCGTCGGGAAAGAACCAGCGCTCTTCACGCGCTTCGACGTCGACCGCCAAGACGCCCTGGCCGAAGGCGACGTAGACGGTGTCGCCTACGGCCGTTAGGCCGGGCCAATTTTCATTTGGCAACTGCGTACATCCTGCGACAAAAAATGCGCCTAGAAGTAGAAAGATGATAACCGGCGGCACGCGCCGCCGTTTACTGGTTATGTACAAAGAAGGACCTCCATTAGGGAACGGGATCATGACCGCCAGGATGAAACGGATTGCAGCGTGCAACACGCTTGAGCCCCAGCCACCCCCCTTTGACAAAGCCATGCTTCTCGATAGCTTCGTAGGTATAGTAGGAACAGGTGGGAGTGAAGCGGCAGCTTGGCGGTAAAAGAGGAGAGATCAGCTTTTGATACGAGCGTATCACGAAAAGGGAAAGCTGTTTCATAATTGACTTGTGTTCGCCATCAGCGAGAGTGCGGCAGCAAACTGGCCCGTTGCAAGAGCTGCTTGACGGCAGCCTCCACTTCCGCATAAGGAGCGCCGGCCAGTCGATCACGGGCAATGAAGAGGCAGTCCCAACCGCAGTTAATCTGTGGCAGTTGCTGACGCACGACTTCGCGCACGCGCCGTTTACAGCGATTCCGGACCACGGCGTTACCGACCCGCCTGCTCACCGAAATGGCGATACGAGACGACTGTTGTCCTGTAGGGCGGGTGTAAAGCGTCAGCAGAGGATGCTGCCAGCGATTTCCCTCGCGGCGGACCTGCCGGATTTCTTCGCTCCGGCGCAGCCGGTGGGCCTGGGGCAACATCCTCCACCTGGCCGTTAACGGCCTTCGCTCTTCTTCTTGGCCCGGTAGGCAGTCGCCCGACTGCCCTTCCAGTTAATTCGCTTCAGATGATTATTCAACTTTGCCGACAGCCGCTTGCGGCCCTTGGCGCGGCGAGACTTGAGGACCTTGCGCCCTCCTTTTGTCTTCATGCGCGCCCGAAACCCGTGGCGACGGAGACGGCGTCTTTTCTTTGGCTGGTAAGTACGCTTTGGCATTTGTCTATCTCCCAAAAAAACAAGGGCATAGTGCCCCAGGTGTTCTTCATCACTATTGGGGGCAACAGAATCGTCGGCCCGCTTTCCAGTGCTTCTCGCTTTCCCCACCACCAGTACAACGCATGCGTGACGACGCATAGAGTGCCAGACAAAGCGACATTTGATTATAGCGGAGCCGCAAAAGGGGGTCAAATCAGAAAAACGTTAGGAGCGTCGAGACGATCAGGTTCGTTCGATAGAGGCGCCAAGCTTTTGCAACTTCTCTTCAACCCGTTCGTAACCGCGGTCGATCTGCTGGATGTTATGGATCACGGTTGTGCCGGGCGCGCAAAGCGCAGCCAGCACCATCGCCATGCCCGCACGAATATCGGGGCTGGTGACGCCATGGGGGTTGGCGTAGAGATCGCAGGGCCCGTTGACCAGTACGCGGTGCGGATCGCACAGCACCACCCGGGCGCCCATGAATTTAAGCTTATCGACAAAAAAGAAGCGACTCTCGTACATCCAGTCATGAAGCAGAACGGAGCCGCGGCTCTGGGTAGCGATGACCACGGCGATGCTCATTAGATCCGGTGGAAATCCCGGCCACGGCAGCGGCTTGATCTCGGGAATGCGCCCGCCGAGCGCGAACTCTACCTCTAGCGGCTGCCGCGCCGGGACGATAACGTCATCACCTTCTTCCTCCCAGATAACTCCGAGGCGCCCGTAGACAAGCCGAATCATGCGCAGATCATGGGGGCTGGCCTGACGGATGCGGATCTCGCCTCCGGTCACAGCAGCCGCGCCAATGAAGCTCCCAACCTCCATAAAGTCGGCGCCGATCCTAAACTCCCCCCCCGACAGCCGCTCGACCCCCTCGATAATCAACCGGTTCGTGCCCACCCCCTCGATGCGAGCGCCCATCTGATTGAGCAGATTACAAAGATCCCGCACGTGCGGCTCGCTCGCGGCGTTGTCGATAATCGTCGTTCCCTCGGCAAGCGCGGCAGCCATTACAGTGTTTTCGGTGCCGGTTACACTTGCCTCGGCCTGAAGGAGATAGCCGGCGCCGTTCAGGTGGTCGCCCTCCATGTGAAAGAGACCTTCTCGTTCATCAAGGCGCACCTGCGCCCCCAGTGCGCGCAGCCCCTGGATGTGGGTGTCCAGCGGGCGCCCGCCGATTACGTCGCCTCCCGGTATCGGCAGCGATATCCCGCCGGACCGGGCGAGTAAGGGACCGGAAAAGACAAAGGAGGCGCGAATGCGCGCGGCGAGTTCGCGATTCAGCACGTTAGTGCGTACCGTGTCCGCCTGAATACGCCAGCTCCCGGGCCCCAGAGGCTCCACTTTTACACCCAGATCCCGCAAGATCGCGAGCGTGGTCCGCACGTCCTGGATATCGGGGATATTGTGCAGCGTAACCGGTTCTTCGGTGAGCAGGCAGGCGGGCAGAAGGGCCAGGGCGGCATTTTTGTTGCCGCTGGCCGTGATGGTTCCCTGTAGCGGATGGCCGCCGGTAATGATAAATTGACTCATAAGCATACTCCTTTGATCGTGGTTCGCGCCGCATGTGGAGTGTCAAAAAGGCAACAGGACCTAGACCGGCGGGATTTTAGCCTTCCGCCTGGGCGACCGCAAACCGCTGCGCGGGGAAGCACTGTCGTGCGAGGCGCTATTTTGGGAAGGAACTGGCCTACGGGGCGGCGGCGAGCTGTTGGCGCAGCAGTGGCGCGATTGCTGCCATGGCACGGCCGCGGTGGCTGATGCGATTCTTGACGCTGGCAGGTAACTCGGCCATCGTCTCCCCCCGCTCAGCGACGATAAAAACCGGATCATAGCCAAAGCCATGCTCTCCGCTCGGCTCGCGCGCGATCTGCCCCTCTACCACGCCCTCTGCGGTGCCTACCAATTCAGCCGGCGTCGCCAACGCGACGACTGTGCGGAAGCGAGCTGTTCGCGACTCTTCCGGTACATCATCCATATTCTCCAACAGCACGGTGTACCGTTCCGGCGGCGTCAGCCCTTCGCCGCCGTAGCGTGCGGTATGAACGCCCGGCTGTCCGCCCAGCGCGTCTACTTCCAGCCCGGTATCGTCGGCAAGCGTGAGCATGCCGGTCGCCCGGGCGTACGTTCGCGCTTTCAGGATCGCGTTCTCGCGCAAGGTCGTCCCCGTCTCCGCGACGCTCTCGGTGATCCCCACATCATGTAGGCTGAGCCATTCGACATCCAGCTCGGCCAATAGTTCGGTCAGCTCGTCCACTTTTCCCTGGTTATGAGTGGCCACAAGTAACTTTACCGCCATGCACTCCTCCTCTGTGTTTGATTTATGTAAGTGGGTAGGCACGCCAATTGACGCTTTTCACGCGCTCATGTTATACTGCGCAAGGATGGACGCATGCCATCTGGGGACATCCTATGTCGTTTCCTAGCGTCATACAGTTATATCGGCCGGACAGGGATGTCCGGCTTTCTATTTTAGCCCAAGCAAATGATTATGAAAGAAAAACAACGACTGTCGAGATTGCGCTTCAACTTTGGCTATCTACTTGCCGCCGATCGCGGCACCCGGCGCGATATTGAGCTGGACTATCCTGAAATTGAGATCAGCGAAGACGTGTCGCTGTCGCCGCTGAAGGGTAAGTTTCGCGCTACACGCACGTCAAACGGTATTCACATTGCGGGAAAGCTTCAAAGCATCATCGAGACTGACTGCACCCGCTGCCTGAGCACGGTTGCCCTGCCGATCGAGCTGGAGCTGGACGAAATGCTGCACTACCCACCTTCTCAGGCGGCCGCCGAGGAGTATACGATCGGCGACGAAGGCGTCGTTGACCTCGCGCCCCTGGTGCGTGAACTGAGCCTGCTGGAGATACCGATGCAGGTTTTCTGCGAGGAGGCCTGCAAAGGAATGTGCATCCAGTGCGGGCAGAACCTAAATGTGGCTGAGTGCGACTGTGTGATTGACGACATCGATCCTCGCTTTGCCGCTTTAAAGGCGCTTCTGGAAGAGGACGAGGAGTAACAGAGCCTTTACAGCCCGGCACAGAGGAATTGCTCTGCTATGTTTTACGACGAAGCCAAGATCTACGTAAAGAGCGGCGATGGCGGCGATGGTATGATCAGCTTCCGCCGTGAAAAGTACGTTCCGATGGGTGGCCCCGACGGTGGCGATGGGGGTGATGGAGGCGACATTATTTTCACCGTCGATCCCAACGTCAACAGCCTGGTCAGATTCCACAAGCAGGTTCATTTTCGGGCTGAGGATGGGGTGGACGGAAATCCTAAACGGCAGACTGGTGCAACCGGGGATGACCTGGTGCTCGAGGTGCCACCCGGCACGACCATTCGCGACGCAGAAAGCGGCGAACTCCTCGCTGACCTGATCTCGCCCGAGCAGACGATCACGCTGCTCAAGGGAGGCAACGGTGGGCGGGGAAATGCCCGTTTTGCCTCCAGCACGAATCAGGCGCCGCGTATCGCCGAGCGCGGTGAACCGGGCAAGGAGCGCTGGCTCTACCTGGAGCTCAAGCTGATTGCCGACGTGGGCATCGTCGGCGTACCCAACGCGGGCAAGTCAACGCTGCTGTCGGTCGTCAGCGCCGCACGCCCCAAGATCGCCGCCTACCCCTTTACGACGCTACAACCGAACCTGGGCGTGGTCGAAGTTGGCGCTGGACAGACTATGGTGCTGGCGGATATTCCGGGGCTGATCGAAGGCGCCGCCTCTGGCGTCGGCCTCGGCCACGACTTTCTGCGCCACGTCGAGCGGACGCGCGTCCTGATCCACCTGCTCGACGGGGCGGCCAAAGATCCGCTTGAAGAGTGGGCGATGATCAACCAGGAGCTGGCGATGTATGACGTGCACATGGAGGATAAGCCCCAGCTCGTCGTACTGAACAAGATGGACCTGCCCGATGCCCAGGCGTGGGAGCCGCTTATCGAAGAGCGAATCGAGGAGGAGGGCTACCCCTTTCACGCCATCTCGGCGGTCACCGGAGAGGGAGTGCAGGAGATGCTCTACCGCGTGTACGAGATGCTTCAGGAAGCGCCGGATCCGACGCTTTATGATGCAACTGAGGACGAACTGACCGTCATTCGCCCCGAGGCGGACGAGTCCGCCTTCAGTATTTTTCGCGTGCAGGAAGGGGTGTGGCGCGTGCGTGGAGAGAAGATCGAGCGCATTGCGGCGCAGACCTACTTTGAATTCGATGCGACGGCGGTGCGCTTCCAGCGCATTCTCGATAAGATGGGCATCAGCGCCGCCCTCCGCGAGGCCGGCGTGGAAGAGGGAGATACGGTCATTATCGGGGAAGAGATCCTGGAGTGGAGCGAGTAGCGCTCTGATTCCTGACAGCAGGCTGTCCGGTGGAGAAAAGGCCGCGTGCGATGAATGAAGAGCCCTCGCCTGCGCTGGGCATCCTTGGGGGCACATTCGACCCGCCCCACATTGGCCACCTGCTCCTGGCGGAGACGGCCCATCATCAGCTCAATCTGGAACGGGTGCTTTTTATACCGACTGGTGAGCCGCCCCACAAAAGCACACAACCACTATCGCCGGCGGCGATCCGCCTGCAGATGACAGAGCTGGCGGTCGCCGATAATGAGGCGTTTACGGTCAGCCGCCTCGACATGAAGCGCGATCCACCCCATTATACAGCCACCCTTCTGCCCCTTCTCCGCCAGCGCTATGGCGACGCTAAATTGTGGCTGCTCATAGGCGGCGACTCGCTGCGCGATCTACCCACATGGTACGAGCCGCGGACGGTCGTCGAGCAAAGCCGGCTCGCCGTGCTCCCCCGGCCGGGCGCGCCCTTCCACTGGGAGATGTTGGAGCAGGCCCTTCCCGACCTTCGCGCCCGCGTGACGATTCTAGACGGCCCGCACATTGCGCTCTCTTCGACACGCATCCGGACATGGGCTGCGCAGGGGAGATCGCTTCGCTATGTGGTACCGCCCGCCGTCGCACGGTTGATCGAGCACGAGCAGCTGTACCAGCGCCCGTGACGCCCTCCTTCTACTCCTCCCGTACGCTCCTCGCCGTCGCCACCCGCGACTGTCGTCTAACGCCCACTGCATGTAAGGAGGGGGCCGTTCACCAGCAGTACGTCCTCTCTCTTGCCTGCAGGCAGCGCTTCCAGCCGCTCGCGTGTCTGAGGGCCGCTCTGCGCGACGGTGTACGAAATACCGACCGGCTTCATCATACCGCTGTAACGCTGAAGCGCGGGCCTGATTTACGCGAGGGCCGTCGGCACTGCCTCCTCCGCCAGCTCCGTCACCCTTGCGGCAATAGTGCGCGACAAAGAAGGTAGCCGCTCCGGCGGGACCGGTAATGAGGGCGAGAAGCGAAAAACGTAACCGTCAACCGGCGACGAAGCGTCATGAGATATTCCCCTCTGCTAGCTTATGGTGCATCATCGCGCATTTCCACCATCACCGGTACCTCCCCGGCCTGTTCGAAAACAAGCGTCACCGGCACTTCATCGCCTTCGGTCAGCCCCTCCGTCAGATCGAGACACATTATGTGGATCCCACCCGGCTCCAGCATGAGGACTCCGTCACCAGGCACGAGAACCTCCGCCACCGGCTGCATTCTCACGACGCCGTCCGTCATCGTCGATTCGTGAAGCTGAGAAGAGACGCAATCTTCTGCCATAACTTCTAGCAGAAGATCGTCCTCGTGTTCGTGGTTGTGCAGCTCCATGTAAAAGGAGCTCGTATTGGCGGCCATAGGGGCCAGCCGCCCCCACGCATCATGCACCTCAATCCCTGAGAGCGTCTCGTCGGCGGCCGTGGGCGTGCACCCTGCCATTACCAAGAGGAGAGAGAAGAGAGCAAGAAGAAAGGGTCTGTAACAAAACATCTATTTCCTCGTGAGGTGCCGCAGCGGAGCTTCGCATGATTGTAAGGAGTTCCCGACGCGACGACAAGGGAGAAGCAGGCGCCCTCTGTTTGGTGATAAACTGCTTAAAAAGAATCTTCTTGTTCCCCAAATAGGGTGTCGACGGCTCTGGGCGGGCTAAGATAAACGGCGCCCGGCAAATGGCAGTTGGAGAGCTCAGGAAGGTTGGGTCAGGAGCAACCAGGAAGAGGATGTGTGAGATCAAGCAAGAGACGGTGGTAGAGATGCTAAAGGAGAGCATGGCGCGCGGACAGCTCCCTTTCCTGACCGTTACCAGTGCAAGCATGCACCCTTTGCTTTCCATTGGCGATCAGGTCGCGCTCGCTCCGGTAGCACTCGCGCACCTTCGCATGGGCGATATCGTCGTCATGAGCGATGGGGACACGCTGGTGACGCACCGTTTCTGGGGGATGCGGACCCTTGAGGGCGAAATGCACCTGCTGACCCGAGGCGATAGAGCCGCCGTGTTCGACAAGCCCTGGCCAGCTGTAGCACTGGTCGCGCAAGTTATCGCACGCCGGCGAAGGGGCGAGCTGCTGCCGCTGGTCGGCGGCGCAGGTAGGCGGCTTAACCGGTGGCTGACCCAGACGGCAGCGTTGGAACTGCGGGTCCTGAACAAGTTCCGGCTCCGTGGGGGCAGCGCCCGCGTCTGTCAGCGCGTTGTCGCCGGCTGGGCGCGCGTCATGTGCGGGGCATTGCTCACGCTCGAACGTCGGCGACAGCAAATATTACCCGACCCTCTCAAGCATACGAGACTGGCGGAGCGAAATCAGTCGTCTGATTCCCCATGGTCATGAGCCGTAGCCGTCGTACCGTTCTTGCCGCTCAGGCGCTGCTGACGATCTTTTTCATCGCCGCAGCGCTCCTCGCCTTTCTGGGCTATCCCTTCGAGGAGGAGGTGCTGACGGAGCGCGCCCTTCCCGTCGGCAGCGCTCCGGTTGCGCTGCGGCTTACGGTCGCCGACACGGGTATCGTCGCCTTGCCCGCCAGCCGCGTCCGGTCCCTCAACCTGCAGTTTGATAGCTTTTCCGCCGGAGCACTGGCGCTGACACGTGATGGCGAGTCGGTGCCCTTCTACGTTGCAGGGACAGGCGACGACGCAGTGCTCTACTTTTATGGGAAGGCGATTACGCGCAGCGTGGAGGCGCCCGCGGTCTATTGGCTCGCGCCCGGGCGGGGAAAGACTGTTGCTCAGCGCGACCACAGCCCGGACGGGCCGGGTTCGCCGTTGGGCTGGCAGCAGGTGCGCTGGGAACAAAACAGCCGCTTCCAGCCACGCACGACGGGCGATGACGTGTGGCTCGGACAACATCTTTTCGCCCCGAGCGGCCTTGGCATTCCCCTCACCGAGATTCTTCCCAGTGGTGGACCCGGCCAACTCACAGTGCGCGTGTGGTCCAGCAACCGCTCTCCCGTGAACCCCGACCATCATCTGGAGATCTGGCTAAACGGGCGCCGTCTGGCCGATCACTGGTGGGATGGCATTCGCCAGGAGACACTGGCTGTACCGCTTGAAAGTGGAGCGCTTGACGCGGGCACGAACACGCTGGTCCTGAACCTCCCGGGAGATACCGGCGCCGGGGGCGAGTCAATCTTCCTGGACTGGATCAGACTCGACTACGAAGGGGAGCTTCACCTGCGGAAGGGGCAGCTACACTTCCGCAGCGACGCCGACAACGTCCGCGTTCGGGGGGCAACATCAGACGCGCTGGTGTTTGACATCCGCGCACCAGATGCACCTGTGCTGTTGATCAACACCGAAGTGCAGGGCGAGGATCTGCTGTTCGCCAATCCAAGGACTGGCCCTGGAGGGACAGGTGATCATAGCGGCAGTGGTGGCGCATACGTGGCGCTGAACCCGCAACAGGCGATCGCGCCGACTTTGTCGCCAGTGCCCGACTGGGGAACGCCGCTGCGGGAGAGGGAGAACGGAGCCGACTATATCGCGATCATTCCTGGCACCGACGGCTTTGAGGAAGCGCTGGAACCATTGCTCGCCCACCGACGGGAACAGGGGCTGCGCGTGCTAGAAGTGCCGCTGCAACAGATATATGATGAATTTGCCCATGGACGGCAGAGCCCAGAAGCGATACGCGCTTTCCTGAATCACGCACGGCGCGCATGGCCCGCGCCAGCTCCCCGCTTTGTACTACTAGCGGGCGATGCGAGCTTCGACGGCGAGGGCCCGAATCGCGACCTGATCCCGACCCGCCTCGTCTATACGGATTTTGCCGGTTACGTCCCGAGTGACGCCTGGTACGTGCTGGAGGGCGATCATCGATCAGCTCTGGCCATTGGCCGACTGCCGGCACAGACGGCGGAACAACTGGCAATCATGGTTCAAAAGACAGTTGACTACGAACAGATCCCCGGCGGCGACTGGCGCCAGCAGGCGCTGCTGGTCGCCGACGACGAAGCGCGCTTTGTGACCACAGCCTATGCCACCAGCGCCCGGCTCAGCCGGCAGGGGTATGAGATCCAGCTGCTGTCAATGATGGAAAATGAGGAGCTTCGCGACACCATCATCAGCACCTTCAATCATGGCGTAGGTCTCGTCAACTATATCGGCGGGGGCGATCTCGAAGCGTGGGGGGACGAAAGAGTGCTGGAAAGCTCGGATGTTGACCTGCTGATGAACGGCGCCCGCCTGCCTCTGTTTACCACCTTTACCTGCCTCAACGGTTCCTTTAATGATCCTCAGGCCGCCTCGCTGGCGGAAACAATGCTCGCGACGCCCAACGGCGGTATTGTCGCCGCCGTTGCTTCCTCGGAACGAGCGACCATCCAGCACCAACAGCTCCTGACCGATCTTTTTTTCAGCACCCTTCTGGATCCCGGACACCAGACGCTTGGCGACGCGCTCCTACAGGTGCGCCGCCACACGATGGAGCACCCCCTGCTCTGGGAGACCGTACACATCGTTAATCTGTTGGGCGACCCAGCCCTGCGCTTTCACGGGCCGAAGAGCGGCTCATAGCCTCGCCAGCAAGAAGCGTGCGCCACCGGTAGCGTGCGGGCACGAAGCAACCATCACTTGACATAGTTCTCCGCTTGCAGTATGCTTCCCGTGTCTATACGAAAGGAGGCATTCCAGTGAGCGACCAAAGACAGCCAGAGTTAATTCCCACTTCCCCTCCCCTAAAGGCCACCGCTTCGCTTCAGGCCGCCCTCGGCGCCTTTGAAGCACACATGGAAAAAGAGGGCTTCGCCGTCAACACACAGAAGGCGTTTGCCAGTGATATTCGTCTGCTGGGGCGCTATCTGGGTATCGGACAGCCCATTGGCGAGATTGGCACGAAGAATTTGAACGACTTTCTCTCCTGGCTGCTCCACGAGCGGGGGGTTCCCTGTAGCCCGAAGTCTTACTCGCGGCGCGTGACGACGCTGAAGGTCTTCTTTAGCTGGCTTTACGAGAGCGGCGTGCTCTACACCGACCCGTCAAACGCCGTCATCCAGCACAGCGTCAGCAGCCCCTTACCGACGGTGCCGACGGAGGTAGAACTGGAACAGGCGCTGGCGGTGACGGAGACGTGGCGGGAAGGGACAGACGAGAAGGAGCCGGACGCCCGCCCGCACCTCCTCCTGACGCTGCTCCTGGACACGGGCATTAAGAAAGGTGAGGCGATGACGGTCGTGCCGAATCACATCGACCGCAGCGATGAGGAGGATCCGTTCCTCTTTGTCCGCTATAAGGAACCGAGCAAGCGGTATAAAGAGCGGAAGATAGCGCTTGATCCCCAGTGGCTCGACGTCCTCGACGAGTACATGGCGCAGTACGCGCCGCAGGACACCCTCTTTACGTGCACGGCGCGCAACCTGGAATACATTCTTAGCGACGTCGCGGAAGAGGCCGGTCTGGATAAGAGCCTCCTCAGCTTCGAAAATCTCCGCTGGGCCTCTGCGCTGCGCGACTACAAGGAAGATGCGGAGTCGGATGAAATTCGCCAGCGTCTTGGCCTTTCAAAGGTCACGTGGCGTGAGACGCGCAAGAAGCTGGGCAGGCTGGCAGAACGAGAGAAAGAGCTGCTTTCACGGCAAATCTAGAGGAGCGCGTCGCTGCCCAGCGTTGCCCGACATATCGGCGGTCGGGCTTTTAGCTGCTCTGCTCCCACACCGTCTGATCACCCGGCCGGCTAATGTCCACCTGACCGCGCTTGTGGTCAACCTCAATGCGCTCTTTGTCCTCTCCTGAGTAATAGAGCACGACGTCAATCTGATAGAGATCCGTTGGATCCTGATCGCGCAAGTGAAGGGTCAGGTGGAAATTACTCTCCATCGCCTGAATGACGGTCATAGAGCCAGCCTGCTCGCCCCGCTCGTTCGTCACCTGCACCTCCAGCGAAGGCCGTTCCCGGAAAGGGGTAATATCGAAACCAAGGGCTATACGCCGGCGATCCTCATGCACAAAAAGGCCGAGGTTGCGCAGGCGCACCTCTTCTGGCTCACGGCGCGGGTCGTCGGCGTCGTCAAAAAACCGTATTGGTTGTGCCATTACCTCTACGCTTCCTCGGTGCTCTGGTGGGCCGCGCGCTGCCACTGGGGGAGCACCTCATGGCGGAATGTCTCCAGCCGCTCCAACACGCGCACCAGCACCACTTTCCACTCGTTCGTACTCATATCTCGCCCCAGCCACACCGCCTTCTTGCTGACCCGCACGTCGTTCGCAACGTACCGCTGGAGCCGGTAACGCGGCATCTCTTCCAGCGCCGGCACGCGAATCCGGATCTGCCCGCTTTCGATCGTCACCGACTTGACTGCAGCGCGCATCGCCAGAACCTTGATGCGCAGCTGGTAAAGCAAGTTATCCACTGGGTCGGGAATTGGACCGAAGCGGTCGGCCAGCTCTTCGGCCATCTCGTCTACCTCCTCCAGTGAATTCAGCCCCGCCATGCGCCGGTAAAGGCGCAGGCGCAGGCTCCCGTCGGGCACGTAGTCCGGCGGAATATACGCTGCCAGAGGGAGATCGATCGTCGTCGGCTCGGGCAGCTCGGCGACCGGCGGCCCACCTTCGCGCGCCGCCTTGCGCTGACGCACCGCCTGCGCCAGCATCCGCGTGTAAAGGTCGAAGCCAATCGCGGCGATATGCCCGCTCTGGCGCGGTCCGAGCAGCTCGCCTGCACCACGGATTTCCAGATCGCGCATGGCGATGTTGTAGCCTGCCCCCAGCTCCGTCTCCTCGGCGATCGTGGTCAGCCGCTGGCGTGCCTCTTCCGTCAGTGAGGGCCAGGGCCCGTGGAAGAAGTAGGCGTATGCCCGGCGCGTCCCGCGTCCGATGCGCCCGCGCAGTTGGTAAAGTTGGGAGAGACCGAACATCTCCGCACGATCGACGATTAATGTGTTGGCGTTGGGGATGTCCAGGCCACTCTCGATGATCGAGGTGCTGAGTAAGAGGTCGATTTCGCCGTCCACGAAGGCGTCCATCACCTTTTCCAGCTCACGCTCGCTCATCTGCCCGTGCGCGACGGCAGTTTTCGCCTCCGGCACCAGCTTTCTGACGAGTTTGTGTACGATCCCGATCGTCTGCACACGGTTGTGGACGAAGAAGATCTGCCCACCGCGGTCCAGCTCCCGCAGGATCGCACGCCGTAACAGGCTGTCGTCGGCCTGCCCGACGTACACCTGCACCGGAAGCCGCTCGGAGGGTGCAGTGTCGATGATGCTGATGTCGCGCGCACCGGTGAGCCCCATGTAAAGGGTACGGGGGATCGGGGTCGCGGTGAGAGTAAGGACGTCTACCTCGGTGCGTAGCTGCTTCAGGCGCTCCTTATCGCTTACACCGAAGCGCTGCTCTTCGTCGATGATCACCAGGCCGAGATCTCTGAAGGAGACATCTTCAGAAAGAAGGCGGTGCGTGCCGATGACGATGTCGATCAGACCAGCGCGTAAATGCTGCAGGATTTGCTCCTGCTCGGCGCGAGTACGGAAGCGCGATAGCATCTCGACGTTAACGGGGAACGGCTGCATCCGCTGGGCGAAGGTGTGGTAATGTTGCTGCGCCAGCACCGTCGTCGGTACCAGAACCGCCACCTGCTTCCCGTCCGTCACCGCTTTGAAGGCCGCGCGCAGCGCGACCTCCGTTTTGCCATAGCCGACGTCGCCGCAAATGAGGCGGTCCATTGGCTGGGGGCTTTCCATATCATCCTTCACAGCGGCAATTGCCCGCAGCTGATCTTCAGTCTCCTGATAGGGGAACCCAGCCTCCAGTTCGGCCATCCACTCGCCGTCGACGGCAAAGGCATGCCCGTCGATACTCTCTCGCGCAGCGTAAAGCTCCAGGAGTTCGTCGGCGAGTTCCGCGATCTCCTGTTGCGCCTTCTGCTTCGTTGCCATCCACGAACGACCGCCGATGCGATTCAGATCGGGCGGGCGCTCGTCGCTGCCGATCCACTTGCTGAGGCGATCGGCGTGGTGGACGGGGACGTAGATCATGTCGCCATTGGCATATTGCACCTGCAGGTACTCTCGCTCGGTGCCGCCAAGAGCGCGTACTACCAGCCCCATAAAGCGACCGATGCCATAGTCCAGGTGGACGATGTAATCGCCGGGAGCCAGGTCGGCGTAGGGCGCTTCCGGCGCGGAGGGACGCGCCCGCCGGTACCGACGCGGGGCCGGTCGCTTCCAGCCAAAGACCTCGGCGTCGGTGAGAAGGTGTAGAAGCACCTCGTTCTGGTCGACCTGCTCGAGGGTAAAGCCTTCCAACAGGCTCCCGCGGACAAAGGTGATCGTCCCCGGTTCCGGTAGTTCGGGTACGTTCTCTACGATCTCCCACGGCACCGCTTCTTCAAAGACGACAGAGGTGTCCTGGCGCCGGTCATCGCGCCAGAGATCGGCCAGGCGCTGCGCCTGGCTGCTGACGACGACCGCCGGCTCCTCGTCGCGAACCGCCTGGCGCAGATGAATTAGGAATGGACGCACCTGGCCGCCGAAGCGCGGGCCGGGCCGAAAGGCCGCAGCGAGCGACGCATGCGCAACCGGGGACGGTCCTTCAGGACCATCCCCGAGGACAATAACCTGCTGCAGGCCCAGATCTTCGATCAGCTCTTCCCAATCGAAGAGGGGGTTGGGGTAGTCTGGCGGGAGCTCGGGCTGGTCGGCCGCGATCTGGGCCGCGTGTTCATGTAATTCGGCCACCGCCCGCTCGAGCTCGGGCCAGTCGTCGACGGCGACCAGCCCACTATCGGGGAGATAGTCCAGCAGGCCGGAGGGCTTGGAGTAGATCATCGGCAGGTAGAACTCGATGTTCGGAGAGAGGCGCCCGGCAACCATGTCCGGAATGTCGTCCTGCCACGCCGGTAGCTCGTCAACCTTCGGCTCTGCCACCGACTCGAGGTAGCTGCCAAGGCCGACCACCCGTCCCGGCAGCGCCTCGTGGGCGGGCGGAATGAGGATATGCTCCAGCAGACCGCTCTCCACATCGCTGGACCGCTGCGTGGCCGGATCGAAGTAGCGCATCGTCTCCACTTCTTCGCCAAAGAGCTCGATCCGCACCGGATAGGTCGAGGTTGCGGGGTAAAGATCGACGATGCCCCCGCGCTGGCTGTACTGTCCCGGCGCTTCGACCACACTGACGCGCTCGTAACCGATATCCGACCACATCGCCAGCGTTTCATCTAGATCCAGCAGCGCGCCGGCTCGCAAGACGCGCATCGACGCCAGAAAGCGGCGCCTGGAAAGCGTCTTCTGTAGCAGAGCGCGCGCCGAGGTGACGATCACCAGCGGCCCTGTCTGAGCGGGCAGCAGGGGGTGTTGCCCGGCGACGAGACGGGCGAGCACGGTCAACCGGCCAAGGCGGCTGGCTTCGCTCCACGGAGCGCGATCGTACGGCAGTGGGGTCGGCTCGGCAAAACGGAGCAGCTCGCACTCGGCGGGAAGCCACGCCTCCAGCGCCTGCTGCCAAATCGGCACCGCATCTACCCGTCCACTCACGAGTAAAATCGGCTTCTGCACCTGGCGCGCCAGGCCAGCAAGCACGGCGTGTCGCGCCCCCCGCGACAACCGTAAAGCAGGTGGATCTGCTCCCTGAGCCACCTGTGCCAGCAGGCGCTCATACGGCGGAAGCCGGTCCAGAATATCGAGGATTTCGGAGAGATTCATCGATAATGCTCTGCCGCAGTCGTGCACCTGTCGCGCATCTTACTCCGCTGTGACCGGTCCATTATGACGACTCATCGCCAAATCAATACCCTCGCTCAGAAACGTCTCTACGGCGAGGACCATCTCGTCGAGCATCTCCTGCACGACGACTCGCTCCTCCTCTCCGAAGTCCTGGAGCACATAGGCCGCCCCCGGCATCCGGCCGGGCGGGCGACCGATGCCCATTCGCAGCCGCGGGAAGGCCTCGCCGAGATGATTGATGATCGACCTCATGCCGTTGTGTCCACCCGCGCCCCCTTCCGGACGCAGGCGAATAGTGCCCAGCGCTAAGTCGAGATCGTCATACATCACCAGCACGTCGGCGGGGTCAATCTTATAGTAACTGGCGAGCGGACCAACTGCATCGCCGCTCTTGTTCATGTAGGTCAGCGGACGGGCGAGAATGACCGGTCGCCCGGCAATCTGGCCACTCCCGGTAATGGCGCGATGCTGAGAGCGGCTGACGTGGATACGATGCGTGTCCGCCAGATGTTCCAGGGCCATAAAACCGAGATTATGGCGGTTATCGCGATACTCGCGCCCGGGGTTGCCCAGTCCGACGATCAGCGCCTTCGCGCGCTGAGGGGACGTTTCGCCATCGCCCTCGCCCCGCTGTCGCGTCTGGTTCATGCGTTGAAAGAGGGTGCTCAGTTTCATGAATGCCCGAAGAATTGTTTATGATCAAGCCAGTCTAACACATCCCGCAGCCGGCGCCAATCTCTGTCCGCTCAGGACAAATAGCGGGAGCGGTAACCATTGATAAAGGTGCAATTAGAGAGAAAACGGTTCTTTGCTCCGCACCATCAAACTATGTGATAATGCGCTGATTACTTGACCAATCACAACCGGGCGCTTGAGCCCGTCTACCGCTTTCATCGTTGCTAAGGAAGAGTCTAATGCCGGACCGTGTGCCGATCCCTACCCCCCTGATCGTATCCCTACTCCTGATCGTCCTCCTGCTGTTAACCGCCTGTGGTCCGACGCTGGAGGTCGATACGGCCGATGTGACTACCCGCACACCCGCTGTGGTGCCGACGGAAAGTGCGGAAAATGCCGCCGAACTCACTATTGCGGTGCGCCCTGGCTCGCAAGAAGTGACTGCGGGGGGCATTCCGGTTGGCTTTACCGAGGAGGGGTTCGCGTTCGTTGGCGATCCGGCAGCACCAGTCGTCATCGACGAATTCTCTGACTTCCAGTGCCCCTTCTGCGGACGCTTCTATGAGCAGACTCTACCCGCCCTCAAGGAGAATCAGCTTGCCTCCGGCGAAGCGGTCATCGTCTTTTATGACTTCCCCCTGACGCAGATTCATCCTCAGGCACCGCTGGCTGCCGAAGCAGCTCACTGCGCCGGAGAAGCGGGGGCGGTGACTTACTGGATGATGCACGACATCCTATTCGAGAGGATGGGAAGCTGGTCAAACAATCCGGCTGCCCAGGAGATGTTCGTCGGTTTCGCCGAAGAGATGGGACTCGACGGGGAAACGTTTACGGCCTGCCTCGAAAGTGGACAGTACACAGACCTCGTTCAGAGGGGCCTGGAGAGCGGCATTGCGCGCGGCGTGAACAGCACACCGAGCTTCTTCATCAACGGGCAGCCGCTGATCGGGGCGCAGCCTGTGGCTGCCTTCAACCAAGCGATTACCGTCGCGCTTGAGGGCGGCACCGTGGCGGAGGCCGAGCCTGCGGCGCCGAGCGCTCCGGGGGCCGCGCCGACCCCGGCGAGCTTCAACGACAACGTCGCCGCCACGCTGGGGGATCCGGACGCACCGGTGACGATCGTGGAGTTCACCGATTACCAATGCCCGTACTGCGCGCGCCATGCGGCGGAAACGATGCCTGCTTTGCGGGAGCAATTTCTGGAGAGCGGGAAAGTTTATTACATCTTGAAGGATCTGCCGTTGCAGTCTCATCCGCAGGCACAGCCGGCAGCGGTCGCCGCGCGCTGCGCCGGCGAACAGGGCGCGTACTGGGAAATGCACGATGCGCTTTTTGCCAACCAGCAACGGTGGAGCGGCGACACGCCGACGGCACAACGTATCTTCAACGAGCTGGCGCAAGAGCTGGGGCTGGAGGAGGAGCCGTTCAGCGCCTGTCTCGAGAGTGGGCGCTTTGACGACTTGGTACAGGCGAATCTGAATGAGGCGCTGGCCCTGGGTGCGAACGCCACGCCGTTCTTCTTTATTGACGGCTATCCGATCCCTGGTGCTCAGCCGCTCGACCTATTCGCCTACGCCATCCGGCTTGCCGAGGAGGGGACACTTGCCGATGCGTATGAGCCGCAGCCGACGCCGACGCCGCCCGTCGCCAGGGAGGTGCCCGTGGGCGATGCCTTTGCCATCGGCGATCCCGATGCGCCGGTGACCATCGTCGAGTATACTGACTTTCAATGTCCCTTCTGCAGGCGCTACTTTGAGGAGACGTTCCATCAGATCGTGGAGAACCACGTGGAAACGGGACAGGTACGCTATGTCTTCAAGGATTTTCCGCTGCAGAACATTCATCCGCAGGCGGTTAAGGCTGCAGAAGCGGCCCGTTGCGCAGGCGAGCAAGAGGCATTCCTGGCGATGCACGACCAACTATTCATACGGCAGGATCAGTGGTCGAACCAGGATGATGCTGTCGAGCGTTTTGTCGCCTATAGCGAAGAACTTGGTCTTGACAGCGACGCCCTCGCCGCGTGTCTCGAGAGTGGTCGCTATGAAGATGCCGTGCTGGCCGACCTCGCAGAAGGAACGGCGTTGGGCGTCACGGGCACACCGGCCTTTTTCGTCAATGGACAACTCGTTCCTGGCGCTTATCCGTACGAAACGTTCGAGCAACTCATAGAAGCTGAGCTGGCACAGTAAACCCTGAAGGTTCTCTGTTCATCGTCTGCGGCCCTTTCCTTTGATTACGTAAAGGGGCAGGGGCGGGACGATTTTGAATCGCCCCATGTTTCTCCGTCTCGGGGCGCTTACCGTCGCCCTCGACAGTCCGAGTCCGGTGCTGCGCTCGCACTGGCGCTACCTGTTTGGCCGCTGGCTATCCGCGAGCGCAGCTTCTCGCCCGAACGCCTCCGGGGGCGTGATCAAATTCCGCCTGACGGTGGCGCCCACACTTCCACCACCACCCAAGAGCCCGCCAGTTTACCACGATCCCCTTGTCGACGTTTACTTGCCGGACCCGGGCACTTTCACCATTTACTTTGCCGCCGGTGCAGCGACGACTGTACGGCTACCGTCCGGCGCAGAAGCGTGTGGGAGCGTCAGCGGCATTACGCTGCCGGCGCTTATGGAGCACGATCATCTCCACGACGTCATCTTCACGAGCGTGGCACCCTTGCTGCGCCGGCGCGACCACTTCCTCATGCATGCTTTCGGCGCCAGTCGCGGTGGAGAGGCGACACTCTTGATCGGCCCGTCGGGCAGTGGAAAGACGACAGGGGGGTTAAGTCTCGTCCTCGGCGGGTGGAAGTTGCTGGCCAACGATAGCCTCTTGCTGGTACGACGTCCAGACAGGGTCTACGCGCTCCCGACGCCCGGACGTTTACGAATTCGCCCGCACACCTTCCAGTTGTTGCCAGCTCTACAGAACAACGCGATGAGTCGGGCGACAGAGCTGGAGGAGCACGTGTGGGGCGCAGCGGCCCCAGTATGCTCCCTGCACTTCCCCACAGTCGGCAGGCAGCGGCGAAGCACGGTCCAGCCGCTTCCATCGGCCGTATGCCTGGCGCGGCTGATAGAAGAGAGCGTCGATCGCTGGGATCAGGAAACTTTTCCCGCCCATCTCGCGCTCCTCGATCAGCTGAGCCGTCAGGCGCCAGCGTACGCATTAACGCTTGGACAGGATGTAGCACAACTGCCCCAGCGGCTGGAAAGGGAGATGCTCTGATGGCGCGGCCTACGCGGCGCCGGCGTCCCTTGGCGGGCACACGCGACTTTATCGCCTATCGCTGGCCCACCTACCTCTTTTTGTACGGAGGAGGCGCTCTCCTGGCGCTCGTGGGCGCCTTTGTGGCAACGGCGCTGGACCGGCAGTGGCTGGCGGTCGTCGCGTTAGGCGCTTTCGCCCTTCTCGCATACTTTTTCATGACGAGTCTGTGGGCCGCTTACCTCCTCTACGACCGCCGCGAGTACCGGGCGGATCACCTCCTCTTCCACCATGGGCGGCTGCAGCCGACGAGTCGCTTCGTTCACATCGGCCTCGGCCGCCGGGAGACGCCTGCCCGGCTCAGCCGGCGGCTGACCGGCGGGCACGTGAGGGTCATCGATATTTACAACCCCCAACTCATGCCCGGTTCAGCCCTGGCGCGCAGCAGGCGGCGCCACACGGCACCCGACCCGCGTATTACCTGGCTCGACGGTACATTCGATCTCCTGCCCCTCGCCGATAAAAGCGTATGGACGCTGACAGCAAACAGAACGCTGAGCCAGTTTCAGGACCACGGCGACCGTGTCTTGCTACTCGAGCAGCTGTTCCGTGTGCTCGAACCAGGTGGGCAGTTGATTGTCATCGAGCCGGTACGCACATCGTTCGCGCTGCTAATTTGGGGCCCGGCTGCGCTTGAAGAGGAGCCGCCCCTTTACTGGCAGAGCCTCTTCCATGATGCAGGTTTTCTAGTGCGGGAAGAAAGGATGATCCACGGCCTGGCGATGTTGTTCGTCCTTGAGAAACCACTGCCCGGCGAGATCCAGCAACTGCGCTTTAACTTCGGGGTATAAAAAATGGCCGTCGCCTTTTGGGCGACGGCCAATCAGAAACCCCGGAGGGTTTCGCCAGTTACATCAACGCTGCTTTAGTCGAAAGCGTCCTTCGTTTCACGCCAGGCGTGGCGGACGGCATCCTTGAATTCCTCCCACGTGCCTTCGTTGTGCTCTTCCCACTGCGTCTCGACGTCAGTCTCGATGTCCGCCCAGGTGCTTTCGCGGTAGTAGGGATCGGTCGCGAGATTGTAGCCGTAGCGATAGGCCGGCGTGTACTGGTCATAGGTGTAACCGGCCGTGGTGTAGTAGGTATCGTAGTGCTCGCGGAAACGCGGCTCGACATCGACGAAAGCGACCGCAGTCGTCTCGACGTCGCCTTCCAAGTCTTCGACATCCACTTCCGTCCGGCGGACGGTATCACGCACCGTCTCCGTGCGGGTATCGACGTCCTTGCTGATCACGACCTCCTCGATAACACGCGCACTCTTGTCGACCACGACTTCCTCTTCGGTTTCGGTCATCTCGATGACCTCTTCGTCAAAGGCGTCAATGTCGGCTGCCGACGCCGGGCGATCTACCGGGCGCCGCTCAACGTTCACGTGCTCTTCGGTCAGTGTGACGGTCTCCTCAACCGGCTCTTCGACCACATAGGTGCGGACGCGGACACCGCCGCCGCCGACCGTACGCTTGCCTACGCGCAGTTCCTCTTCAACCAGGTCGATTTCGGCCTCTTCGTCGGCCTCGACTATGTCGGCCTCGTATTCGACTTCGTCCTCATCTTCGAGGAGGTCGAGATCTTCATCTTCCTCCCACCAATCCTCTCTGCGCTCGCGGTAGGCGTCGATCTCTTCGGCCGTGTATGGCTCGGCCTCGACCTCGTAGCCGGTCCACTCTTCTTCGGTCCGCCAGTACTCAGCGCGGCGCTCGATGTCAACCGGATCGTAGTCGTTCATGACCGCCACGACGTCGTCGACCAGGTTGTCGGCGACGCGTACGGCGACGAGAGTGCTGCCCCGGCGGACGCCTTCGGCGTAGTACTCGGCTTCCTCTTCAGGAATGCCCCACTCGACGAGCGCGCCAAGCAAGCCACCCGCGGCCGCGCCGATACCGGCGCCGGCAAGACCGGCAGCCAGCGGGCCGGCGGCGACGACCGGACCAAGTCCAGGAACGACAAAGGTGCCGAGCCCGATCAGGACGCCGATCAGACCGCCGACAATTGCGCCACCAACGGCGCCGCCTGCAGCCGCTTCGCCTACGTCGTCTTCTTCATAGTCCTCGTCATAGTCGTAGTCATAGTCGACATCCTCGCCATACTCCTCAAGGTAAGAGCCATATTCGCCGGTTACGTCACGGGCGACCAGGCTGATGTCGTTACGGGAGATGCCGGCATCGACCAGATCATCTACTACGTCACGTGCATCTTCAATATCGTCATACAAACCAACAACTGTTTTCATTTCTTAAACCTCCGTTGCAATTGAACTAACTCTGTCTTCTAACTGGCGAGAAAAGCGTGAACTGCCTTTCACTGCTTGAGATCCGGCAGGAAACGCCTTACCGCCCTCTTACTCGTCTACATCAAGCCGCTCGACGACGACGTCCTCTTTCCGAAGCATCACGCGCTCCGAGGCTGTCGTCTCGATCTTCTTCCGGCTGATGTGCACTTCTTCCTTAAGCACAAGTTGCTTCTGGACTACCAGGACCTCTTCGATTAGGGGAAGAATGATTGTGTTGCCTTCCTCCCGGATAGGAATCGGGCCGTCGATGGGACGGTCAACCGCAACGCGGGTAACCTCAACATCTTCAGAGATAAGTGGAACTTCAATCAGCTCCTCTTCCTCGTCGACAACCTTTCGAATACGCACTGCGCCAGACTCGCGCCTAACTTTGTGGATGTCGGCGCGCTCAGCGATCAACTCGATAACACGAGCTTCGCCCTCTGTCGCCGTCATCTCGGTCTGATAATCGGCCACGCGAATGGGGAGAAGGTACGTTTCGTCTTCCTGGAGCACGAGCTCGTCGGCCGGGACCAGCACACGCTGCTCTCCGAACATCACCACGATCTCGTCTAGCTCCTCATCTTCGAATTGGTCGGCCGCGGCTGTCCCGCGTACACCTTCCTGGTCCACAACAATGATAACTTCGCTTTCGACCATGCAGGCTCCTTTTCGCTACAGAATGACGAATAGGACGACGAGAATGAGGGCAATCACCAGCAGGATGCCGACGATGCCCATGACCCAGCTGGTCGAGGCACCGGTGCTCTCCGGCCGCTCATACACACCCACGGGCTCTGGCGCTGCATTAGGCTCCAGGTCTAAAGGCTCTTCGTCTTCAATGTCATCGTCATCTGGATCGTATACGTCAACCATCGTTCTTTACTCCTTTTGAGAGGTAGTTGCGCTCTGGCGGAGCGCTGGCGCCGGGTACAACCGTTCTGGTCTGGGTGAACATCTCGTAGGCGAAAGCCTAACGAGATTGCTTCAGAGAACCGGTAGCAGTCATAGACAGTCCAGAGCCATACGATTCTGGCGACCGTTTCAGACGGCTGGTATCTCTGCAGACGGCGTATCTTTTGCCATCAGGTACGTAAAGAAACAGGGGCAAGCCAATGGGCCGGGGTTAAGCCATGCTGATGTCACTATAACCCGGCGTAAGGGGTGGCACAATGGGGGTTTTCACTACCTTTTTGGGTAGAAGTACCCCATGCGGCACAGAGCTACATGTAGAAGGGTGGAGACAACGGGAAAGCAGAAGGTCCAGTGGTGGACCGGACCTTTTTCATCGACGACGGCGCGTTAAGGCCCGCCAGAGCTGCCGCTCTGCTTCAGCGCAGACCGGTCAGCGCACGCGCAATAACCAGGCGCTGGATTTCGCTCGTGCCTTCATAGATCTCGGTTATCTTGGCATCCCGGAAGTAACGCTCTACCGGCAGCTCCTTGCTGTAGCCCATGCCTCCGTGGATCTGAACCGCCTGTGTCGTGACCCACATCGCCGTCTCGCTGGCAAAGAGCTTTGCCATGCTCGACTCCAGCGTGTAGCGGTCCCCGGTCTCGGCGGCCTGCATCTTCGCCAGAGCAGCCTGATAGATCAGGAGCCGGCTCGCCTCCACCCGGCACTTCATATCAGCCAGCTTCTGCTGGATCATCTCGAACTGACCGATCTTCTGGCCGAACGCCTCTCGCTCCTGCGAGTAGGCGATGCTTGCCTCCAGCGCCGCTTCGGCGATGCCCAGGGCCTGTGAGGCGATTCCGATCCGACCGGCATCGAGTACCGACATCGCGATCTTGAAGCCCTCCCCCTCCTCGCCCAGCCGGTTCTCCACCGGACACCTGTAGTCGTCAAAGGTGATTTCGCTGGTGGCACTGGCTCGGATGCCCAGCTTCGGCTCCTTCTTGCCTCGTTCGAAGCCCGGCTGATCCGTTTCGACGATGAAGGCGCTGATGCCGCGATGTCCCTGCTCTGGAGCTGTCATCGTAAAGAGAATGATAATCTCGGCTACCGGCGCCGAGGTGACCCATGACTTACGCCCATTAATAAGGTAGTGGGTCCCTTCGTCGTTGAGCACAGCGCGGCTGCGCATGTTGCTCGCGTCACTCCCGCTCATAGGCTCTGTCAGGCTGTAGGCGCCGATCTTCTCCCCGCTCGCCACCGGCACCAGATAGTTCTGTTTTTGCTCTTCGGTTCCGTACGTCAGCAGACCGTGGCAGACGAGGGAGTTGTTGACCGACATAATTGTGCCGTGACTGGCGTCGACTTTCGAAATCTCTTCCATCGCCAGCACGTAGGCCAGCGTGTCCATGCCCACCCCCCCATACTCCTCCGGCACCTCAATGCCCATGAAGCCGAGCTGGCCCATCTGGCGCACTGTCTCGAGAGGAAATTCGCCCGTCTCGTCATAGTGGGGGGCAATGGGCGCGATAGCGTTTTGGGCAAAGTCCCGTGCCGCCTCCTGAATCATACGATGTTCCTCTGTGATGAAGTCAAACATGGGAAATAGCCTCCGTAAAGCGTCACGACCCGGAGTGCCGATCGGCACTCCGGGACCCAGTTATCTGTAAAAGGATTTCAAAGTCGTCGGGCGCCAACTCCACGCCCTCTTGCCAGCGGTTCCGCTCCGCGAGCCAGTAGCGACCAGACGGGCCGGCAATCACCTCGGCGGAGAGTTGCGGCCGGGCCAGGTGGCTCAGGTGCTCGTCGGTCGGTCGCTGGTACACGGCGTCGGGATCGAGCACTTGGAAGGGATATTGCTCCGCCCACTGCTCTGCCTGCTCAGGCGGCGCGTAGGTAAAGATGACCAGCCGGCGATCTCCCTGCTGCAGCTGCCCCCCCATCATGGAATAGCTGTCCGGCATGCGCCGCTCTCGGCCTGCGCGTGGATAGCCCCTCAGGGGCAGCGACCACCACAGATTGTGGAGCTGTTCCAGGTCGAACTGTAGCTCTCCTTCTTCAGGGTCACTAAACAACAACTGCTCCTCCTCGATCCGCAGGCGTCGCCCACTGCGCCACACCCGCTTCAGCGCCACTTCGCTCGCCCCGGCTATCAGCAGGCTGAGGGGAATAGCGCCCAGGCAAGAAAGAACGACCGCCGAATTGAGAGCTGGAAATACTGAACGAAGCACTGTACTGAGGATGAAGTAACTGACCCAGAAGGAAAGGAAGAGAATGAGCGGAATGACGATCCGCAAACCGGCATGTTCCGGATCCACGTGCACAGTAAGGGGAAGTCTGGGGGAGGTCATTGTCGTCTGTTGTCTTTGCAAGACGTGTTTCGTTTGCGACACGGTCCGCACTTGAAGAGGCGCATGGGTCGTACCATTAGTCTGCTGCGCCAGCCGAATGGTAGTCGGAGCAGGGCTTTTGCGCAAGTGAAGATCTGTCACTCCTCCGCGCCATCTCCCTCTCTAGGGGTTGCGAATGAAGTGTCCTCGATAAGTGTTAGTAGAACATTTGAGCTACCAGGCAGTTCCCATCCCCGCTCGCTTTAGTGGTATAATTGGCCTATGTATGCGGAGCTGGTGATCAACATCGAAGCAGGGCTGGAGAGCACCTTTCACTATCACATCCCAACCGACCTGGAAGCGCGGCTACAGGTAGGTCACCTGGTGGAGGTGGAGTTCGGGCGGCGACTGGCACAGGGTATCGTCGTCGGCTTCGACTCCGTGGCGGCTGTCGCCGACACAAAGCCAATCATCAGTATTATCGATCCCCGTCCTGTCCTCTGGCCCTGGCAGATCGCGCTCGCGCGCTGGCTCAGCGAACGGTATCTGGCGCCACTCAATGCCTGTATTCGCCTGCTGTTGCCGCCGGGGTTGAGCCGTTGGGCAGACATCACCGTCGCTATCAACCGCTATTGGGACGGCGAAGGGCGGCTCACCGACATCCAGCAACTGATTGTCGAGCTCCTGCGCGAGAAGGGCGATCTGCGGGGGCGCGAGTTGCGTCGGGCGCTGCCAAAGGGCTACCGCAAAAAGTGGCAGACGGCGGTTAACCAGCTTGTCCGGCGCGATATCCTGATTAAGGGTACTGTCCTCGACCCACCGCGCGTGAAGCCCAAGCGGGTGCGCACTGCGGAACTGGTCGCCGGCCCGCGACAGATCTGGGATGCGGCCGTCAATCTGGGCCGCGCCAGCAACGCCGCCGATGTGCTTTACTATCTGGTCCAGAGCGGCGACCCTCTGCCCGCCGAAGAGGAGGTACGCGCAGCCACCAATGCAGGCGATGACCACCTCGAAAGCCTCATTGCCGGCGGGTTGGTGGCGCGCACGCCGGCAAGCCGGCTGGTGGTGCCCAACGGCGATCCCGATGCGCTGGAGCCTAAACTCCAGGAACAGTATGAACGGTTGCCGGCGACGGCCGAACAGCTCGATGCGCCTCTCCTCGAGCAGCTGGAAGCGTCCGGTGCGGTACACATCGTCGCGCAGCCAGCGGCGCTGAACCTAGCGGTCTCGCGCGCCGAAGCTTTGGAGCAGATCTTTCGCCTGCGGAACGGAGAGCGCTACTTGGAGATCATCAATCTGCTCGCGATGGAGGCGCAACCGGTCGAGCTGAGTGACATCTACGCCGCGACCGACAGCACCATCTATCACCTGCGGCGGCTGGAAGAGCAGGAGCTGATACGCTTCGGCACCGAGCACGTATGGCGCGATCCCCTTGCCGACCGAGACTTTGTTCCGCGTGAAGCGCCCGAGCTTACCGCCGACCAGAAGAAGGTCTGGCAGACGATAAAGATGGCTATGGTGGCTGAAGACGAAGCGCGGGCGCAGAATGGCCCTTCGGACGGTGAGAAGCCGGTCGATGATGGTGAAGCGGGAGACGGTTCAGACGAGAAGACGAAGGCGTTCCTCCTGCACGGGGTGACCGGAAGCGGAAAGACGGAAATTTATATGAAGGCGATCGAGCTGGCACTGGCGCGTGGGCAGCAGGCGGTGGTCCTGGTGCCGGAGATCGCCCTCACCCCGCAGACGGTGCGTCGCTTCGCCGCTCGCTTTCCAGGGCGAGTGGCCGTGCTCCACAGCCGATTGACGGCGGGCGAACGTTACGATACGTGGCGGCGCGCTCGCCAGGGACTCTTTGACATTATCGTGGGCCCGCGCAGTGCACTCTTCACACCTTTTCCCAATCTGGGCGTGGTGGTGGTGGATGAAGAGCATGATCACAGCTACAAGCAGACGCCGCCGGTCCCGCCCCCTTACTACCACGCCCGCGAGACGGCGGTGGCGCTGGGCCAGCTGCTGGGGGCCACCGTGATCATGGGTAGCGCCACTCCGGATCTGGTTACCTACCATCGCGCGCGTAGCGGCGGCTACCGGCTGCTGGAACTACCGCGCCGCGTGCTGGGCCACCGCGATCGCATCCATACGCAGGCCGACCGGCTGCAGGTGGAAGCCCTCTACCAGCACGACGAAGCGGACCCAGAGGAGACGATGAGCATTCCACTGCCCCCGGTGCAGGTGGTCGATCTCCGCCAGGAGCTGCGCGCCGGTAACCGGAGCATCTTTAGCCGTGCGCTGCAAAAAGGGGTGGATGAGGTCCTCGCGCGTGGAGAGCAAGCAATCCTCTTCTTGAACCGCCGCGGCACCGCCACCTTCATCATGTGCCGCGACTGCGGCCTGGTGGTGAAGTGCCCGCGCTGTGACGTGCCGCTGACCTACCATCGCCCGCACATGGCGTTGATGTGCCACCACTGCGGGCGCAAGGAGCCCGCGCCGCGGGAATGCCCGGAGTGCAACTCAAAGCGGATCAAGTATTTCGGTCTGGGCACGGAAGAGCTGGAAGCGCTGGTCCAGAAACGATGGCCTGCAGCGCGCACTGTGCGCTGGGACAGCGACACGACCGCCGGGCGCGATATGCACGAGCAGCTGCTGGCAAGTTTTGTGCGCCACGAAGCGGACATCCTCATTGGCACACAGATGATCGCCAAAGGCCTCGATCTCCCCCTGGTAACACTTGTCGGCGTTATCTCCGCCGATGTCTCGCTAGGCCTTCCAGACTTTCACACGGGCGAGCGCACGTTCCAGCTGCTGACGCAGGTATCGGGTCGCGCCGGGCGCGGTCTACTCGGCGGGCGCGTGATCGTGCAGACGTACAAGCCGGAGCATTATGCCATCCAGGCGGCTGCCGAACACGACTACACCAGCTTCTACCTGGAAGAGATCCGCTTCCGAACCCGCCACAGCTACCCTCCGTTCCGCCGCCTGGCGCGGCTGCTGATCGTCGATCCGGTCGAGAAACGCGCCCGTCAGGAAGCGGAAACGCTGGCGCGGGCGCTGCGCCTGCACATACACGAGAAAGGGCTGAACGCCACCGAATTAATCGGCCCCGCGCCGCCCTTCTTCAACCGTATTGATGGTCGTTACCGCTGGCAGATCCTGGTTCGGTCCCCGGATCCGCGCCGGCTGCTGGACGATTTCCCCGTTCCGCGCCCGTGGATTGTGGACGTCGATCCGGTCAGCACCTTATAGCTGGCGGCTGGCTCTGCCAGCTAGAAACCGAACTCTGTCCAGCTTGTGCCGGTGAGTATGGAGCACGCAAGGGCCAGGAAGAGCAACAGGAGCACAAAGCCACACCCGCAGCCGCAGACGCCTCCCCGCCCGAAGCCAAAGTTATCCTGCAACCAGTCAAAGACCCACCCCAGGGCCAACAACTTCAGAAGTCCGGATAAACAGCCAGGACGATCTTCCATCACTTTCCTCCTTTACGAAATGTGACTTACTTTATGACTTCTCTGTGTACCCACGATACAAGGGCGAGACGCATCCGGCTCCTAAGATGGAATCAAAGTAAGAGAGAATCAGCAGGGTGACTGCAGGGCGAGTAAGTGGGCGCCATCGCTCTTACGCTGCCCCTATACCTCTCGGCACGCGTGTGTGCGTATATATGGAGCTCTTACGGCCCTTCTAATCTATTTCTGACCCGGAGCATGGATAATTCATTAGGTTAAGGTGAGAACCTGCCGGACGACGAGCACTAACTTAAAGCAGATAAAGCAAAGGTGCAATAGTCCACCTACTTTTCCCAAGAACGTGAGGATAGTTGAGGAGGCAAAATAATCATGGCAAAAATCGTTGGCATTGACCTTGGTACCACGAATTCGGTCGTCGCCGCTATGGAAGGTGGGGATGCGACAGTGATTCCCACAGCAGAGGGCGGTAATACAATGCCCTCCATCGTAGCGTTTAATAAGAGCGGCGAGCGCCTTGTGGGCCAGACCGCGAAGCGCCAGGCGGTCATTAACCCTGAAAACACCGTCTACTCAGTCAAGCGACTGATGGGGCGTCGCGTCGACGATCCGGAAACAGAGCGGACCGAAGAGATGGTATCCTACGACATCGTCGGCGGTCCGGAGAATGATGCGCGGGTGCGCGTGCCAGTGGTGAATAAAACATTCTCGCCGCAGGAGATTTCGGCGATGATTCTGCAGAAGCTAAAGCGGGATGCAGAGGCCTATCTGGGCGAAGCAGTGACCGGCGCCGTTATTACCGTTCCTGCTTACTTCAATGATAGCCAGCGCCAGGCGACAAAGGACGCCGGCAAGATCGCGGGGCTGGACGTCAAGCGGATCATCAACGAACCGACCGCAGCCGCGCTGGCCTACGGACTGGACAAAGAGGAAGATCAGACGATCCTGGTCTTTGACCTGGGCGGCGGTACGTTCGACGTCTCTCTGCTGGACGTGGGCGAGGGCGTGATCGAGGTGATTTCCACGAGCGGCGATACCCATCTCGGCGGCGACGACTGGGATGAGCGCATCGTCGACTGGATGATCACTGAATTTAAGAAGGACCAGGGGATCGACCTCCGCCAGGATCGGCAGGCACTTCAGCGCCTGCGCGAAGCGGCAGAGAAGGCGAAGATTGAGCTCTCTTCTCTTCAGGAGTCAGAGATTAACCTCCCGTTCGTCACCGCCGACGCGTCGGGCCCCAAGCATTTGCAGATGAAGCTCACGCGAGCAAAGTTCGAGCAGATGACCGAGGATCTGGTTCAGCGTGCGCGCAAGCCTTTTGAGCAGGCGCTGCGTGACGCCGGGCTCAGCGCGGCAGAGCTTGATGAGGTCATCCTCGTCGGCGGCTCGACGCGCATGCCCATGATCCAGGAGCTGGTTCAGGATCTGACCAACCGCGCGCCGAACCGTAGCGTGAATCCCGACGAGGTCGTCGCCCTCGGCGCCGCCATTCAGGCTGGCGTGCTCGCCGGGGACGTCCAGGACGTCCTGCTCCTCGACGTGACTCCACTGAGCCTGGGCGTAGAGACGATGGGCGGCGTTTCGACTACGCTCATCCCCCGCAATACGACGATTCCCACCCGCAAGGCCGAAGTCTTCAGCACCGCCGACGATAATCAGACGGCGGTAGACATTCACGTCCTGCAGGGTGAGCGACCGATGGCCGAAGACAACAAGACGCTGGGCCGCTTCCGGCTCGACGGCATTCCGCCGGCACCGCGCGGCGTACCCCAGGTCGAAGTGACCTTCGACATCGACGCCAACGGCATCCTCAATGTGAAGGCCCAGGACAAGGCAACCGGCAAGGAGCAGAACATCACCATCACGGCCTCGACGAACCTGAGCGAGAGCGAAGTTGAGCAGATGGTGGAGCAGGCGAAGGAGCACGAGGCCGCCGACAAGCAGCGCCGCGAGCTGATCGAGGCGCGCAACAACGCCGACCAGCTGATCTACACTGTCGAGAAGACGCTGAATGAATTGGGCGACCGCCTCGGCGAAAACGATCGCCAGCAGGTGGAAAGCCTGATTGAGAATCTGCGCGAGGCGATGCAGACGGATGACACTGAGCGCATTCGCAACATCTCCGAGCAGCTCCAGCAGGCGACCTACGCGCTAAGCCAGCAGCTTTACCAGGGCGAACCTGGCCCCCAGGCGGGCGGACCGGGAACGACTGCCCCCGGCGGCCCCACCCCGGGTGGCCCCGAAGCGGGCGAGCCTGGTGGTGACGGCGACGTCGTCGAAGGCGAGTTCGAAGAGATCTAAAGCAGTAGCTAAGCGGCGGCGCGACTGCCGGGGAAAGCAACACCACCGCTACTCTCCGGCGGCGCGCCGCTCCCCCACTTTTTTCTGACTCCATATGTGGGCGGGCGTCGTCCCGCCCTTTCCACACAAGGGACACACATAGATATGGCAGATCAAACAGATATGGCGGAACAGCAAGAGGAGGCTGATCCGCTCATGACGGCGCGCGCCGAGGCCGCTGAGTGGCAGGATCGCTATCTACGTCTGGCGGCCGAGACAGAAAATGTGAGAAAGCGGATTGAGCGCACCCATGCTGAGCGCGCGAGCCAGTCCCAGGAGCGGCTCCTGCGCGATCTTCTCCCCCTCGTAGACAATCTGGAGCGCGCCCTGGCACATACGGCGCCGACCGAGCAGCAGACGTCGCTCTACTCCGGGCTCGAGCTGGCGGTGCGCGACTTCCTGCGCGCCCTGAATCGGCATGGTGTGGAGCGAATCGACGCGCTTGGGCAGCCTTTTGATCCGGCCCTTCACGAAGCAGTGGGCGTCGCTCCCCACCCAACACTGGCGCCCAACACCGTGATGCATGTCGAACTACCGGGTTACGTGTACAACGGTCGCCTGCTCCGGCCGGCCCGCGTGCTGGTAGTAGCAGGCTAAGTTGCGTCGTAACCAGCAGCGGGGAGCCCGCGACGACTTGCCCACGGTAGCTTTCTGCAGACAATAGACGGAGAAGAGCGCAGCCAGACGTTCAGGAGCAACAAGCCATAGATGGAAGTAAAGGATTACTACGAAATACTCGGCATCGACCGCACCGCCAGCCAGGATGAAATCCGCAAGGCATACCGCAAGCTAGCGCGCAAATACCATCCCGACGTCAATCCCGGCGATGCAGTGGCCGAAGAGCGATTCAAAGAGCTCAACGAGGCGTACGAAGTTCTCTCCGATCCCGAAAAACGGGAGAAGTACGATAAATTTGGCGCTCAGTGGCGGCAGTATGAGCGTATGGGCGGCCAGCCGCAAGACTTCAACTGGGGCCAGTGGCAAGCACAACCGGGAGCGGGCACCGGATACCGCACCGTCAGTCCAGAGGAGTTCGAGCAGATGTTTGGCGGTGGCGGCGCCGGCGGATTCTCCGACTTTTTCGAGACCCTCTTCGGCGCTCAGCGAGCACCAGGTGGCTTTCGCGGCGACTTCGGCGGTCGTGGCGGGCGCCAATACCAGGCGCGCCCGCGGGCCGGCCGTGATATTGAGCACGAGGTCCAGGTCACGCTCGACGAAGCGTTCCACGGCACAACCCGTAGCCTCCAATATGAGGGCGGCCGCCAAATTCAGGCGCGCATCCCACGCGGTGTCCGGACCGGTTCACGCATTCGTCTACGCGGACAGGGACAGCCTGGCGTCGCCGGGGCGGAAGCGGGCGACCTCTTCCTGGTGGTCGACGTCCTGCCGCATCCCCAGTTCACGCGTGAAGAAGATGACCTCCACGTCACCGTTCCTGTCGATCTCTATACTGCCATGCTCGGCGGCTCGGTAACGGTGCCCTCGCTCGATCGCCAGGTACGGCTGAACGTCCCACCGGAGACAGACAACGGGCGCGTCTTTCGTCTGGGCGGCCTGGGTATGCCCAGCTTGAGGGATCCGGAACAACGCGGCGATCTCTACGCCACTGTCGAAGTAAAGCTGCCCGACGACTTGAGTGAACGGGAAAAGGAACTGTTCGAGGAACTGCAAGAGCTTAGAGCATAAGATGTTCCACCACCTGTGCGGAACGATCAAGATGGAATCTCAGCTATGCCCAACTATCTGATTATTCGGTCACGAATGGAAGAAGATGACGAACAGCACGTCTTCACGCGCGAAATGGCGGCGGAGCTGGCGCGGGTGACCCTGGACTTTCTCAAAGAGTGTGAGCGCGAACAGCTCGTACGGCCGGGGCGGCTGGCTGGAGGCGGGGAGGGCTTCACGGCGAGGGATATTCACAACCTGGCACGCATTCGCCGTCTGCGCGACGATCTGGGGCTCAACCTGGCCGGCGTCGAAGTCGTGCTCCACATGCGGCAGCGGATGCTCGAGCTTCTAGCTGATCTGGAACGGGTCGAGAGACGAATGGCGAGGCGAGAATGGCGTGCCCGGCGCGAGATGCGCGAACTGCGGCGGCGAATGGCCGAAGAGGCCGACTGGGAGAGCGATTGAGGACTGTACGTCCTAGGCAGATACGAGAAGCGGTCCCGTCCACTTCTGTACCAGAGCGCGGGCCGTTTCATTGGGCATCCGCCGGCCCAGGCGACCGCGGCGGCGCGCGCTGACAATAAGCAGATTGCTGCCCTCCCTCTCGGCGAGTTTTAGAACCCCTTCGACAAACGGCTCTTCCACCTGTTCATACACCGCTTCAATCTCATGCATCTCAAGATAGCGCTGTAAGCCGTCGGCGTACCCCTCCTGCCCCGCCTGCAGCGCCACGACCAGCGGCGCCTGCCACCGCTCGGCCAGATAGGCTGCGATAAACGCCCCCTCCTCCGGTTCGGTCAGCTGTTCTCCCTCGGCTACGAGCAGCAGGCGGCTCATCAAGGCGGTGGAGGAACCGGCAAAGAGTACTGGACGACTACTTTGCGTTAAGAATTCTTCTTCTGCTGCGGCCTGACGCTCGACGATCAGCAGATTCGAATAAGGGGCCCGCGCCAGGAGGCGTCGCACGTCGCTCTCTACGGGTGGTGGGCCTTCTTCCACGACAAGCAGCCCCTCCACCCCTGCTTCCCGGCATGCGTTCTGAAAAGCGGTTTCAAGGTCGTCCTCGCTCACCGGTTCCGCGGTAGCGGCTGCAGGTAAATGTAGAGCATGGAGGCGCGCTTCTTCGCGCCGGGCGATGACAAAGGCATGTGCCAGCGCTGCGCTATCGGCGGTGCTGATTGCAACCAGAACATCGGCAAAAAGGCGATCGCCATAACGGGCCAGAATACGTTCCCGCGCCAGAATCTGTGTTCTCTTTTCTTCCGCTTCATCCCGCTGACCCGGCCAGAGCTCCACGAGGCGCGCGCGCAGTCGTGCCCGCAGTCCGACCCGCCGCGGTTGGAAAGCGGCAGCCAGTGCGGCCATCGCTGATCCCGGGTGCAGCTCCCAACCCAGCTCCCGCTGCAGCGGTATGAGATGAGTCACGATCCACAGGTAGAAGTCTGTTTCCGTACGCCCGGGAAAGTCGGCGAGGATCGACAGTTCGCGGATGCTCTCGACAACGGGCAGGTACGCTTCATCATGCCATCGACCAACCGCCTCCGAAAAGGGCAGCTCCCGCTCTTCGCTTGTCTCGACAACGTAACGGTGAACTTCAATCAGATTTTCCAGCGTGGCTACCTGTCCGGCAGCGGTCACCCGGAGGTCCGCCCCAGGGCGAAGGCGGTCAATTTTTGTATAGTCAAGAAAGGCAGCATACTCCGCCTTCACGATCAGTGCTTCCGTCGTATCAGAAGCCGCAAAGGGAACGCGCGTGCGTATCTCGGTCACGTACGCCTCGATGTACTGTTGTCCCGTACGGCGGGCGATCGAGACACGATGGTTGCCGTCGAGGACAAAGTAGCCGTCGCCGAGCTGGTAGACCTCTATCGGCGGCAACCTGGAGATGTCGGGCGCGGCAGCGCGAACCGCAGCCCAGCGTCCAGCGTCAGCTGCTGTACGGGGTAGAAAGGTGCTGGTGAAATCGTTGTAGCGACCGACGCTGCCCACAATGGCGTCGAGAGAAATCTCCCGCCGCCCCTGCGCCATACGCCCCGTCAAATGAAGACGCTGTACTACTTCCTCAAATGACAGAAGAGATGACGACCGTCGGGACAAGCGAGCCACCACCTGCTCCAACGCGGCAGCCCGTCGCGCCTTCTCGAAGTCGGAAAGCGCTGACTGAAGGGAGGGTGAGGACCCAGGGAGTTCAGGCAACATCGCTCACGCTCGCATTGAGTTCACGGCAACATTCATACCAGAAGAGGAACCTGCCAGCAGAAACCGGCTTCTATTTACCCTAAAAGGCGTCCGACAGCTGCACATGCGTTTACCAGATCAGGGGAGCAAAAGAAAAACCCGAGCCGGCGGTGGGAGGGATGTTCGCGTTAGCGACGCCGGCGTCGGGTATTTTCTCCAGGGAACGATGTTCGCTGCCTTGTGAGTATGATGGTACTCCATAACGCACTGCGTAACAACAGCCACCTGACCAGTTTGGACCCTGGTCAGGTGACCAGGTCGTAACCGATGACGCTACGCACCATCTTGATCCGGAAGGCTGATCCCGATATAGTGCCCGTGAGTTCGTCGTACGCTCTGATAAAAACTGGAAACTTATGGAGATTAATACGTTTAACGAGGGTCCGCTGCATGCCGCTCTCAAACAGCGGTACGCGGGGCGAGGCGCGCACCTGGAAGTGGAAATCGACGGCTACGTGATCGACGTGGTGCAGGATGGGCTGCTGATCGAGATCCAGACCGGAGGATTTTCCAGCCTTAAAAAGAAGTTGACCGCGCTGTTGCAGTCCCACGCAGTGCGCCTGGTTTACCCAATCGCCCACGAGAAGTGGATCGTTAAGCTGGGCGACGGCGGGTCAGGGGAACGGAGCCGGCGCAAATCGCCAAAGCGGGGGCGGCTGGAACATATCTTCTATGAGCTGGTGAGCATCCCCCACCTGCTCGCCCACCCTAACTTTTCCCTGGAGGTCCTCCTGATCCAGGAAGAGGAGCACCGTCGCTACGACCCGCATCTCCGCAGAGGGAGAGGTCGCTGGGCTACTGAACAGCGCTTGCTGCTGTCGGTCCTGGAGCGCCACCTATTTGACTCCCCCGCTGACCTGGCCCTCCTGCTTCCGCCATCGCTGGGCGATCCCTTCACGACCGCCGATCTGGCGCAGGCGCTCGAACGCCGGCGCCAGGTGGCGCAGAAGATGGCATATTGTTTACGGCGACTCGACGTGGTGACGGCGGTCGGCAAAGAGGGAAATGCAATTCTCTATCAGCGCTCGGCGCCCCGTCCTTCGTGATCGACCTGTGGTAAAATGAGCGCATGGAAGAGGCGACTCAAGCAGAAGCTGCTCTGGTAGCTGCGCTGCATGACGGCCTGGGCGACCAACTGCACAGCATCTACCGGCTACCTACCGTCGGCGAGGGTTACTTCCTGCCGGAGCGGCAACAGGCAACACTCGTCGTCATCGTTGCAGGTGCGAGGCTGCATGAGGTGCGGCGGGCCTTTTTACCGGTATGGCGCGAGCATGCCGCAGCACTTGGGGCACCGCCACTGCTTATCCAACAGCGAGCGTTGCAGCGCTATCTGCACCTCTTTCCGCTCTTTGGCCGTCACCTCGAGAGAGCGGGTACGCGCCTGCTGGGTGAGGATACGGCGCTCCCCGTTGTAGAACCTCCTTCAGAGGACGGCGTCGCCTTTGCTGCACAGCAGACGATGCTTGCCTCGGCCCTTCTCGGCGACCTCTTTCTGACGCCAGAGCAGGAGGCCGCCGCGCAACTCCGGCTGAACCGCCTTGCACGAATACTCGATCTGGAGATACCAGAGGGCGAGTCAGTGGGAGAGCGCTTCTGCCGCGTGCAGGAGGCCCTAGAGCCGATGGTCGCAGGCGAACCGCCGGAGAATCCAGCTCCGCCGGGCAATGCCGGCTCTTTTGGCTCAGCAATTGTCGCCGTCTACGAGGATCACACACATCTCACGCTGGTCGCCAAGCGTAATCCCACCGATCTCCTGGGCGCGCTAAACTGGGGTATAATCGGGCGCCGGATGTATCAGGGGGGTATCCTGCAGCTCGCGACGGTGCCGCAGTTAAAGCTCATTTTCCGGCGCGAACGCCCGCTCGATCTGCTGCTTCGAAACCTGGACCATCTGCATGGGGTAGATGTACTCGCGGGCGTCGACGTCGCAGAGGCAATGGTATTCCGCCACGCAGCCCGCACACCGAGTATGATTCTGGTGAGAGAAATGCCCGCCGCCTACCTGATCGCCGATGGGCGGGAGGATGTTCACCAGGTCATCCACGACTATCAAAACCGGCTCCTCAACGTGCACCTCCGACAAGAGCTACTCCACCGGATCCACGGGCTCGCTCCAACGGAGCCGCCGATCCCCCTGCCCGATCGTGACGCGCCACTGGACGAACGTGTCGAGGCGATTGCAGACCAGCTGAATTGGTGGGTCGAGCATTATGCAACGGCCCTTAGCTGACCCGCTCCCATCCTGCACCTCTCGCATCTTCGGGATTCAGCTCGCTTAAGAGAGCGCTCCTCGGGCAACAGCTGTTCAAGATTGCGCCAGCCGTTCCAGTGGCAATTGGAAAGCGGGGCGGACATCCGCCCCCAGCACACGCGCCATTAGCGCGAGCGCCTGCTCGGTGAACTCTGCCTCGTTGGAGGCCACACAGTCCGCAGGGATGATGATTCGAAAATCTCGGATGTAGGCATCACTTGCCGTAAAGAGGACGCAAATATCGGCGGCGAAGCCGGCCAGGATGAGGGTGTCGACTCCTAGGTACGCCAGCAGGGTGTCCAAGGTCGTGGAGTAGAAGCCGGAGTGACGTGGCTTAAGGACGAAGTAGTCGTCTTCGTCTGGCAGGAGACGCTCGGCGACAGATGCGCCGCGCACGCCATCTTCGAGCACATGGGCGACCTGCTTCTTGAAGTCGGACTGCCAGCGGCCAAAGTTATCGTTGACGTAGATCACTGGTATGCCGGCTGCCTTTGCGCGCCGCTTCAGATCTGCGAGGGCGTCGACCACTCCCGCCGCCTGCGCCAGCAGCCGCTCACCGCCCTCAAACTCCATATCGTTGATGACGTCGATGAGAAGTAGAGCGACGCCGGCGTGCGAGGGCGTCGTGTCATCGCGCACGTCACCAACCGGCGCGGTTAGCTGTTCGTCCATCGTCAAAAGCTCGACACCGCCGGGATGATCTCCTTACCGAAGACATCCAGCGGCATAATTTCGTGCACGTTCGGCATGTTGAAGATGGCGTGGTCAAACCCTAGCTGCGCCAGATCGCGACAGTGATTCATGACATCCGTCGCCGTCATTTCGCCCGGAGCGACGTGCACGGTGCCCAAAGCTGTCTTTTCGATTTCGTCGTAAGGGCG
This sequence comes from Promineifilaceae bacterium (SeqCode), assembly GCA_033722535.1. Lineage (GTDB taxonomy): Bacteria > Chloroflexota > Anaerolineae > Promineifilales > Promineifilaceae > JAAYYY01. The sequence goes on from JAWVYW010000001.1 coordinate 81,945, forward strand.
GCCGACCGCCTCACAATGCTCGCGTAAAACGTCCAGTTTGTGGCGCAGCGTGTCGAGCCCGGCGCGAGTGAACAAGTTACACGCATCGGCGTACTGGGCTACCAGTCGCAGCGTCTTCTTCTCACCCATACCGCCGATCAGGATCGGCGGGTGCGGCTCGCTTAACGGTTGCGGCACGGAAAGCGGCTCTTCAAGCTGGTAATGCTCGCCGTGGAAAGGAGAGAAATCGCCGGCCCACATCTGGTGCGCGATCTGCAGCACCTCTTCTAGCCGCTCGAATCGTTCGGCAACCGTGGGAAAGGGAAAACCCAGCCCCTTCGCCTCGCGCTCAAACCAACCGGCACCCACCCCGAAGTAGGCGCGTCCGCCAGAAAGTACGTCGAGGGTGTTGACCTGCTTTATGAGAAAACCGGGATAGCGGTAAATGACGCCAGTGACTAGCGTCCCCAGGCGGATGTGCTCGGTGACGGCAGCCAGATAGCTCAGCGCACTGTACCCTTCCAGCATCGGCTCGTCTACCTCGCCCATTCCCGGGATCTGGAAGAAGTGATCCATGACCCACATGCTGTAAAAACCGGCCTCCTCGGCGGCCTGCGCAATCTCCGCCAGGCGGGGCGCGATCGCCTCAGGACCGTCTGGCCACGTAAAACGAGGGATTTGTAGACCAACTCTCATACTCTTTCTCCTTCTGAAGCTGCTTGCGCTTATCAGAGCGAGTATATGTGCACCGCGGCATCTGAGGCAACAGGATCACTTTGCTCAGCTGTTCCTGCCTCCGCCCGTGGGCGCCAGTTTACGAGACGCAGCAACACGCTATAATCACGGCTGTGTTGATAGTTTGAAGGGAATGTTGAGCCACATGTTTTCCGCAGAATCGTTGTCTAACGACGGACGGGTAACACGCGCGTTGCTGCTGTTACTCTTACTGGGCCTGCTTCTACTGCCGACGTCCGGCGTCTCAGAGGCGCAGGTGAAGCAGTTCTACTGGGACCGCTTCGACGTCGACGTCGAAGTACTGGAGAATGGGGACCTACTGGTCAGCGAATATCAGACCATCGTCTTTTCCGGCGCTCCTTTCACCTTCGGCTTTCGGGGGATCCCCACGGGCCGCGCCGGCAACAACGACGGCATCAGCGACGTGACAGTCATAGAAGGCGACCGCGTCTACGAATCTTCTCTACAACGGGATCCATACACCTATGTCGTGGAACGCTCGGGGGATGAAACAGTCATCCGCTGGTATTTCCCACCGGCAACCGGGCGCCAGAACTATACCGTCCGCTACAGAGTGGAGAACGCGGTCCGCACGGAAGAGGATGGCGACCAGGTTTTCTGGAATGCCCTCCCGGGCGATCTCGGCGCGGCAGTAGAAAAGAGTCGCATCAATATTTATCTTCCGGATGGTATCGAAGCCGCGGCAACCGCCGCCCGGTGGGGCGGGCAGGAGAATGAGGATGCGATCCGCACCGTGGTCGGCGATGATGGACAGCGCGTGTCTTTCGAGCTTCTGCAGGCACGCCCGACGGGAACGGCGGTCGAAGTTGGCGCTCGCTTCCCCAGCGGGCAGCTCCAGCTGGAAACGCCGAGCTGGCAACGGGCGGAGCAGCTCGCCGACGCCTTTAACCTGTTCCTGATTGTGGGCTCTCTACTCCTTGTTTTCGGAGGACTGATCGGGGTTCTTATTGTCTGGTATCTTGCCGGTCGTGATCCGGAGATCGGGCCGGTGCCGGAGTATCTATCCGAGCCGCCCGAAGACGTACCCCCGGCGGTAGCGGGTACGCTCATCGACGAAACGGCGCATATCCACGATGTCATGTCGACGCTGATCGATCTTGCACGGCGGGGCTACCTGACGATGACGGAAACGATGCGTAACAAGGATTACACCTTCACACGCACGGACAAACCGCTCGAAGGGCTCCGTCCCTTCGAAGTCAAGATGATCAAGGGGATTTTCCGCGGCCAAGAGGAGCGGGATCTGGACAGCCTGCGTTATAAGTTTTCCAACCGTCTACCAGAGATCCGCTCCGAGCTATATGATGAATTGAAGCAGCGGAATTTCGTCCGCCGCTCGCCAGAGGGAGTTCGCAGCACCTACGGTTGTATCGCCTGGGCCGGCGGTGCGCTGGCGTTTGTGAGTTTTCTCTTCCTGCCCGGCATTGTTGGAGATGAGGTTAGCGCCGCCATCTGTCCCGCGATCGCGCTGGGCGTGGTCGCCGCCGCGATGTTGCTCGCCAGCCGCTTCATGCCGCGCAAGACGGAAAAGGGAGCGGAGGCGGCAGCGAAATGGCTGGCGTTCAAGCGCTATCTGGAAGATATTGAGAACCAGACCGATCTTGAGCACGCGGCCGATATCTTCGAGCGCTACCTGCCATATGCCGTCGCCTTCGGCCTGGAGCGGAGCTGGATTCGAAAATTCTCAGCCGTGCCGGGAACGCCCATTCCGCCGTGGTACCTGCCGTATCCCCACTATGGCGGCGTTCCCCACACCCGAGGCGGGCGCCATACGCGAGCGGGAGAGACGGGCGGCGGCCTTGGCGAATCTCGGATGCCGACGCTCGAAGGAATGTCCGGCGGGCTGACCGGAGGCCTCGAATCGATGTCCAGTGGATTAACACGGATGCTGACGAACACCCAGACTGTTCTGCAAAGCACTCGCTCTTCGAGCAGTGGTGGCAGCTCCGGCGGTAGCTTTAGCGGTGGTTTCAGTGGCGGTAGCAGCGGTGGCGGCAGCGGCGGCTTTGGCTAGGAGCTCCGCACCGCGGGCTGCTAAGGGCACACGACCCTGACCCGCTGGCATAGCTAGCCACTAGCTATGCTAGCGGCGAGCATAGCTCGCGAAGGAGAACGATGGGAAGAACACTCGGAGTCTTACTGACGGCGGGAGCGGTGGTCGGTTGTGTGATTCTGGCCCTGATCATGGTTGTGCCGGCGGTGGAGGGGACGCGCTCATGGGGCGCGGCGACGCTGGGCTTTGGCATCTTCGGCCTCGTACTCCTGCTGCCGCTGGGAGCCGGCATCTTTCTGTTCTGGAAGGGAGGTCAGGAGGCGGAGGCTGCAGAGCACGGTCAGCAGCAACGCGAGCTGCTGAACATTGTTAAAACCCGCGGGCAGGTACCGATCAGCGATCTGGCAATTCAGATGGACGTCAGCCGGCAGCGGGTCCAAGACCTCTTGCACGAGCTTGTGGGGAAGGGGTTATTCTCGGGCTATGTGAATTGGGATGAAGGTATGTTATACTCTCAGCAGGCCAGCCAATTGCGCGAGCGCAGCACCTGTGCCGTCTGTGGTGGGGAGTTGGAACTTGCCGGTCAGGGGGTGGTTCGCTGCCCTTACTGCGGCACTGAGTACTTCCTTTAACCAGAATTGACTGCTGACAGAGCTATTAGCGCGCTCGCCGGAGACCGTACCAGGAGGTAAGCACCGATGGATGATCCCTTCAAGAAAGACGCTTTCGACGCCAGCTACGACGACCCCTTCAAAGATCCTCTGAAGGAGAATAAAGGCGCTGACGTTCCCGACCTATACGAGGAAATCGAGGAGGAATCGACGTGGCTGGGACGGCTGGCAAGCAAGATCCCCGGCTTTGACGGCTACATCGAGCGCAGCCGGCGCCGGGCCGCGGACCAGATGTTACGCGACACCATCGCCTCGCGCCTCTCGCAAACGCGGCTGAAGCTCTCGAACGTCCACCAGGATCTGAGCCGGGACATCATCCTGGCCATTGAGTATGCCGAACCTCTCGGTCGCGCCGACAGCCGGCTGATGGGACTCATCGGGAAGATTAAGGATGCGCCGCAGGGATATGCCTCGTTCTTCGATGCCGTGAAGGTGGACGCCGACGATCTGGGGCGCCTCTACCAGTTCGACGCTCAGATGCTGGCCCACGCCGACGAGATCGAAGCGGACGTCAACACCTTACAGCAAGAGGTAAGCAACAATGGCGACGTGGGTGGGCAGATTCGCCGCCTCGACACCGCCATCCAGGACGCCAACCAGATATTTGGCAGACGCCAGGAAGTGCTGCGCGGCATCGCGCAAAGGAGTGATTGAAATGCCCAAGATCTTAGACCGCATTGCGGCTGAACCGTGGCTGCGCGACGAAATTGTACAGAAGGTGCCCCGCGGCGGGCCGGGGCAGATCAAGCTCGGTTCGGTGGTTATTGTGCAGCCGGGTGAAGTAGCGCTCTTCGTGCGCGGCGGCGAACCGCTGGCGACTTTCGACCCGGGAACGCACGTCATCACCACCAACAGCCATTTCATCACCGACCTTATCGAACGGGGGCTCTTCGGCGGCGAAAATGTCTTCACAGCCGACGTCTTTTACGTTAAGACGACCGATCTCACCCTCAAGTGGGGTACAGCGCAGCCGATTATTGTGGAGCACTTGAACCGGCCGCCGGGCGCCAGCGCCATCGCCGGCCACGGCACGTACATGGCGCGTGTAGAAGATCCGTGGCGCTTTCTCAACGCCATGGACGCCTTTCGCGACAGCGTACGCCAGCCGCAGATCAAGGATCGCCTCGACCCGATGCTCGGGGTGATGATCCAGGACAAGCTCAGCGAACTGGCGACGGCGAAAAATCTGGGGCCGGCGCAGCTGCAGTCGTTCTCACAGGATCTGAATGATTTGTTGGTCGGTCTGCTCCAGGCTGATTTCGACAATATCGGTATGGTGCTGGTCGACTTCAACATTCGTCTGGGACTCCACCCGCGCAGTCTCGAAGTGGTCACCAACATGGGGTATGGTACCAGCTATACCCAGAAGCAGATTGCGGACGCTGCCGTCGCTGCTGCACAGAACGAAGGGGGCGGCAATCTGGGCGAGCTGGGCATCGGCATGATGGGGATCGGCGCGATGCAGCAACAGATGCAGCAACAGCAACAACAGCCCGCGCAGCCGGCACAGCCAGCACAGGAAGCGACGACCCCTCAGGCAGCACCGTCAGGCGGCAACGAAATGCCGGCCGTGATGACGCCAGACCAGGCGGCTGCGATTCTGCAGGTTTCCCCGGAAGACGTCGTCAGCGCCATCGAAGCCGGCGATCTCAAGGCGCGCAAGATCGGCTCTGCTTACCGGATCAGTCGCGCCAATCTCGAAGCGTTCCTCGCCGGATAAGTAGCTGCGTTACAGGAGAAGATGACTGAGAGAGGGGCCGGCATGCCGGCCCTTTTTCACGTGCCCACCCGCCACCTTCCCGAGCCTCCCACAGGATCAGCGCAGCGCCTCTTCCCAGTGGCGGGCGACCTCCGCCTCCGGCAGGCGCGCCTGGAGCAGCCAGCCGAGCAGAAGCGCACAGTCCTCGCAGAAACGGGCGCTCTCCGTCTTGTCGATCGCCCCCGGGCGGCGCCAGCTCCTCGGCTGTATGCCGGCAGGGGAGGATTGCGGCGGTAGCGCCAGCACCAGAATGGCATCGTGAGTCAGCGCGCGCAGGCCGTTGATATGAACTGAGATCGGATTTTCGGAGTGCACGACGTAGCAGCTACGTAACTGAAATCCTGCCCGCTGTAGCGCCAGCGTCAGCGCCGTCCAGCCCTGGGCCTTCCAGTTGTGGAAGGTGAAAATAAGCCGCCCGTGCGCCGGCCGCAGCACGCGCGCGCACTCCGAGAAGATACGACTAAGAACATCACGATATTGCCCTGAGCCGTTGCCGTTGGGGTCGACGGCGGAGTCGGCAAAATCATACTCCCAGCGTGCTCCCTCAGGTAACAAGCGCTGCAGCCAGACGCGGAAAAAGGTCGCCAGATCGGAGTACTGTACGCTGTCGTAGTAGGGAGGATCGGTGACCACAAAGTCGACGCTATCATCCGGGAGCGGAAGTGAGGCGGCTGACTGCTGGCGGAGGAGAAAACGTCCCCCTTTTTCTACGGGAAAGGCGGCGAGATCTGCGACCTCGAGCCCTATCTCTCGCTCCCCCATGATGGTCGAGAAGCGCCTCTTCTTCGTCAGCCGGCGCTCTCGCGGTCGCAGCGCCCATTTGCGCGCGCGCCGGATGCGATCGTGAAACAGCTTCTCCAGCGTGCCCGACGCCTTCTGGGGATAGAGCAGGTTGTTCTCCAGCGCCGTGTAGGGAAAGGCGTAGGCGTGATACGAAAAGGTGTGGCGGATTGCGCCGGGACGTTCGCCACGACGCACTCCTTTGTAGCCACACAGCAAAGAGTTGAATTCCAGCGACGTCGAAACGAGAAGAGCCAAATTGAGACGGACGAGTGGCTCAAAGCGCGGCAGGAGCCGAATCGCTTCCTCCAGGTAGATCAGCTGTCTGCTGCTGAAAAGATCGATGAAGGAAGAGACCCCACGGCCGAGCAGATCGCGCGACTTAAGGCCGCTCGGCACGTCGAAGCCAGCACGTGCGCCGAGCGCCAGGCGGGACCGCCGGGCATCGGCCGCTTCGAGGTGCCGCAGGTCGCCCGCACGCGGCGCTTCATAGAAAAGGCCGTGCGTTGGGCAGGCGGCGACGACGACCAGCGGCGCGTAGCGCCGGTAATAGGGAATCGTCGTATTCTCCTGATAACGCTCGCCACATTCGCCGCATCCCGTCAGCTCTTTGGGCACCAGCGGTGGTCGGTCGGGGAGGGGCGGGCAGGCACAATTCGCGCCATCTCGCGTTACCGCATGGCAGCGCTCGCAGAGGCGGAGCGTCGCGCCGTCCTCCTCGTAGCGTAGAATGGTGGAATCGGCGACCAGCACCGGCCCGCACGCACAGTGACGGCGAGCGGCGTAGAGCATGAAGCGCAGGGGCACCTCGCACTGACAGTGGGGGCACGCCGTATGAAAGAGGGGCGCCAGGCGCGCGGAAAGTGCCTCCTGAAGTGTGGCAAAGCCCTCCTCTAGCCGGGAAAGCGGCACGTCAGAAAGCGTCGCCCGCGCCTGCAGGACGGGAATGGGGTCGATATCCACGCCTATGACATTGGCCCCCAGGCGCAACGCCTCGTGTAGCGTCGTTCCCCCACCCATCATCGGGTCGAGGATGACCGCGCCTTCAAGCCCACCGGGCGCGTAGTAATCTCGCAGCAACTCATCTTCCACCAGGTGCTTGAGAATCAGGCGAAAGGTGCTGCCGCATCGCCTGGCCCACCACTTGTGCATATAGGTGTTCGGCCGGTAGTGATGCTTGTTATAGGACTCAAGTCGTGCCATTTCGTCGGCGAACGCCACGTCGAAGTGCCGGTCAATAGGCAGCACGGACGAGCGGCCGCCAGCACGCAGGCCGAAGAGCCCCGGTTGCTCGGGTCTATGCAAGATTGATCCTGGTTTTTATGCTACGGGTGCACCATCGCTGTGGCACACGTTCACAGATGTGACTAACAGGTGTGCGTGGTTACGCGACGTTCCGCGCGGCGCATGGCAGGCTGCGACCTTACAACTAGTTTCTACCCTCATCCCTGCCACGTTTCCCCGAAAAACGCCGCTCCATTCTTTCTCAGAAAGGGGAAAGATGCAAGTCCCAGGCCCGCTTTTCATGTATACTGCCCCTATGGAAGCAATCCAGAGGTTCACCCGGGAAGTTGTAGAGAACGTCGAACAGGTCATTATCGGCAAGCGGGAAACGATAGAGCTTCTGTTAGTCTCTTTACTATGCGAAGGCCACGTTCTACTGGAAGATGTTCCCGGTGTAGGCAAGACCATGCTCGCCCGCGCTCTCGCCATTTCTCTGGGCGTCGATTTCAAGCGGCTACAGTGCACGCCTGATCTGCTGCCGAATGATGTAACCGGTGTATCGGTCTACGACCAGCAGAGCGGCAGCTTCAACTTTATTCCCGGCCCCGCCTTTACCAATATTCTCCTCGCAGATGAGATCAACCGCGCCACGCCGCGCACCCAGTCGGCGCTGCTAGAAAGCATGGGCGAGCGGCAGGTAACGGTAGATGGCGTCACCCGCGTTCTCGATCCCCCCTTCTTCGTCATCGCCACCCAGAACCCGGTGGAATATGAGGGCACCTTTCCCCTGCCAGAAGCGCAACTCGACCGCTTCTTCATGAAGCTCAGCCTTGGCTACCTCGACGTGAAAACAGAGAGCCAGATGCTGGTCAACCTAGAGCGGGAGCATCCAATAGCGCGGCTACAGCCGGTGGTGGATGGGGAGCGCGTTCCCCAGCTGGCGCGTCAGGTGTGGGAGGTGCATGTCGACGAGACGGTGCGCGACTACGTGGTACGGCTGGTTGCCCGCACGCGCAGCCACAGCGATCTCCTTCTGGGAGCGAGCCCGCGCGGCAGCCACGCACTCTACCGGGGCAGCCAGGCGTACGCCGCCATGCGCGGACGAGACTTCGTGCTGCCCGACGACGTCAAACGGCTGGCGCCGGTCATTTTGGCGCACCGCTGCCTGATGCAGGCCGAGAGCGCGCTCCGCGGGCGACGGGTGCCGCAGGTGATCGCCGAGATCATCGCCGAAACACCCCTGGAGCTCGGCGAGTTCCAGGGGCGGTAGCCAGTGAGTAGCCTCGCCGTCCTGATTCTCATTCTGCTGGTCGTGGGAATCCTGCTGCGGATCGACTTCATCTTCTATATCTTCTACGTCACAAGCGGCATCTACATCTGGTCTCGCTGGGTGATGCCGCGCGCGTTCAGAAATGTCCGCTTTGAACGCACCTTTACCGACCACGCGTTTCTGCGCGAGGTTATCCCGGTTAGAATCACACTGCGCAACGAGGGGCGCGTGCCCCTGCCATGGCTCCAGATCACGGAGAGTGTGCCGCCGGAGCTCTCTTCCGGGCGCCGCCCGAACTATGCACTTTCACTCGGCGGCGGCGAGCGCACCGCGTTCACCTACAAGGTCCGCGCTACGCGGCGCGGGTACTACAGGCTGGGACCACTCTTTGTTCGGATGGGTGATCTCTTCGGCTGGCAGCAGCAGAATGCGCAGTCGGGGCTCAGTTATCTTACCGTTTATCCGCGCATCATTCCGCTCAGCCAGCTGGGCCTGCCATCGCGTCTGCCTTTTGGCACGATCGCCAGCAACCAGCGCCTCTTCGAAGACCCGGCGCGGCCGAACGGTGTCCGCGACTATCGCTCCGGGGACAGCCTGCGGCAGATCAACTGGAAAGTCAGCGCCCACAGCAATCAGCTGGTCGTGAAGACGTTGCAGCCGGCCATCGCCCTCGATACGGCCATTATGCTCAATCTCAGCGCCGGCGATTACAGCCGTCGCGCCCGCTATAGCGCCCCGGAGTGGGCGATAGAGATCGCGGCGTCGCTCGCCGCCCACCTCATCGAGCGCAAGCAGGCTGTGGGCTTGGCGACTAACGCGCAGGACCCCTTGCTTCAGCTGCGCTCTGCCCCCGACGCGGCGGGCGCTTTCGACGCCGTCAGCGGTCGACTACTGCTGGCAGGGGAGGACGCCGCCTTCGTCCCGCCGCCGATCCCACCGCGGACAGGTCGTGACCATCTGATGAAGATTCTGGAGCTACTGGCGCGTGTGGAGGCGGGGCGCAATGCCCCACCCTTTGCCTCCTGGCTCCCGGGCGCCACCGTCCACCTCAGCTGGGGTGCGACGCTCCCGGTGATCACGCCGACGGCGGATGAGGCGTTGGTACAGGCGCTGCACCGGCTGGTGCGCGCCGGCTATAATCCGTTGCTCTTGCTGGTCGAAACGAGCATTCATTTCGGGGAGATCCGGCAGCGCGCACGCCAGCTGGGCTTCACCGCCTTTCAGGTGGCGGCACAGAAAGACCTTGACGTCCTTCAAAGCCCGCAGCCGGCACAGAGATAGAAGAAAAAGATGGACATCGAAAGGACCAAACCGGTGGCGATGGCAGAGGACGAGAGGAGCGAGGATGAACAGTCACCAGTCCTCTTCTCGCTCCTGCTTGCCATCCTGATCACGGCCCTGCTGACGGGGCCGGCGGTGTTCGTTCGCCTTTTGAACCCATCGCCGGCGTGGGAGTTGCTGCTTCCCGTCGTCTTCTTCGTCGCTCTGGAAGCGATCGTCACCACGCGTTGGCTGGCCCATCCCGAGCGTCGTTCTTTCAATCGCCTCAGCTATCGCGCCGCGGAAGTTGTCGTGCTGGCGTTCCTGGTGCGCCTGCTTACGTGGCTGGTCACCGGCGGCTTTCCGGGATGGGCCACCTGGTATGAGTACCTCATCTCGCCGCTTACCTTCCTCGACGGCGTCTTCGTCGTCTATCTTGTACTCGCCGGGGTCGCGTGGGAGCGCGGCAGCTTCCTTACCAATCTCTACGGGCGGCTCACGCTGAGCCCGGGGGAGCGAGCCTATTACAGCCTCGGCGAAGAGGAGCAACGGCGGCGCATAGACCGCCCAGTTGATTTCTCCCGACCGGAGGTCTTCGAGTCGTTTGTGCGCAGCTGGTTGAACGGTGGGCTGGTGATGGCCCTCTTTGCCGCCCTCACCTCGGTCGACTTTACTCGCGCCGCCGACGAGGGCATCCGCAGTCTCACCCGTCTCGGCATGGAGCCCCAGATGCTGCTGGCCCTGATCCTGTACTTCATTCTGGGCCTATGGCTCGTGAGTCGAGCGCGGCTGACGATGATGCAGGCGCGCTGGACGGCCGACGGCGTAAAGACCCTGCCCGACATGAGCCGCCGCTGGCGACGCGGCAGCATTGTCCTTTTACTACTTATCGCTTTGGTCGCCGCCTTTCTGCCGATCGGCTCGACGCTGGGGATCGCAACTCTGCTGGCCCTCTTTTTCCGTGTTATCCTCGCCGTCGCTCAGTTTATCTTTCTCCTGCTAACCCTGCTCGGAGTGCTGTTCCTCAGCCTTTTCAGCTTACCGAGCGGAGGCGAGGAGCCGGTGGAGCAGGCGCCGATCGAGCCACCGCTAGAGTTACCCCCCATCACGCCGGCTCCACTCGGCGAGACGGCGACGCTCTTCGCTGGCGCCACATTTTGGGCACTGGCGGCTCTGATCGCCGCTGCCGCCTTCCTTTTTTTCGTGCGCGAGCGGGGCATAAGGCTGAATCTAGACCTCCTAGCGCACTGGTGGGAACGTATCGATCGCTGGCTCCAGCGACTCTGGCACAGCGCATCGGAACGCGCCGTCACCCTGCAAGACGCGGTGCGCGTGCGCCTGCAACGGGAAGCGGGCACTGCAGCCGGCAGCGCCACTCCGTGGCGCTTTCTCCGGGTGGGCGCACTCCCCCCGCGCGAGCAAGTCCGCTACTTTTCTCTCTCCACCGTACGCCGCGCATCGGAAGCGGGCGTCGAGCGACAGGAGAGCGAGACTCCTTCAGAGTACGCCCGGGATCTGCAGGCGGAGTGGCCGGAAGCAGAAGCGGAGATTTCGGCGCTGACGGATGCCTTTCTCGAGGCGCGTTACAGTGCCCGCGCAATAGACAGTGATGATGCGAGTGCTGTGAAAAAGGTCTGGAAAGCTGTACGCGCCTCCGTTCGCCGGCGCAGGCAGAAAGACAGCGCCTGAGAGTTGGGAGGGGCGGGGATCAGGTGCCGCCCAACGGGAGCACCTCAAAGAAGAACAGAACGACGCCCAGCGCAAAGCTCGCGAACAGGATGACGGGAACGCTAACGTCGAGGTAGTCCAGGGTGAGCCAGACCATCGTGCCGGCGACTGTACCCATGATGGCCCCGGCGATGGCGCCTATCAGCGCGCGCAGAGGCGCAAGGCTTACAACCATCACGAGGCCACCGATGAACGCTGCGTAGATGATAAGCAAGAGCATGTCGAGCAGCCGTTGACCGCCAACATCGCCTTCAAGCTCGAAAACGCGAAAGGCATTCTCTAAGCCGAGACCTACCGCCCATCCGGTCGCCAGCGCCTGATAGCCGATCATGAGGATCGCCCCGACAAGAATACCAGTAAAAACCAGCGCGAGACCCTCTGACGCCGAGTGCGCGGTGAGGGCCACAATCCCCACGACGGCCCCAATAGCACCCCCCACAAGCAGCGCGTTGGCGAAGATCATGGTGTCGTAAGACAGGAAATAGCCCATTTTGCGGTGACCTCCTCTTAATGCAGACGGGACGCGATACTGATATTCTATCATGTTGGGAGAAGAGGGAAAGCGCTCCAAAGGTACCGCTCACAGACGGCGAGCGGAAGGTGAGGGCTCTGCGAACGGTACGTGCATCCGCTGCCGGGCAATGCTTTTCCTGATACAATCGCGCCGTTAGTTCTAGTGATGCCTAAGCGAATAAGGAGTTACTCCATGCAGCAGATCATCGAGTGCGTCCCCAACTTCAGCGAGGGACGGCGCGGAAGCGTGATTCAGGCCATCGAATCCGCCATTGCGGGGGTGCGTGGCAGCCGCATATTGGATGTAAGCAGCGATCCCGATCACAATCGGACCGTCATCACCTTCGTCGGCGCGGCGGACGTCGTCGAAGAAGCAGCCTATCGGGCCATCAGGGTGGCTGCCGAACAGATCAACATGGACGAACATGAAGGGGAGCACCCGCGCATCGGCGCCACCGACGTTGTGCCCTTTATTCCGGTGCGGGAAGCGACGATGGAGGATTGCGTCGACATTGCACGCCGACTGGGCGCCCGCGTAGGCGAAGAGCTGGGCATTCCCGTCTATCTCTATGCAGAAGCGGCGACGCGTCCAGAACGGCAGAAACTCTCTAACATTCGGCGCGGCGAGTATGAGCAGTGGCGTGAGGAGATAGCGACCGATCCGGAGCGCGCGCCGGACTTCGGCCCCGCCGAAGCAAGGCCATCGGGGGCGACGGTAATCGGCGCCCGTCCCTTCCTGATTGCCTATAACGTCTACCTTAACACCGACGACGTGGCCGTTGCCAACAAAATTGCACGCGCGGTGCGCGCCAGCAGCGGCGGGCTGCAGAACGTGCAGGGGCTAGGCTTCCTGGTCGAGGGGCAGGCGCAGGTCAGCATGAATCTCCTCAACTTCGAACGGACGCCCATCTTCCGGGTGCAGGAGCTGGTGCGGCGCGAGGCAGCGCGTTATGGCCTGTCCGTTACCAAGGCGGAGCTGATCGGGCTTGCCCCACAGGAGGCGCTAATGGGCGCCGCCCGCTGGTACCTGCAGCTGGACGATCTCAAAGACGATCAGATCCTGGAGTACCGCCTGGCAGAGCCCGAGGAAGTAGAGCACGCGCTGGAGCGGCTGGTTCCGTACGGCTTTCTGGAAGCGACGGCGGGGGCTGAAGCGACGCCGGGCGGCGGCGCGGTCGCCGCGCTGGCCGGCGCTCTCGGCGCCGCCCTTGCCGAAATGGTCGCCGGGCTGACGGTGGGCCGCAAAAAATACGCTGGCGTCGAAGAGGAGGCCCAGGAGGTACAGGAGGAAGCGGCTATGCTCCGTGAGCGTCTCACCGAAGGGGTTGTCGCCGATGCCGCCGCCTTCGATCGCGTGATGGCCGCCTATCGCGCCAAGGAGCTGGACAAGGCGGCGCGGGAAGCGGCGATTGAAGAGGCAATGATCGGCGCCGGTGAAGCGCCGCTGCAGGTAGCCCGGCTCAGCCGTGACGTCGCCCGATTGGCGGAAACGATCGCCCGCGTGGGCAACGCCAACGCCGTTACCGACGCCGCCGGCGGAGCCATAATGGCTCACGCCGCCGTGCAGACGGCAGCGCTTAATGTGAAGATAAATGCGGCCAGCCTCCAGGATCAGGAACGCGCTGAACAGTGGCGCCAGGAGGTCGAAGCGCTGGAAGCGGAGACGGCAGAGCGCGTCTCTTCCATCATGGAGATAGCAGCGGAGAGAGGCGGATTTTGAGCCTGAAGCGTCTACCGACGAGGGGGGAGGAGAACGCAGCGGTGGGCGCCCCGTACCGGCCCCTCCTCTACCTGAGCCTCCTCCTGTTCGCGCTCCTCGGCGTGGGCTGCCAAGCAGCAGCCCCCGTCGTCGGGGCAGACGCCGGCCCTGCCATAGACGGAGGTAAGAGCGAGGCGACGGCAGTCGTGGTGGCGGCGACCGCGGTTGCGGACGCTTCACCGCCGGGGGAGCCGGTTGATTTTCCGGCCTTCGACCTGCTCCCGACGCCGGAGCCAACGGCGACGCCGCTGCCGACCGCGACGCTTGCGAACCCGAGCCTGACACCTACTCTGGAGCCTGCGGAAGAAGAGCCAGGGGCCACAGCCACGCCGGGTCCCACCTTTACGCCCCCGGCGCGCCCGGCCGCTTCGGCCAACGATCACTACCGGTTCTACCGCCCGGTTGCGCCTCCCGCGGCGACGTGGACCGACAAGCATTACCCTTACGCCAGCACGCGCGGCGGTCAGCTACGCCCCCACCATGGAGTCGAGTTTAACGTGACCTACGACACAGAGATATTGGCGGTGGCGCCGGGGACGGTGGTTGTGGCGGGGAGTGACGCCGAAACGGCTTACGGCCCGCACACCGACTTCTACGGTAATCTGGTGGTCGTGCAGCACGATCTGGCGCACCAGGGGCAGCCGGTCTTCACTCTCTACGGCCACCTCAATGAAGTCCGGGCTACGACGGGACAGCAGGTGCAGGCAGGCGACGTAATCGGCCTTTCAGGCGCCACGGGCGTGGCCGATGGACCGCACATGCACTTCGAGGTGCGCGTGGGGCAGAACAGCTACGCCCACACCCGTAACCCACTTCTCTGGCTCTATCCCTTCTATGGGCGCGGCACACTCGCCGGCCGAGTTGTGTGGCCGGACGGCTCACTCGCCCAAGGGGTGCCGGTGACGCTGCACCGGCTGGACGGCAGCGCCCCGTACTCGGGCGCAACCACCTATGAGAGCGACACCGTCAACCCCGACCCTGGATGGAACGAGAATTTCGTCGTCGACGACGTTTTCGCCGGCTTCTACCGCGTCACCGTCGGCACGGGTGCTGATGCGGTGCGCGTAGAGACGTGGGTTCATCCCGGTCAGACCAGCTTCGTCGAAGTGACGCTAGAGTAACAGACGTCGGTTAGGCCGGCTCGGAGGCCGCAAGCATTGCCTCGAGAGCGTCACGGGCCTCTTCGACCGCGTCACGCACCCGCTCGCCGCCCGCGACCGCCGCACAATAATCCAGCAGAATTTCCAACACCTGTTCCGTCTGTGCCCGCTCGTAGTCCCCGGCGACAAAGCTGTACCAGTCGGTCAACCGCTTTTCGCTTTCAAAGATGGTCGCGACGTCGGGCAGCTGGTAGGCGGCGTAGGTAAAGTCGCTCAACGTCGGTGCATCGAGGGCCATCGCCCGCAGCTCTTCTTCCGTCGGCGGCTTTTCACCGTTCAGCCACCCCTGCAGCGTCTCCGCCAGCTCTGCACCCGGCTCTGGAATGACCACACCGACCAGCGCCGGACAGCGCGTCTTGGTGACGATGGCGTTGTTCTCGATATCCATCTCCAGAAAAACGTCAAACTCATATTCGAATCCGTCGCGCTGGATCGGGGCCATGCCCACCTTCTGAGGTACCTGCTTGCCGTTCCGCTCCACAAGCACGTAGTCCTGCTTGCTGCGCATCGTGCCGATGACGTGAATGGAGGCTCCAACGATCGTCTCCACGAGCCGGTTCTGGAGCGGCGTCCCTTCACTCCACGCCATATAGGTGTTGCCCTTATACTTGCGCGCTGCCGTATCGACGATCTGCAACAGGCCGCCGGTGCCGTTCCAGGCGTGGCTCAGGCTGTCGATGATAATCACGTCATAGCCGCTGCTCTCCGCCGTCTGGATAGCTTCGACGAAGCGGTCGGGGTGGAACGGGGCGTCGAAGTTGACGACGTCGAAGTCGAAGATATCGGCATACTTGCTGGCGCTGCCGTGCTCAGTGTCTACAACCGCCACGCGCCCCTCTTCCGCCAGCGCCGTGGCGAGCGCCAGGGCTGTGTACGTCTTACCGGAGCCGGACGGGCCGGCGATAGCCAAGCGCAATTTGGCTTCTCGTTTAATTGCGGGTCGAAACATACGTCTTCTCCTGCTCTCTGGTGGTTTGAGGCCACTTTGTGTGGACTGCGTCATCCGGCTGACGATGCACCCTCAGCCGTATTCTTAGAACATATGTTCCAATTATAGCCACTTTTTCGCTCTTTTCCGAGCCACAGCAGGAGAAATTAACCTCGCTTTCACAGCCCTTGGAGGGGAGACAGTCTGGAGAGAAACAAAAATCGGCGGCGCCAGGTTCATGGCGCCCCCCATAGCAATTTAATCGATAAAGGAGTGAAAAATAGAACCCCCCAAGGGGGTTTAAACCATAAACTAAAGCGTAACAAGCGCATTCTATGCCGTTGTGCTACGGTTGCCAATTCA
>JAWVYW010000002.1:0-79123 GCA_033722535.1 Promineifilaceae bacterium (SeqCode)
AACGCGCGGGAGGTGAGGGTAACGCGCCCCATTTGTGCGACGGCGGCGGCCATAATGCGGGGGTGGACGTGGCCCTGGTTCAGGGCCGAGTAGGCGCTGAGGCAGTCGAGGTAGCGATTGCCCTCGACGTCCCACACCCAGACGCCCTCGCCCCGTTCGATGACGACGTTCAACGGTTCGTAGATATGAGCGACATACTTATCGGCGAGCGCGATGTAGTAGTCGCTGCTCCTGCTAGCTGGTTCCGCTCTGCTCGGCTGTGCAGGCGCGCCTGCCTGTGGCTCTGCGTAGGCAGACGCCTCTTTCGCGCCCGTGGCGCGGCCGTTCTGGGCTCTGCTGATTTCCAGAACGTTCTCGTTGCTATTCATGATGGGATCTCCTCTCTGTGCAGGCCCTTCTTGAAGCGAAGCAAGCCTGAGTGTCAGGTAAGGCCGTTCTTAAACGGGCTCCTCGCCGGCCGGTAGTGGGAGCTCCGCTCGTTAAGTCCAGCCTGTCCAGTAGAGGAGAAAAGTCGTGGGATGTATCATGGGATTGATCCTTGCTTCTCTCTCGCTTTATTTTACCTCACTCCACCATATTTTTCACTGAGGATCTCCTGCCCCGCAGGCGATTGCAGCCAGGCGAGGAAGGCGCGCAGTTCGGCGCCCGTCGCCTGGGGCCCGGATGGCTCCTCCCGCGTCACAAAGTAGAGAGGAGCGCTGAGGAGATACTCCTGACTTTCCGTGCTTTGCGGAGAGGGGACCGTCCCTTCGACCGCGACCGCCGTTACGTCTCTTTCCGAATCCAGCGCGCCGAGCATCGTGTAGCCGATCGCCTGGGGATCGGCGGCTACCGCTTGGAGCAGGGCCTGGTTGCCTGTGGCGATGAGGCTGTTGATCGTCGTCCGCCGCTCGCCCATGATGCGTGCCTCAAAAGTGGCCCGCGCCGCGGAACCCTGTTCACGTCCCACCGGTACGATCGCGCCGCCCGCGCTGCCGACGGCGGCCCACTCGTCGATCTGCCCGCTGTAGATAGCCTGGAGCTGGCTGCGGCTCACCCGGCGCAGCGGATTATCGGGATGGACGACGATGGCCAGCGCGTCGAGGGCCACCGGGTTGAACCACAGCTCGCTTTCGGCGGGAACATGTTGGGTCAGCACGGCGTCAAATTGACCGGCGGCAAGCTCGTCGAGCAGCACGGCGCTGTTGCCGGTCACGAAATTGAGTACCGCTCTCTCAGTTTCCTCGGCATAAGGGGCGGCGACCAGGGTGGCGAAGGACCCGGCGCTGCTGCTGAGGCCAATGTCGAGCGTCACGGGCGGCGGCGGCGCCTCCAGCGTGCGCGGCGGGGGCGCGTCCTCTGCGCAGCCCGCGCTGACGAGTGCAAACGCCAGCAGCCATAGAAGCGCAAGCAGGCGCGCGCTGGCCAGAGAGGGGGCGCTGCTCATACGACGCCCAGGAGCGCCAGCAGGAGGTAAAAGAGGCCGAAGGCAGCGGTATAGACGGCGAAGAGGTAGAGGGTATGCTCGCGCAGCCAGGTGAGAAGGAAGTGGATGCTGGCGTAGCCGGTCACTGCCGCCGCGAGAAAGGTCGCCGCGTAGACGGGAAGCTGGGCGCCCAGAGCGCCCGCTTCGAAGATATCCAGGAGGGCCAGGAAGCCGGCGCCGAGAATCGCCGGAATGCCGAGAAGAAAGCTAAAGCGCGCCGCGGTGTCCCGTTCCAACCCACGTAGCAGGCCGCCGGTGATGGTACTGCCGGAGCGGGAGATGCCGGGGAAGAGGGCCACGGTCTGGAAAAAGCCGACGATGAGGGCGTCGCCCCACGTGATCTTCGTTAGCTCTTTGTGCCCGCTCATCAGGCGCTCTCCGATGACCAGCAGCAGGGACGTGACCAGGAGAAAGCCGGCGGCATAGAGTGGCGTGGCGAAGATCGCCTCGAAGAACTCCTCCAATGTGAGGCCGGCGATGACGATGGGTATTGAGCCGAAGGCGATCTGCCACCCCAGCCGCGCATCGGCGCTCTCCAGCGGCGCCCGCGTCCAGAAGCCGCTCAGAACGCCCCGCAAAATGGCCCACAGATCACGCCAGAAGTAGATGAGTACCGCCAGCAGTGTGCCCTGGTGGGCGATGCTGATAAGTATCAGCCCCGGCTCCGGCAGCCCGAACAGGTCGGGAATCAAGATCGTGTGCCCGCTGCTGGAGATCGGCAGAAACTCCGTCGCACCCTGTACGATACCCAGCAAGATCGCTTCCAGAATGGTCATCGGCAACTCAGCCTCACGCTAAACATACATGGTACCGTTCGGGGAAAAGAGAAGGTGTAGGGTGTAAGGGAGCTCCGCTTTAGCTCCCGCTTTCGTAGTGGCTCAGAAATTCGTGTGCATAGACCTCGAAGGCGCCGTCGAGGATCGCCAACCGCATCTCACCCATCAAGTTGATTAGAAAGTGGACGTTATGCGTGGTCAGCAGGATGTGGCCCAGGATCTCGTTAGCCTTCACCAGGTGGTTGAGGTAAGCACGGCTGAAATGGGTGCAGGTATAGCAGGAGCAGGACGGATCCAGTGGGCCGGGATCGTCCTTGAAGCGGGCGTTGCGCAGATTGAGGCGTTCGCCCTTGATCCAGGCGGAGCCGTGGCGGGCCAGCCGCGTCGGCAGCACGCAGTCGAAAATGTCGATGCCGCGCATCACGCCGTTGACGAGATCCTCCGGCGCGCCGACGCCCATCAGGTAACGTGGCTTGCCGGCCGGAAGAATGGGATGCAACCATTCTAGCACCTGGTGCATCTGTGGCTTCGTCTCGCCCACTGCCAGCCCGCCGATGGCGTAGCCGGGGAGGTCGAGACCAAGCAGAAATTCAGCACTTTCCTCGCGTAGATCGTGGAAGATGCCGCCCTGTACGATGCCAAAGAGCGCCTGATCGTCTCGGCTCTTCGCCGCCAGTGAACGCCTGGCCCAGGCGTGGGTGCGCGTCAGCGAACGCTTCATATAGTCGTAGTCGTCCGGCGGGGGGCACTCGTCGAAAGCCATGATGATGTCTGCGCCCAGATTTTCCTGAATCTGAATGCTTTTCTCAGGGGTCAGGCGGTGGTACGAGCCGTCGATGTGTGATTGGAAAGTGACACCTTCGTCGTCGATTGTCCGCGTGTCGCTGAGGCTGAAGACCTGAAAGCCGCCGCTGTCGGTGAGAATGGGGCCGTCCCAGCCCATGAACTGGTGCAGGCCGCCCAGCTGGCGGATGCGCTCGTCGCCGGGGCGCAGGTAGAGGTGATAGGTGTTGCTGAGGATCAGCGAGGCGCCGAGATTGTGCAGATCGGACGGACGCAGCGCTTTTACGGTGGCCTGCGTGCCGACCGGCGCAAAGACCGGCGTTGGGATCACGCCGTGCGGCGTATGAAACCGCCCAGCGCGGGCGCCGGTCGCAGGGGCGGTTGCCAGAAGTTCAAATTCAAATGCCATGACGCTGAATTATAGAGGTGATTGGTCGTTCAGTAAACTGGCGTGAGTTGCGTTTTAGCGTGCACTCCCTACAATGTAAACGCTATGAGCATTTCAAGGGTGCAGGTAAATGAGTTGCGCCAGCTGGACGAGGGCGCGTGGACGGCGATTCTACGCCAGGTTCCGGCGCTGGATGGCGCCACTGTCCGGGACGTTGTGGTCGAGCCGCTGAACGATCACAGCCTGGCGCGTTACCTGCTCACCGTCGACGGCGTCTCCGATCCCGTCCCCCTCGTCGGCAAGCGGACGAACCGGCGCGAGGCCGGCTTTTATCGCGACCATGCGCCGCGCCTCCGCCGGCTGGTACCGCGCTGCCTGCTGCAGCATATCTCCCACGACTGGAGCTGGGTTGTGTTGCAGGACGTCCCCCGCCACCGGCTGCCTGTTCGCTGGAGCGCCGAAGATGTGGAGAAGGTCATCGCCGTGCTGGCCTCCTTTCACGGCGCATACTGGCAGCAGGAGGCGCAGCTCCGGCGGACGGAGTGGCTTGCTGTGGAACCTGTTGACGAGGAGAGCGGCTATTACGTCGAGCAGGTGTGGCGGGTGTGGGATCGTCTCTCCGGGCACCTGAGTCCCCTTTCCAGCCACGCGATGCACAGCGCCGGGCGGCTCGCGCCCACCTTCATCCGTGCAGCGGTCGGGCTGGAAGTAATGCGCCAGCTGGGCGGCTGGCCCGGCATCGTCGAGCGGCGCCATCTCGACGCGCTGGCCGATCTACTCGACGATCCGCTGCCTGTCCTCCATCCCCTCCGCGAGCTGCCGGCGACGTTACTGCACGGCAACCCCTCTCTCGACCATTGGCATCACACGCTCTTCGACGACTGTTTCCTGCTGGATTGGGCTGGAGTGTCCGTGGGCGCTCCAATTTTGGACCTGGTTGTATTTCTAGAGTCAATGGAGCGCCTGCATACACAACCACGTGCGGGTCTGGCCGCGTCGGCGGCGGGAGCAGCACCGATTGCCGAAGAGACGATGGTGGACAGCTACCTCCTGCGCCTGCATATTGGCCTGGAGGAGTTTGACGCGCGCGCCATGCGCCAGGCGCTGCCGGCGGCGCGCTGCCTCTACGTGTTAACTCACTGGCTGCCCCGGCTGGGCGAATGGTTCCATCCCTTCGTTGGGAGCCCGCTCACCTGGCGCCACCTGAATGAATTGGACGCCGCGGGATTGCGGCGCGCCGGTTTCGATCAGCTGGTTGGGCTCCGCAGCTATCTGGCCGATCTTTTCGTGCGCTTCTGGTATGCGAGCAAGCAGCTCTGAGAGTGCCAAGGATGCTGCACACTCGCGTATAGGGATAGAGCGTAAAAGTACAGATCTGAGCGGTAGCCCGGAGAGCCCTCTTGCAGCTCTTACTACAGTCCCTCACCTTTGGCGTGGCCGTCTTCTTCATTCTGCTGGGCATCGTGGGCATCGTCATCCCCATTCTGCCCGGCAGCTTTCTCGTGTGGCTCACCGTTTTCCTCTACGCCCTCCTCGAGCGAGGCAACGGCTTTGCAGCCATCGATCCGCTGACCTTTGCCGGGATCACGCTGATCGCCTTGGTCACGGGGCTGGCCGATATCTGGCTCCCTGTGGTCGGCGCGAAAGCGAGCGGCTCCTCAAAGCGCTCTGTTGTCCTCGGGTTCTTCGGTTCGCTCATCGGGACCTTTATCTTTCCGCTGGTGGGCACCGTGCTGGGATATGCAGCAGGAGTACTGCTGGGCGAGTATCACAAACGAGGCGACTGGGACCTGGCGGTCCGGGCGGCGCTGGGGGGGGTCACCAGCTGGGGGATCGCCACCGTGCTACAGTTGGGTGGCGCGCTGCTAATTCTAATCATCTTTGTCTGGCAGGTGCTGGCTTACGCATCGCCTGCCTGATAGCCTGAATGTAGTGAGGAACGATGACAGCTGAAGATCTACGCATACTGGGCATGGCGCTCGCCCTATGGGCGGGCGCGAGCCTTTTGCTGGCGCTGGCGCTCTTTCTCCTGGTGATTCGGCATCTGAAGGAGATCGAAGTGCCGCCCGACGCCAGCTTTGGCGAAACGCTGCAGGTGACACCTTTCCTGCTGGTCGTGTTTATCGATCTGCTGGACTGGGGGCTGGACATTCTCGCGGCACCGGTAGCCTGGGTGGTTCTCGACCGCCTGGGGCTACGGGCGCTGCGCAACGTTTCCACGGTGGAGGCGCTGATCCCCTTTACGCAGCCGATCCCGACGCTGACGCTAAGCTGGTTCTGGGTGCGCATCTTTGGCGCCGACTCCGCACCCTTCAACAGCCGTAACATTACGCCGGAGAAGGGGAGCCGGAAGCGGAAGCGTTGAACGGACTGTGAGGCTCCGGGAGGCGCGGCGGGTCGCTCCCACCCTGCAGTAGCCGCGCCCCGGAGGTGAGCGCTTAGAACTCGATCGGCTTTGACAGAATATCGACCAGCAGGCGGATGCTGTTTTCGACGTCCTCGGCGTTGACCGTCTCGCTCTGGGAGTGGACGTAACGGCAGGGGATGGAGATGGTGCCTGCGGCGCTGCCAGGCCCGGCGATCTGGATTGAACGGGCATCGGTGGAGCCGGCTTCCAGCACCTCCATCTGGTAGGGGATCTCCGCTTCCTGAGCGCGCTGCTTCATCAGGCGCACCAGGCCGCCGTGGGCGATCATGCCCCGATCTTTAACCTTGATTGCCGGCCCGGCGCCCAGCTCCACAGCCATCGGTATACCCTCCGGCGTATCGCCGGTGCCGGTAACATCGAGAGCAATGCCCACGTCGGGCTCAATGGCGTTAGCGGCTGCCTGCGCCCCCCGCGTGCCGACCTCCTCCTGAACACTGAAGACGAAGTAGATGTCGTGCGGCGTACTATCCATCCGCTGTAACGCTTCGATGCCGACGACGCAGCCGATCCGGTCGTCCATGCTCTTCGCGGTGAGGAAGTCGCCCTGCGCCAGGAATGGGCGCAGGAAGCCGGCGGCGTCGCCTACTTCGACCGGGCTGTCGTCGCGGCCGCTGGCGCCGACGTCGATGTAATGCTTTTCCAGCGAATGGACTTTTTCCCGGTTCTCGAGGCGCTCGCTGTAGATGACGCCGATGGTGCCGTCAGCGAATTGGACGCGGTTACCCATCAGCGTGTGGGGGTAGACGCCGCCGATGTTGGTAAAACGCAGGAATCCCTTTTCGGTGATGTGCGTGACCATAAGCCCGATCTCGTCCATGTGGGCGGCGATCATCACTTTAAGGCCGCTGCCGTCCCCCTTTTTGCGGACAATCAGGTTGCCCATGGGGTCGATCCTTACCTCGTCGGCGTAAGGGCGCACTTCCTCTTCGATAAGGTCGCGAATTTTATCTTCAAAACCGGAAGGGCCGTATACTTCAACCAGCTTCTGGGTCAGTTCTCTGTCCATCATTCCTCTCTTCGTCGCTCTTGCTTGCCGTTCGCCCCGCCGCCTCTCGTTCAATTCAGGCAGTTGACGTCTGGCGCTCGAATAGCTCGCTGCTGAGGTTGCGCAGCGTCGCCTCGGCGAGGCGAACTACATTTTCGAAGTCCTTCAAATTGATCATCGCCGCCGGCGTGTGTGTGTAGCGGGCCGGCGTGGCAATGGTCGCTGCGGGAATGCCAGTGGTGGCGCGCTGGATGGCAGCCGTGTTGGTGCCCCCGCCGCCAGGCTGCCGGATCTGGAAGGGGATTTCGTTCTCCTGCGCCGTGCGCATGACGTGGCGCACCAGGCGAGGGTCCTGAATGGTGCTGCGATCCATGACGTAGATCGCCGCCCCTTTGCCCAGCATCACGTTGGGGCTAATGTCGCGCTCATTGGGCAGGTCATAGGCCGGCGTACACTCCAGCACCAGCGCTAGGTCGGGCTTGATGCCGTAGGCAGCCACGCGCGCGCCGCGCAAGCCAACCTCTTCCTGAACAGTAAAGGCAGCATGTAGATCGAAGGGGTAGGGCTCCCGCTGCAGGAGGGTGATCAGCGCGGCGCAACCTGCCCGGTTGTCGAACGCTTTGCCCATCGCTATCTGACCCAACTCCTGGTAGCCGGTAACGAAGGTCGCCAGATCGCCGACGGAGACTTTCCCGGTGGCCTCCTCCTTCTTGCCCGCGCCGATGTCGATGCGCATGTCGTCGACGCTGACGATCTTACTCCGCTCGCCGGCGCTAAGGAAATGAATCGGCCGGGCGCCAATGACGCCGGTAATCTTCTTTCCTCCGCGGGCGTTGATCTGGACCACCTTGCCCAGCAGCGTGCGATCGCTGATGCCGCCGACGGGGGTAAAGCGTAGCGTTCCGTCGCTGTCGACGTCGGTGATCATCAGGCCGACTTCGTCCATGTGCGCGTCGACCAGCACGCGCAGAGATCTTTCGCCGGTGCCCCGCTTGACGGCAAGTAGATTGCCCATGGTATCGACACGCCATTCGTCCACGTGGGGCTCGATCAGGTCGCGGATGAGCAGGCGAATCTCTTTTTCATCACTGGCGACGCCGGTCGCCTCTGTCAGTTGTCGTAACAGCTCGTTCATTCTTCCATCATCCTGGCGGCAAGTTGCTCGAGAAAGTCGGCATCCAACGAGGCCACAAACTCCGCCAGCAGGCGACCCGTGCGCTTTATATCGGGGATGGCGACTGTTTCGACCATCGTGTGCATATAGCGCAGGGGGATGCCGACGAGGCCGGTGGGAATGCCCTCGCGCGCGATCTGCAGACCGTAGGCGTCGGTGCCGCTGTAACGGGCGTGGGGATCGGTGTGAACTGTCATCTCCAGTGCGTCGGCTGCCTCCTGCAACTTCTTAAAAATTCCAGGATGTACGTTGGGGCCGATTCCCAGCGCCGGCCCGTCGTCCAGTTCAAAGACGTTGCGATCCTTTGCGCCCGGCCCTTTACCGAAGGTGACGTCGACCGCGAGGGCGGCATCTGGCTGCTGGGAGAAGGCGCTCGTGAATGCCCCCAGAAGCCTCGTCTCCTCCTGGGTCGTCGCCACGGCGATGATATCCCAATCGTGACGGCGACCAGAGAGGTGCTTCAGCGCCACGGCGACGGCGGCGACCGAAGCGCGATTATCGAGCGACTTCCCACTGACCCGGTCGTTGAGCAGACGCCGCAACGGCTGGTGGAAGCTGATGAAGTCGCCGACGCGCACAAGCTCTTCCAGCTCGGCGAGCGGGAGACCGACGTCGACCATCAACTCGTCGTAGTTGTAGGCCTTACTCTGCCGATCGTCTGGCAACATGTGGGGCGGGAGTGCGCCGACGAGACCGGGGAGATCGCGCTCCCCGTGCACCACGACCTGCTGTCCGAAGAGGTGGCGCACGTCGACGCCGCCCACCGGCGAAAGGCGGAGGTAGCCGGCAGCATTGTCGCTATCCTTCGGGTACTGTTCAAGCCGGCTGACCATGAGGCCGATTTCGTCCATGTGGGCGGCAATCAGCAGGCGCCGCCGCTCCCCCTCTCCGGCTCCCCGTCGGACAGCAAAGAGATTGCCTACTCTATCCTGACTCATCGTGTCGACATATGGTTCCCACAACTCGCCCACGGCGTTCGCGATCCGCTCCTCCATGCCGGAAGGGCCGGGGATCTCTGTCAATCTTTCTAGCGATTGATAAACGTCCATCTTCTACTCTATTTACCGCCTCGTCATGACCAGGTCGGAAGCTGGCTACGGAACGAGGGTTATCGTTATTTCTACAGTAACCGGCGGCGGTTCTGTCGCCGTCGGCGTGGACGGCAGTGCTGTCACCGTCGCCGTCGGCGCGCCAGTGGGTGCTTCTGTAGGCGTCGCTGTCGGTGCCCGTGTGGGAGTGATCTCTGTTGCCGTCGCCGTGGGCGTCAGACGGGTGGGGGATGGTGTCGTGCTTGGCGTTCCCGTCCCTCTGGGCGTCGCCGTCATGCTTGCCGTCGCTGTGGGCGTTCTGGTGCCGGTCGCCCCTTCTGTGGCCGTTTCTTCTGGCGCGCGCGTGGTGGGCACAAACTGGTCCGGCGTGGCCTGCAAGGTCGCCGTCGGACCGCGTGTCCTGGTGGGGAACTCGGTACCGACAGGCAGCGGTGGGAGCGTCGCCGTGGGCGTGTCCGGGGTCACGCCGGGCGCGAGTGTTGCGGAAGCAGTTGCGGTGATAAACTCTGCCGGCAGAACCACCGGCTCGGGGGCCAGCGCCAGTGCGGCGAAACCCGCGCAGTAGCAGGGAAGTGTCAGCAAGATCATCGCAAGAAGCAGGCCATAGGTGCGGCGCCGTGAAGTCATAGTTGTGGTACCAAGCAGGAGTACCGGGCGATAATAAGCGAGAAGTGTTGAAAAAACAAGTTGCCGCCGGCTGGCTGGCGTTGCGAAAGCGGCGTAAAATCAGCGTGTCGGGCACGGGGGCGACAAGTCGCGTTGCGCTGTGATCCGCCACATGTTATAATTTGCGCGCCGGTACAATGGAGGGGTCTAATGCCGTTTGAATTATGGGGTGCAACGGAGACGCCGTGGATAGCGCTACCGCAGCGTCCCTCGCTCGGGTATGCGCTGTTGGCGCTTTACGCGCTAGCTTTTCTTTACGTTCTCTACCGTGAACGGCACGCTCTGCGCGCGCTATCGCGCAACCAGTGGCTTGCCGTCTTCTTTTTGTCCCTGCTCGGTCTGACAGTCAGTCATCTGTTTCCCATTTCCCTCACATTCGAGAGCCAGCTTCCCCCGCCGGCGATGACGCAAAATCCGGAGACGGCGCTGGCGCCGTTTGCCGCTATTCCGTTGCTGCTCGCCGGCGCGGTGATCAATCCCGTCGGCGCGCTTCTGGTAGGGTTGTTTAGTGGTCTGGGCCGCGCCCTCTGGCACAGCCACCAGATTTACGATCCCTTCTTCTTCGCCTTCGTGGCCCTTTTCGCCTCGTGGTCGATGCAGCAGATCTATCGCGGTACTTTGTTTCGCGCCCTGCGCTTGCCCCCGGTCAGCGCAGCACTCGTTCCTCTCTTACTGTCGCCTCTGGTCGTCGCCGCCGTCTACGCCTATGCGGGCAGCGTCGCCGCTTCCCTCGTGGCGCTTGACTGGGCCTTCAATACCGCACAGATTCAGACAGTGCTCTTCGTTCTGGAGGGGCTGCTGGGTGGTGTGGTCGTCTTCCTTCTCCAGATCGGCGTTCCCCACTGGCGCATCCGCCCGGGCCATCTGACGTCCAGCCCGTTTGCGCGGAACGTGCGCAGTCGTCTACTGGCGAACTTTTTGTTCTTCGCCATCGGCCTCAGTTTGGCACTGGTTTTCCTCGTCTTTAATCTCTCGGTGCAGGTTGCCACCCGTCTGGCTGTCAACCAGATGGCGCACGATGCGATGGCTGTGTCGCAGCAGATTCCGACCTTTCGCAACCAGGTCCAGAATCTGCTCAGTCAGTACAGCCATGATCCCGTTTTGCTCGCCGAGGAAGCGGAGGTCGTGAAGGGTGAGCTGGAGCAGGTGTCTCGAACCGCGGGCGCATTCTACCGTCGCGTGATCGTGGTCGATGCGAGCGGCACACCCGTCGCCTTTTACCCTGATGCCGATATCGATTCGCTGGCTCTGACGCGTCAGGAACAGCAGGCGGTCGTCGATGCGCTGGAGCGCGGAGCACCGGCGATCACGGCCGCGCACCGCGTAGAGGGTCGGGATCACGTGCTCAGCTTCGTCGTTCCCGTGTTGGGGCCAGAAGGGGAATCGCAGCGTGCCCTGATCGGGCGTGTGCCGGGTCTTGCCCTCACTAATCTTGTCGCCGGGCTTCAGGGTACGGTGGGCGAGGGCCGCGGCTTTATTGTGGACGAACAGAATCAGGTTATTGCCCACCCCGATAGCGCCAGTCTCCTTTCCACCTGGGCGCCCACCGAGCGTGACAATGGCGCCGTTCGGGCGCGCGTTGCCGGCGCCGGCGACGCGTTCGAAGGACTGGCGAGCGAGACAAATGCGCGCGAGCTGGTCTACGTCTTGCAGGGGCCGGATCATCCGTGGACGGTGGTCATTTCGGTGCCTTACCAGGTCGTTCTGGGGCTGGCGATCGAGCTGAGCTGGCCGCTGATCCTCGCGCTGGGACTGGGAATGGCGCTCTTTTCCGGCAACCTCTTCTACCTCAGCCAGTCGATTAGCTCGCCACTGCAGAAGCTGGTTCGCGCTGCGCAGCAACTGGCTGCCGGGCGCTGGGACTCCCCGGTTCCGTTACAGGAAGAGGGCGAAGTGGGGCAGCTTGGGCATGCCTTCGAACGGATGCGCCGCTCCCTGCAGCAGCAGTTCCACGACATTCGGCTGATGCTGGAGGTCAGTCAGGATATTTCGACCAGTATCGACGTTCAGGAGGGGCTCCCCATCATTTTGCGCGGCGCACTGCGCGGCACCGGCGCCGCCGGCGCCCGCGCCATCGTGCTCAACCCAAGCGCGCGCCACCCGCTGACCTTTACCGAAGGCCCGCTTGGCGAGCAGATGTCGCCCCTGGACCGCAAGATTGCCCTTCTGGCGCGGCAGGAGCAGGAGCTTATACTGCGCACTCCGGATGAGATCCGCCAGCGGCTGGGGCTCGACGAGCAGACAGCGATTCCGGTGCGTGCGCTGCTGGCGTTGGCGCTTTACGCCAAGGGGCGCTTCCAGGGTGTGCTGTGGCTGGGCTATTTGCAGCCGCAACGCTTTTCCACGACAGAGCTGGGGCTGACGCGCACGCTCGCCAGCCAGACTTCGGTGCTGCTGGAGAACGCGCGTCTCTTTGCCACCGCCGAGGGGCAGCGCCGGCGGCTGGCAGCGGTGCTGGCGAGTACCAATGATCCGGTGATCGTGACCGACCAGACCGATCGCATTCTCCTGATCAACCCGGCGTTGGCGCGAACGTTCCACCTGCGGGCCAGCCACGTTATCGGCCGTTCGGTGGCCGACGTCATCAGCAACCGCAATCTGGTGCAGGCGGTGACTGGCGGTGAGGAGCGGGTTCGTAATCTGGAGGTGCCGATTCCTGGGGGGCGCACACTCTACGCCAGTGTCTCCACCATTGTCAACAACGAGGGGCAGGTGCTGGGCCGGGTAGCCGTTTTGCACGATATTACGCGCCTGAAGGAGCTGGACGAGATGAAGTCCGAGTTTGTCTCGACCGTCTCCCATGATCTGCGCGGGCCGCTCACCTTTATGCGCGGCTACGTGACGATGTTGCCGATGGTCGGCGACGTAAATAGCAAGCAGCAAGAGTACATCGACAAGATCATGAACGGCATGCAGCAGATGTCGACGCTGATCGAGGATTTGCTGGATCTGGGGCGGATTGAGGCCGGCGTGGAGATGGCGCAGGGGGCGATAGACGCCGAGCAGCTCCTGACGGGCATTGCCCGCGAGCACGCCGAGCAGGCCGCTACCCACGGGCTACAACTGCGGGTCGAAACGGCGGCCGGCTTGCCGCGGGTGAGCGGTGATCCGGCGCTCATCCGGCGGGCGCTCGTCAATCTCGTGAGTAATGCCATCCGGCACGCGCCGCATAGCGGCACCGTCACCCTCCGTGCTATACGGGATGAGGATGAAGTGATCTTTAGCGTGCAAGATCGTGGGCCGGGGATCCCCAAGAAAGACCAAATCCGCCTGTTCGAGAAGTTTTATCAGGTATATGAGATAGACAATAATGGGGAGCGCGGCTCCGGATTGGGGCTGGCGATCGTGAAGTCGATTGTGGAGCGGCACGGTGGACGGGTGTGGCTCAGCAGCCACGTCGGACGGGGGAGCACCTTCTATTTTTCACTGCCGCTCAAGGGGCAGGACGGCTGAGGTCCAAAACAAAGCTGCTCGCTAGAGTCGCCGGGCGCTCAGCCGCTCTCGGCTAGCCGGGCGAGGAGCTGCTTCAAGGGATCGGGGAGCGGCGCTTTAAGGGTCATCTCTTCATCGCTGATGGGGTGGTGAAAACCGAGAGCTGCCGCGTGCAGGAAATGGCGGTCGAGTGCCAGATGCTGGCGTCGGCGTCCATATAGCGTATCGCCCACGATTGGATAACCCACAAAGGCCAGGTGCACGCGGATCTGATGGGTCCGCCCGGTACGTGGAAAGCACTCGACCAGCGAGAAGTCCCCCTCGTCGGCGCGGTAGCGCTCCAGGAGGCGATAGCGGGTTCGGGCGCGCCGTTTGCGGTAACCAGAGTAGGGGCGAATGACGGCCATCTTCTTACGATCCTTTGGGTCGCGACCGATCGGCGCGTCCACGAGCGCCTCCGGCGGCTGAATGTGTCCCTCGACCAGCGCCAGATAACGCTTACGCACCCGCCGCTTCTTAAACTGTTGCTGAAGATTTTGCAGGGCGGCGTCGCTTTTGGCGACGAGAATCACGCCCGACGTGTCTTTATCGAGCCGGTGGACGATGCCCGGGCGGCGCTCGCCGCCAATCCCTTCCAGATCCGGACAATGCCCCAGCACGGCGTTCACAAGTGTGCCTTCCGGGTGGCCCGGCGCGGGATGGACGACCATGCCCGCCGGCTTATTGACCGCCAGGAGGGCGCTGTCTTCGAAGAGGATACTGAGGGGGATCGCCTGCGCTGCGAGCTCCGTTTCCGCTACCTCCGGAAGAATAGCGCGGATGCGCTCTCCACCTTCCAGGCGCAGGCTGGGACGTGCCTGGTCTCCGTTGACGGTCACCGCGCCCTCCTTAATGAGCTGCTGCCAGCGAGAGCGAGAGAGCTCTGGATGGGCCTCAGCCAGAGCTTTGTCCAGCCGCTCGCCAGGCGCATCCAGAATCAGCTCGAGCTGGTTACTCATTTTTGGGCGATGGGTTAACCTCGGAGAGGTGTCGTGGAGAAAGGTGGGCCCGGGCAAGGTGACTCTGCTGCGTCTGTTCTGGCTCGCCTTCCAACGCCTCTTTGCGCTCTGCGGCCTGTGCCACCCGCTCCGCTGCCTCTTCCTGCAGCATCAGGTAGCCGAGAATGATGACACCGGCGACAAC
The DNA here is from genome assembly GCA_033722535.1 of Promineifilaceae bacterium (SeqCode). Classification (GTDB taxonomy): domain Bacteria; phylum Chloroflexota; class Anaerolineae; order Promineifilales; family Promineifilaceae; genus JAAYYY01. The sequence continues at coordinate 14,329 of JAWVYW010000002.1, forward strand.
GGCTGCATCGGCCAGGTTGAAGACCGGCCAGGGACCGAAGTCGAGGAAGTCGGTGACGTGCCCCAAGCGGATACGGTCGATCAGGTTCCCAAATGCGCCGCCCAACTGGAGGCCCAGTGCCACGCGCAGCAACATGTGCCCGGCGGGAAGCGTGTAGTTGTAGAAGATGATGACGATGCCGACGACGAGGGCGATGACGATGAAGATGGGGCTCGCGCCCTGGAAGAGGCCAAACGCCGCCCCGGTGTTGCTGACGTGAGTCAGCCGGAAGAGATGGGCGATTTCAGGAAAGGGGGCAACACTATGATTCAATGGTAGGGTGCTTTCGATCGCCAGTTTGGTCAGGTGATCGACCAGAATAACGGCAACCGCGACCAGAAACAGCATCAACGGTTGCCAGGGCGGCGCGGGCCGCTCTCGGCGGGCGATCGGTTCCTCTACGTCCACTTCACGTCTTTCCACAGTGTGCTCCATGCTTCAAAATTGACCGGGATGATTGTACCAACGGCGATGCCATTCAACCAGATTCCTTCAGCGGGGGCTTAGCTGCGATGAGCACCGTCGCAAGGCTGCGAGGACGCCGCTGCCGCTCCAGCGCTAGTCTAAAGCCCTGACGCGCCATGCGGGCCTGGTAAGCCTGCCACACCGGAGCGTCGGCAGCCGGCCACGACGCCTCCGCGTCGACCGCAAAGGCGCCCTCCCGCTGGCCTGTGATGACGTAGAGCCAGTTGATTAGGCGTTGCAGCGGCCCCTGCCCGGTCAGATGGCCTTCGGGCACGACGACCAGCCGCCCGCCCGGCTGCAGGACACGGTAGACGGCGGCGATCGTGGCTGGTTCCAGGATAAAGGCAGTGGGGAAAGTCGAGACGACTGTGTCGAAGGAGCCGCCGGCGAAGGGCAGCGCCTGCGCGGTGCCCCGCACGAGGCGCAGCGAGAATCCCGCCCTGCTCAGCCGGCGCCGGGCCTGCCGCCCCATGTGCGGCGACAGATCGAGCCCCACGACGTGATACCCCGAGCGGGCAAGCGCCAGCAGCATGTGGCCCGGCCCGTGGGCAATTTCCAGCACCCGTTCGCCCGCCACGAACGGCAACGCCGCCCGCTGCCAGGCTCGCCACTCGCCCAGCGAGACGACCCAGCTCACTAAATCATAGCTCCACGCCATCTCGTTGTAGAGCAGATAAAAACCGTGCTCCACCAGCCGCCGCCACACCTTTCTCAGCAAGGGCGCCACCTCCTGTCGGTCGTCCACAAGGAGCGTAACGGTAACACGAGCGTCGGGTGGAAACAAGGCGAGATGTTAATCGTTGTTGGTCAGGCTTGAAAATCCGGTATGATTGAACAGAAAGACATTGCGACAATTGATCTTCAGCCGGGTTGCCAGATGAGAGGGTGAGCGTGGATATCCGGCTGCTTTATTTTGCTGCGAGGAACTAATTTGCGAGAGGAGAACGTGCTGTGTTTTGTCGGCGTGACCGGTTTGCCGGGTGCCGGTAAAGGGGAGTTTGTCAATATCCTGCGAAGAATGCTCACCCGGCGCGGGATAGAAACTCGTTACTACAGTTTATCAGACGAACTGCGCACGGAGGCGCGGCGTCGGGGGCTGACAGTTGCGCGCCCTGTGTTGCGGACGATCGCCAATCAGTTGCGCCTGGAGGAGGGAAGCGGCGTATTATCGCTGATGGTTGTGCGCCATTTACGTCAGGATCTGAACGAGATCGCCATTGAGAAGCGGCTGGTCGTCATTATCGACGCCATCCGCAATCCGGAAGAGGTGTTGGCGTTGCGCCGCCAGCTCAGGAAGGAGCTCGTTCTGGTTGCGGTAGAAGCGCCGCTAGAGGTGTTGGTCCAACGGATTGCCGCGCGTGCCCGTTTTGACGAGCCGGAGGAGTTTGTCAGCCAGAAAGCAGCCGCGCGCAAAATGATCCTTGGAGAGTCAGGGAAGGGTGAGCCGACGCACGGTCACAACATCGCCGAGTGTATGGCGATGGCCGATTGGCGCATCGATAACTCGCGTTCGCTCGCCGATCTGCAACAGCAGACGGCGCACTTCGTTAGAGAGATGATTCTTCTTCCAGGAGGCAACGATGACAATCAGCAAGATCGCCATTAACACAGGCGGCGGAGATGCGCCCGGCCTGAATGCGGTCATTCGCGCCGCCACGCTCGCCGCCGTCCGCAAGGGCTGGGAGGTGGTCGGCATCCGGGACGGCTACAATGGCCTCCTGACGCCGGACAGATATCCAGATGGAGGCCTCATCCCCCTGACGCCGGACCGCGTGCGCGGGATCACCCATCTGGGGGGAACGATTCTCGGGACGACCAACCGGGGCAGCCCGCTTAGTTACCCGATGGTCGACGAAGACGGCAACCTGGTAGAGGTCGACCGTACCGACGAACTGCTCGATACTTTTGCACAACGTAATATCGACGCTCTGATCGCCATCGGCGGCGATGGTTCAATGGCCATCGCCAACGTGCTCTGCGAAAGTGGGCTACGCGTGATCGGCGTGCCAAAGACGATCGACAACGATCTCGCCGGCACCGTGGTCACCTTTGGCTTTAACACTGCCGCTTCCTTTGCCACGCAGGCCATCGACCGCCTGCACACGACGGCGGAAGCGCACCAGCGGATCATGGTCGTAGAGGTGATGGGCCGCTACGCGGGCTGGATCGCTCTTTACGCCGGCGTCGCCGGCACCGCGGATGTGATACTTATTCCCGAGATACCCTACAACATCAACGAAGTGGCCGATAAGTGTCGCGCCCGCCGCAACCAGCGCGGCTTTACGATCGTGGTCGTGGCCGAAGGGGCGCGTCCCGTCGGCGGTGAGATGTCGGTGGTAGAGCGGGAAGTTGGCCGCGCCGAGCGTCTGGGTGGTATTGGGGAAAAGGTTGCCGCGGCGCTCGAGGCGCTGACTGGACAGGACACGCGCACGGTCGTCCTCGGCCACCTGCAGCGCGGTGGTACGCCGACCACGCGCGACCGGCTGCTGGCCCTGCGCTTTGGCGCGGCTGCCGTGCGGGCACTGGCCGACGGGCAGGACGGCATCATGGTGGCCCTGGATCCGCCAGAGGTGAATTACGTCCCGCTTGAGGTGGCGACGGCGCGCATGAAGCAGGTGCCGCTGGACAGCGACATTCTGCTGACGGCGCGCGATCTAGGGATTTCCTTCGGCGACTGAAGGCGCGAGCGCCGGCTCAAGCCCTCCACTTGCGTTACAGCGTGCTCAGCCCTTAGTTGGAGCTAAAGCTTGTCGCCTGCTCCGCTTCAGGCACGCCAGCTTCAGACTCAGGGGCCTCGGCCCACTGCATCGTGTATAGATCGTAGTACCGGCCGCCCTCGGTGAGGAGCTCCTCGTGGGTGCCCATCTCGACGATACGCCCCTGGTCCATGACCACGATCTTATCGGCGCTGACGATCGTACTCAGCCGGTGAGCGATGACAAAGCTGGTGCGCCCTTCCATGAGCCGATCGAGCGCCTTCTGAATGTGCTTTTCGGTGGCGGTATCGACGCTGCTCGTCGCCTCGTCCAGAATGAGGATGCGCGGATCGGCCAGCAGAGCACGGGCGAAGGAAATCATTTGCCGCTGGCCGACACTCAGATTGACGCCGTTTTCGCCGGCGTCGGTATCGTATCCTTCTGGCGCCCGCATAATGAACTCATGTGCGCCGACCGCCTTGGCCGTGGCGATTATCTCTTCCTCGGTGGCATCCAACCGCCCATAGCGGATGTTGTCGCGGATCGTTCCCGAAAAGAGGAACGTGTCCTGGAGCACGATTCCCAGCTGTCTGCGCAGGCTCCGCCGCGTGACTTCGTCGACGTCGTAGCCATCGATCAGCAGCTGGCCTCTATCGATGTCGAAGAAGCGCGCGATCAGCCGGATCATCGTGCTTTTACCCGCGCCTGTTTCTCCGACCAGCGCCACGCGCTCGCCGGGTAAGACGTGGAGGTCGATGTCCTGCAGGACCGGCTCGTCGTCTTTATAGCTAAAGTAGACGTGGTTAAAGTCGACCCGCCCCTCTACTGACGGCAGATCACGCGCATCTGGTGGGTCGCTCATGTCCGGGTCGGTGTCCAGCAGTCGAAAGATCCGTTCGCTAGAGGCCATCGTCGCCTGGAAGGTATTGTAACGCTGCGCCAGTTCACGGATCGGCTCGAAGAAGCGGTCGACGTAGAGGACGAAGGCGATGAGAGTACCTGCGGTCAGGCTCTCGCCGAGCACCAGCCAGCCGCCGACGCCGACGACAAGCGCCGTCGCCAGCGAGCCCATAAAGTCGACGCCGGGGAAGAAGATAGCCGCCAGCCGGGAGGCGTCGACGTTGGCGTCGAAGTAGGAGCCATTGAGGTCCCGGAAGTGGTTAAAGTTCCTCTGTTCGCGCGTGAAGCTCTTCGTGACGCGGATACCGGTGATCGATTCGTTGAGGTAACCGTTCATCAACGAGTGGCGCTGGCGCGTAGCACGATACGCCTCGCGGACGTGCGACGCCCAGTAGTTGGCGATAAAGACCATAATCGGCAGTAGGGCGAAGGTGACCAGCGTGAGGCGCCAGTTCATGGCGAGCATGGCGACGACGATGCCTAACAGGGTAAAGGTCGCGCGCGCGAGGCCGGTCAGCGACCAGGTTATGAAATCCTGGAGAACGCCCACGTCGCTGATCAGGCGGCTCATCAGGCGACCGACGCTGTAGTTGTTGTAGAAGTTAAGCGTCAGCGTATGCAGGTGGCGGAAGAGCTGGCTGCGGATGTCGGCGACGATACGGGTACCGACGAAGGCCATCAGGGAGATGCGCGCCCGGTTGGTCAGCCACTCGCCGGCGGCAGCCAAAATGAGGACAATGGTCCAGAAGCGCAGGATCGCCATCTGGTCGGTGCTGCCGAAGAACGTTTCGAGCAGGGACAGCGTCCAGATCTGGATCTGGTCGGCCTCCTGACCGCTGACGCCGAAGTCGATCACGCGCCGGATGATCCACGGGATCGAGACGCCGAGCAGGCTGCTGATTGCCATCAGGATGATGGCAGCAATTAGCTTCTGCTTGTACGGTTCGTTATAGTGCATCAGCCGCCGGAAGAGGCGCGAATCATACGCCTTTCCCAACGCCTCGTCTTCATCCGGCAGCAGATCCTGGATCTTCGCTTCGCGCTCGCGCCGGCGCTTTTCCTCCGGCGAGAGGCTCTCTTTTTTCTCGCGTTTGTTGTGTCCGTTCGCTCGTGTCATCTCTGCTTTAATCTCCCGCCGTCGTCAGCTTCTCCTGCAGCTCCATAAACTCTTCCTGGTCCTTGAGCTGCAGATCATATATCTCTTTATAGAGGCCACCCTGCGCCAAAAGCTCTTCATGGGTGCCGCGTTCGACGATGTGCCCGTCGTCGAGGACCAGAATGTGGTCGGCGTTTTTGAGCGTCACCAACCGCTGAGCGATGATAAAGGTCGTGCGACCCTCCATCAGTACCGCCAGCGCCTGCTGGATCAGGTGCTCCGTCTCCGTGTCGACGTTGCTCAACGAATCGTCGAGAATCAGAATCTCGGGGTCGGTGAGCAGCGCGCGCGCGATGGCGATGCGCTGCTTCTGCCCGCCGCTGAGGGTCACGCCGCGCTCGCCGACGCGCGTGTCATACCCCTCAGGAAAGCTCATGATAAACTCGTGGGCGCGGGCGGCGCGGGCAGCCTCCTCGATCTCCTCGCGTGAGGCCTCGGGCGTGCCATAGGCGATGTTCTCGGCGATGGTGGAGCTAAAGAGAAAGGAGTCCTGAAGCACCATCCCAATATGATCCCGCAGGCTCGCCTTGGTGACGTCCCGGACGTCGTGGCCATCGATCAGTACGCGTCCTGCGTTGACGTCGTAGAAGCGCGGGATCAGATTGACCAGCGTTGACTTCCCGGAGCCGGTGGGGCCGATGAGGGCCGTCGTCTGATCGGGAGTTGCGTGAAACGAAACGTCTTCCAGAATGGGGCGTTCGTCGGCGTAGCCAAAGGTGACGTCTTCGAATACGACGTCGCCGCGCACGGCGTCCAGAACGAGGGCGTTCGGCTTTTCAGGAATGGTGTCTGGCGTATCGATGATTTCAAAAGCGCGCGTGGCGCTGGCGCCGGCTGTGGCTGCCAGGTTGACTAGGAAGCCGAGCCGCTGCACCGGACCGTTGAGCATCAGCACATAGGAGATCATCGCGAAGAGCGTGCCGACCGTCAGCTCTCCCCGCAGCGCCATCGGCGCGCCGAACCACAGCAGCAGGAAGATGCTGATCGCCAGCAGGAAGGTAAAGAAAGGCCAGTTGTTGGCCCAGATCTGGATCAGGTTGTAGCGTTGTTCGAACCAGGCCTCATTCTGCTCGTCGAACTTTTCCAGCTCGTACGGCTCCTGGGCGAAAGCTTTGACCACGCGAATCCCGGTCAGGCTCTCCTGCATTGCGTTCGAGAGCTGGCCCATCTGTTCCTGGATTTCCTTGAACCGCGGGCGCACGGTGTTGCCGAAGCGGATCGTCGCCACGACGAGGATGGGAATCGGCAGCAGGGCGATCAGCGCCAGCTGCATGCTTTCCAGCAACATCACGACGATAACACCGACCAGCAGCAGCAGCGCCGAGACGAGATCCATCAGGCCGATGCCGATGAAGCGCTCTGTCTCGCTGATATCGCTCGTCACCCGGCTCATGAGGTCACCTGTCTGACTCTGGTCATGAAAGGAGAACGGCAGGGACTGCATGTGCTGGTAGAACTCGTTGCGGATGTCGTAGGAAAAACGATGGGTCAGCCACTGTCCATAGAAGCGCTGGGCGAATCCGGCTACGCCGCGTATCAATGCCAGAACGAGAATGATGCCACCGGCGATGAAAAGCGCCCGCGCCTCGCCGGCGCGCAGCCCCTCGTCGATTGCGTCCTTGATGATCTGGGGCACGTAGAGGTTGAACAGCGTCACGGCAAGCATCGCGCCGTAGCCGATCAGCAGCTCCTTCCAGTACGGCTTCAGATAGCCGGTGAGACGGCCATAGACCGCCATTCGATTGTCCATCTCTCCTCCTTAATAGCCGGAAACTCTAGCATGCCACAGGAATGCAAGAATCCCGTTGGAATGTTGCAGCCGGAGAAAGCTACGAACACGCAAAAAGCCCCGTGTGCTCGTCGAAGCACGCGGGGCAAATCTTCTTCAATATTGTATAGTGAACAATACCGCATTTGAAGCGGCATTACAATAAAATATACTTGAATCTCATGTTGCCGCCGTCGTGCTGATGGGGCCTATTGCTCCGGCACGTCGCCGGGTGTGGAGATGTGGATGGCAGACAAATAATGGAGAGATTACCGATTACCGGTCTACCGGTTGGGCAGGTTCCCCTGGCGTTTCTGGTCTGCGGCGATCCCGGACGCGCTGCCACCGTTGCCGAGCGGCTGGAGCAGGTGAAGCTGCTGAGCGACAGGCGAGAGTACCGGACTTACAGTGGGCAGTACAACGGCGTGGCGGTCGCCGTCTGTTCCCACGGTGTGGGCGCCCCGGGGGCGGCAATTGCCTTCGAGGAGATCATCGCCGCTGGTGGGCAGCGCCTGATCCGCGTGGGAACCTGTGGCAGCCTGCAGCCGGATATCCATGACGGCGACCTGATCATCGCCACCGCCGCCGTAGACCGCACCGGCTACGGTCGCCTTACTGTTCCCGACGGTTACCCCGCGGTGGCCGACTTTCGTCTCGTACAGGCGCTCGTGCGCGAGGCGCGCCGCAGGGAGGCGACAACTCACCCCGGCATCGTGCTGACCAGCGACGGCTTTTACGGCGGCGTCGACACGCCGCACACGCCTCACTATCCAACACTCTCTCGCGCCGGTGTTCTGGCGGTAGAAATGGAATGTGCAGCGCTCTTTCAGGTTGGCTCCCTGCGCGGGGTACAGACTGCGGCGATCCTCGCTGTGGACGGTAACGTTCTGGAAGAGAAGGAGAGTATGGACAGCTATGATCCGCATCGCCAGGTGGTAACGGACGCCGTCGTGGCGGAGATCGAAATTGCGCTGCGGGCGGCGACGGAACCGACGGTAGCGCAGTGAGCGCAGATTACGTTCACGGGAGAGAGCTATGACCGGCGAGAGCCTGGCGGCCAAGCGGGCCGCCATCCGCCCATTACTCGATCAGGACAAGCCGGCCGATGCGCTGGCCGCCTACTACGCCTTTTACCATCCCGAAAACAGGACAGCGTTGACGGTCTACCCGCCCGGTGCGCGGCGCGCCAAAGGATACCTCACCTCGTCGCGTACGGGAATCGACCTATTCCGCCCGCTGGTTACGCTCCGCTTTCCTACCGGCTCTCTGGATGAGGCGCCGGAGCTACTCTACCAGGCGCTGGCGCCGGGCAGCTCCGTTTTCATTCATGCTCCCGCCGGCTATCGGAACGTCCTGGGCGCCTTTTTTGACGTTCACACACAGCAGGATCTCTATCTGTTCCATCTCGACCAGCGGCGCTTTGAACCGGAAGTCAACGTGCTCGTCACCCGCGCCAGCACGCCCGACGGGCTGCCGCGCTTTACGCTCCGCCCGCGCGGCGCGGGCCACGAAGGTGAGATCGGCGCGTCGGCAAGTGTCAACTGGCTGTCGCCCCACTTCGCCGATATCGCGGTCTACACCAACCCGCAGTACCGGCAGCGGGGGTGGGGGCGCAATGTGGTGGTTGCGCTGGTTCAGCATTTACTTCAGAGCGGGCGGACGCCGCTTTACGAGGTGGAACAGCAGAACGAGGCCTCGCAGCAGCTTGCCCGTAGCGTCGGCTTTGTCAACACGGGGGCGGACAAAGTGTTGCTGGAGGCGACGCTTCGCCCTCGTTGCTGAGATGTAGCCGCAGGGCGTGAAAAAGGCGATAAAAGTCGGCTGGATGAGCATTGCGCGATTGACATCAATTCGGGGCCATGTTATTAGTAATACATCTCGCCTGTAGCGAGCTGTGTCGGAGAATCTGGCACCGGTTTTGATACCGTAGTTCCCCCTATAGTCTGACAAGGCAGAGAATCTGAACACCGCCTGCATGCTGGCTGTGCGATGCTGCCTACCTGAGCAGGGAAATGCGGTCATGTAGATATCCTGAGTGGAGGGTTCATACATGTCTAGAGAACGTGGCGTCGTCAAGTGGTTTAACCGGCTGAAGGGATACGGCTTCATTCAGCCTGAACAGGGGGAGCGCGAAGTCTTTGTTCATTACTCCGCAATTGAGGGCGAAGGGTATCGAAATCTGACGGCGGGGGACCGGGTGGAGTACGATCTCGTCGATAGAGGGAAGGGCCCGCAGGCACGGAAGGTGGTTCAGCGCCGTAGCTACAGCATGCCTAGCATGCCTCCCCTCTGATTAACTACTTATCGTCAGTACTTCCGCGGACCTCCCGTAGCCGTCGCTGCGGGAGGTCTTTTTACTTCAGCGCGTTGACGCCGCCGTTGCTCCTCTGGTGCTCACGCTCGTTCCAGCGCTTTCTCTTCGCCCGCATCCCGCACCAGCAGATTGATCACGCCGCTGACCAGACTGATGACGACGGCCCCCCAGAAGGTGGGCCAGAACCCTTCGATGACGAGTCCCAGGTCAAAGAGGTTGGAGAGCCACGCAGTGAGGGCCAGCATGATGGCGTTGATGACGAGGGTAAACAGACCCATCGTCACCAGGATGAGGGGACAGGTGAGTAGGACGACGAGGGGCCGAATAAGGGCATTCACCAGTCCAAAGATAAGGGCGATGATGAGGAGCGAAAGGACAGATTCCGCCTGATGCTCCAGCCCGGGCACGACCTGAATTGCCACCCACAGGGCAATAGCATTAACCACCCAGCGCAGCAGCAGCCGCATAAAACTTCCTCCTGGTCGCCTGATTGCTAGGATGACGGTCTGGCACGACGCTGCAAGAAGCAGCAAGCCCCCCCGTCACAACCTGATTCAAGCTACGGGACCTGAAGCGTAGCCCGCGCAAGCCCGACGAAGAGCGTTACAACTTGGTCATGAAGGTCTGTGCAAATTCGCTGCTGGACTGCGCGCGTTTAATGATCCAGTCGACGATAAAGGGCAGGAAGGCTGTCGCGCGCTGCAGCATGTACGAGCGGCGCATGGTGGGCCAGAGGACGTTGACGCAATCGACGTCGTACGTCTGAAGCGCCTCTCGGGTGAAGTCCTCCTTGAGGAACGCAGCGTGCGCCGTCTCTGTCGCCAGCCGGGCGGAGACGAGCGCGTTGCTGATTCCCCCGCCGGTCAGAGGGTTGATCAGGCCGGCGGCATCGCCGATGAGCATCGCGCCGTCGTACGCGCGCTGTATATGCTTCTGCGAGCCGAAGTTAAGTTGCCACGTGGCGACGTCGCGGAGGCTGCTGCCGTTGTGGAAGCGCTTTTTAATGTCTGGCATCTCCATGAAGCGGTCGAGTAGGTCGTTCAGATTGTGTTTCTCGTCACGGAATTTGTCGAGGCGCATGCCGAGGCCGATATTGGCCTGTCCCTCACCGGTGGGAAAGATCCAGGCGTAGCCGGGCAAAATTTCTTCGTAGAGGTAAAACTCTACCGAGTGCGGTAGCTCCTCGATATCTTCCGCGTACGCTCGCAGGGCGACCGCCCGGTGCTCATCCTCGTGTTCGTCCGGGCGCAGGGCACGGGCGATGGTCGAGGTCACGCCGTCGGCGCCGATGACGAGAGGGCTACGGAACTCTTTGGTGCTACCGTTAACGCGGGCGCGCACCCCTTTCACCTGTCCATCTTCGACGATCGGCTCTTTCACCTGCCCCTGGACGAATTCGGCGCCGCTGTCGACGGCATGCTGCTGGAGCAGGGCATCAAACTCGGTGCGAGGCACTACAGCCGACCCGATGGGAAATCTACTTTCTTCCAGCTCCGCATCCATCATGTAGCCCTTCGGAGAGACGAGACGGATCTTGTCTACATGATAGAAGTTGGCGTTGCGGATCTTCTCCTCCATCCCCAGAGAAAAGAGCAGGGTGAGTGCACTGGCAGGAATGCCGTCCCCACACGCTTTATCACGGGGGAACTGCTTCCGATCCAGCATGAGTACATCGTACCCCTTCTGGGCCAGCGACATGGCGGCGGTCGCTCCAGCGGGCCCCGCCCCAACGACAATCACATCTCTTTCCATCACTCGTCCTCCTGTTACAGTCATAGCTGCGTCTATCATACGCGAACGCGGCTCAGAGCCCTTTCTCTTCCCGGATCATCTCGAGGAGGCCCCGGCAACCCTCCTCCACCAGCTCGTAGACCTCATCAAAGTTGCCGGAGTAGTAGGGATCGGGAACGTCCTCCTCGTGCCTGCCCGGCGCAAAATCGAGAAGGCGATAGAGGTTGGGATGGGCGCCGAAGCGGCGCTGCAAATCGCGCACGTTGCTGGCGTCCATAGCAATGATATATGAGTCTTGGTGCATGTCGTTCTGGCTGACCTGGCGTGCACGCCCCTGATAGATAATTCCACGCTGGCGCAGGATATCACGCGTGCCGCGGTGGGCCGGTTCGCCCACGTGCCACGCGCCAGTGCCCGCGGAATCGACCGCGATCTGGTCTTCCAGTCCGGCTTCCTCTACCATCCTCCTGAATACCGCTTCCGCCATCGGAGAGCGGCAGATGTTCCCTAAACAGACAAAGTTGACTCGTATCATAGCATTGGTGTTGGGGTTGTTGCCAGTGGTCTGACACGGGAGTGCCCGACACAGATGGCAGACAGCAGGTGGGAAGAATGATCCCTTCCCACCCGCCATTCTGTCTTCTTCGCTATCTTATCAGGTCGGCCTGTAAGCCGCATTCTGTATCCGCACCGGAAACTTCCGGCGCGGCGGTGACCATCTATCTGGGACTGCCATCACTGGCAGCCTCTAGCAGCCTACCTGGGCTGTTGACGGAGCGAGCAGCTCCGTAGGCAACAGGCCGCGCCTGCCGCCTTTGCCCTGCTTGGCCTTGCTCCTGGTGGGGTTTGCCTGGCCAGCGACATTACTGCCGCTGCCGGTGGTCTCTTACACCACCCTTTCACCCTTACCGGCTGCTCTCTAAAAGAAAGCAGCGTTGGCGGTCTACTCTCTGTTGCACTTGCCGTCGGATTTCTCCGCCCGGCTGTTAGCCGGCACCACGCTCTCTGGAGTACGGACTTTCCTCAGCTCTGGAGCGCCTGGCTCCACAGCCGCGATCACCCGGCCGACCTGATTTCGCCGATCCTAGCACTGGCCCTGAACGGCGTCAAGCGCCGGAGGGGCAGGGCGTACAGCCTATGCATTTGTGTGCTCTTGTCGTAGGGACTGCTCCCTGGCTTCCTCCATGAACTGTAATTTACCACAATACTGTTATAATCAGATAAATAACTCACAACAGATAACCCCCTGAGAGCCCGTTCGTTGCGCCAGACGCGCCGGTGGGAACGATCATAGATCGAGAAATGATGACAGAGAAGCGACGACAAACAGCAGAGGGCGCGCAGCACGGGGACGATATAGGGGCACGCGGAGTTAGAACGGCGCGGATGTCGGGGCGGAGACCGGTGGTCCTGGCGCTCCTGGGCGCGCTCTTCATCCTGGGCTTTTACACGCTCACCGATCCGGCCCTCATTTCGGCCGAGAGCGTCGCCCACGACCACGTGCTGCAGAGTGCCGACTACGCCGGATATGCCGTCTGCCACCGCATTACTGAACGCAGCTTCACGGTTGCCGGTCGGCAGTTTCCGCTCTGCGCGCGGTGCACCGGCATGTACCTGGGTGTCTTCGTCATCTTTGCCGTGCTGGGGTTGGCCGGGCGCTGGCGCCGCGCCGCGCTGCCGCCGCTCTCGGTTCTGATTGTCCTCGGCGCACTCGTGGCGCTGATGGGCGTGGACGGCCTGAACTCCTACAGCCATTTCTTTCCCGACTTCCCGCACCTCTATCAACCGCAAAACTGGCTCCGGCTGCTGACGGGTCTGGGCACCGGCCTGGGGATGGGGCTGATCATGTTTCCGGCTCTGGCGCAGACACTGTGGCGGGCGCCAGCATGGGAGCCGCCGGTTGCCAGCCTGCGTGAGCTAGCAGGCATCCTCGCCCTGACGCTGCTGGTCTTCGTGCTGGTTCTTAGCAACCAGAACGCCATTTTATACGTATTGGCTATTGCAAGCGCCTTCGGTCTGATCGCCATCATGACGGCGCTGAACAGCACGACCGTCCTCTTGCTGACGCGGCGGGAAGGGCGCGCACGTGGCTGGTTGCACGCGACCGCTCCGCTGCTGATCGGCTTGGCGCTGGCGGCGGCGGAAATCGCCGTCGTCGCCATCGGGCGCTTCCACCTGACGGGCACGCTGACCGGGTTTCCCGGCCTGTAGCGCGCGCCGTTGTGGGCCCTGCCGTCGGGCTGCGGTTGGCCGAAACGTTCTCCAGTGGAGCCGACATCCGGTTGCAATGGAGATGAGACGACGAATCAACGGCACAAGGAGATGTAGAAAATGGACATAGTTACCGCCCTCGGCGGCATCGGTGCCGCTTTTGGCCTCTCGACCAGCGCTGGCCTCAACGCCTACATTCCCCTGCTCATCGTCGCCCTCGCCGCGCGCTTCCCCACGGCTGACCCGCTGTTGCAACTGGCCGAGCCATACAACTTGCTCGGCAACGGCTTCATCATTGCGCTGCTCGTCGTCCTGCTGCTGATCGAGATGACGGTCGACAAAATTCCGGCGGTCGATACCGTCAACGACCTCGTGCACACCTTCATCCGCCCGGCGGCGGGCGCCGTGCTCTTTGCGGCCAATGCCGACGTCGTTACAGATATCAGCCCGCTCCTCGCTCTCTCCGCCGGCCTTCTGCTTGCCGGGGGCGTCCATACTACCAAGGGTGTGGTCCGCCCCGCCGTGACGACCACCACCGTCGGCACGGGTAACTGGCTGGTCAGCCTCGTCGAGGACATCATTGCGCTTTTCCTCTCGCTGCTGTCGGTGCTGCTCCCCCTGCTGGGCGTCCTCTTCCTGCTTGGTCTGCTGATCGTCTTTGTGCTACTCTACCGGCGGCGTCCCAAGCGATGGCGTCGGTCTCCGTTCCGTACCTGAACGAGCACGCGCCTCTGCAGCGTCTCTCGCGCGGGGCGACGTTCCTAGCCAGTCACTGTTCTTTCAATCCACAGGAGGAAAAAGATGAATATTCACAATGGTAGCGTCATTAAAGCGGGCGGTTTAGCCGCCGTTGTTGCCCTGCTCCTCGGCTTACTGACGCTTGTTATTGGTCTCATCCCTTTTTTAGGGGATGTTCTGGTCTGTCTACTCGCCCCTCTCGTCTGCCTCGGCTGGTTTCTGATTCCACTCGGCGCGGGTGTGGGTTATGGGTACCTGGCGCCGGGCAAGGAAACAGTGAGTGAGAGTGCTCTTGGAGGGGCGCTTGCGGGAGGCTTCGCAGGTCTGGTGTACGGTATCCTCAGTGGCATCGCGAACGCAACCGGTGCGGGGGCTGTCGCTGTCATGCAGCAGACCGACGTGGCGGTCGACCTGGGAGCTGGCGCCATTCTCATCGCCCTCTGCGGGCCGACGCTCGTTGGTCTCGTCCTCGGCGCCCTCGGCGGCGTTGTCTGGCCGCTCTTCCAGAGAGCCTAAACGCCCTCCACCTGAGCACGCAGCCCGTCGATGTGCGCCTCCAGCTCTACCAGCGCTTCTTGCTGCGCCTCCAGCTTCTGCTTTTCGGAGCGTACGAAGCGGGCAAAGGGGGCGATGGTATCTTCGACGCGCTGCGCGCTGCGGCGCATTTCGCGCTCAAACTGCTCGGTCAGACTGGTCATCAGTTGCTGGCGTAGCTCGACCAGCCTAGCCTCCAGCTCCTGCTTCGCGCCGCGGCGGCGGGCAGGCAGGATCAGTAGGCCGATAGTGGCTGCTGTCAGGCCGCCCAGAATGCCGGTCCAGTCCAGCAGCGCCGCATGGGCGGCAATGGCTACGGCGACGCCCAGCCCCACGCCGACGCCGGCAAGGCCGGTATTGACGACCGCCTGCCGCGCCGCCTCGGCGATCTGCTCCGCCTCGCGCTCCTCGTCGTAGCGCTCGATGGCGCGGCGCACCGATTTGCCGACCGAGTCGATGAGGCGTTGCCGATCGTAGGCCAGCGTACCCTCGCGCGCGCCGGACTGGCCCACGATACGCCCAGCATAGTCACGCTTCCGCTCTGCCAGGTGTTCGGCCACCGCCGTCCACTGGCGCAGATCCTGCTCGACCATCCAGTCGACCAGCTCGCCCACCCGGTTTTCAATCCGCCGTGGCGCGTCGGCGACCACCTCTGTCTCGTACTTTTTCTCGATCTGCTCCCGGCGGAGCAGGTCGGGAATGCGCCCCAGGCGCAGATGCTCGTCGAAAAATTCATTTCCCCGCCGCTCCATCTCGTAGAGGATGTTGTCGATCTCGCCCAGCCGGGCGCGGAAGTTGCGCTGCATATCCTCGTTGTAGAGCGTCATCTGGCGCTCGATATCCTCCAGAATGCGGGCGTCGTCCTGCAGGAGCGTGAGATCGGCTTCGACGGCGTCGAGCTGCTGCTCTGCCAGCCGCGCGCCGACGCCCAGCGGGTTGAGCAGCTTGAGGCGAAAGCGCCCGCTGTCGTCCAGCGTGCCCTCGATGTAATTCTCCAGCGGCTCGAAATGGCTCGGCTGCCACGCCTGCGGCTTCCCTGCTTTGGCCTGTTGCGCCAGTTTGGCCGAGACGGGGAAGACGGCGGCGATGTCGCCTACCAAGCGGTGCCCGGCATCGCTGACAAATTGGACGACCTCGTTCACCTCTTCCTCGGTGGGCAAAATGTCGATCTTGTTGATGATGAGCACTATCTTCTTACCCCAGTCGCGGATGCGGGTCAGAAAGGCGCGCTCGCTCTCGGAAAAGGGCCGGTCGGCGGAGGTGACAAAGAGGACGAGATCGCTGCGGGGGATAAACTCCCGCGTCAGCGTTTCATGTTCACGCAGAATGGCATTGGTGCCCGGCGTGTCGACGATGTTGATATGCTGTAACAGGGGAATCGGCGCTGTATGATTCCAGATCCCCTGTTCACGCGGGGTACGGTTGGTCTCCTCACCCCACTGCAGCACGTGAATCTGACTCGTCGTCGGCGTCACCCCCTCCTGGAGCAGGGGCTGGCCGACAACGGCGTTGATGAAGGCCGATTTCCCGGAGTTGAACTCGCCGGCGATGACGAGTAGAAAAAATTCGTCCAGCTGGCGGATCGACTCACGCAGAGCCACCCGATCCTGAGTGGACGCCTCGGCGTCGGCGAGCAGGTCGCGCAGACGACCAAGCACCTCACGCGTCAGCTTCAGCAGCTCTTCCTGATCGTCGGTCAGTATCTTTTCCATTCCCTTCCCTCACTCTTCCCTGCTACTCAGTGCTATATTCTATCCCGGCTGCATCCATCCGCCGTAGCCGTTCCCACGCAGGCACGTCCTCGGCATCGGCCTCCTTCAGGGCCATCGTTTCCCGCAGTTCGCGGATCTGGTCGCGCAGAACAGCAGCCTTCTCGAACTCCAGTGCTTGCGCTGCCGCTTTCATCTGCTTTTCTAGCTCGCCGATGAGCCGGTTCAACTCCACTTTAGGCATAGTCGCCGCTGTTGCATAGACGGCGCGTTCCTCGGCCAGCGCCAGTTCGCGCTCCTTCTCGTGGTGCTCGACGATCTCATCGGTCAGGTCGCGCACCGATTTCACGATGCTTCGCGGCTCAATGCCGTGTTCCTCGTTGTACGCCCTCTGAATCTCGCGGCGGCGCGCGGTCTCGTCGATCGCCCGCTGCATTGAGTTAGTCATTGTATCCGCATACATGATAACCCGCCCCTCGACATGACGGGCGGCGCGACCGATGGTCTGGACGAGCGCCGTCTCCGAACGGAGAAAACCTTCCTTGTCGGCGTCCAGAATGGCCACCAGGGAAACCTCTGGCAGGTCAAGTCCCTCACGCAGCAGGTTGATGCCGACGACGACGTCGAAGACACCGGTACGCAGGTCGCGCAGAATCTCCGTTCGTTCCAGCGTGTGCACTTCGGAGTGCAGGTAGTGGACCTTGACGCCCATCTCCAGCAGGTAGTCGCTCAAATCCTCCGCCATGCGCTTCGTGAGCGTGGTCACCAGCACGCGCTGCCCTCTCTCGGTGCGCTGCCGGATCTCACTCAGAAGATCGTCCACCTGCCCATGCACGGGCCGGACCTCCACCTCCGGGTCGACGACTCCGGTCGGGCGGATTACCTGTTGCACCACCTGTTCTGAATGTTCGTCTTCGAAGGGGCCGGGTGTAGCGCTGGTAAAGATGACCTGATTCACGCGCTGCAGGAATTCGTCGAAGTCGAGCGGGCGGTTGTCCTTTGCGCTGGGCAACCGGAAGCCATAGTCGACGAGCGTCTGCTTGCGGCTCTGGTCGCCGGCCCACATGCCCCGTATCTGGGGAATGGTCATGTGGCTCTCGTCGATGATCAACAGGTAGTCGCGGGGAAAGTAATCTAGCAGCGTCCACGGCGGCTCGCCTGGCGCGCGCTGATCCAGATGGCGGCTGTAGTTCTCGATGCCGGTCGTGTGCCCCAGCTCGCGCAACATCTCCAGATCGTATAGCGTGCGCTGTTCCAGCCGCTGCGCCTCGAGGTACATCTTCTTGCTTTTGAAGTAAGCCAGCCGCTCCGTAAGCTCCGACTCGATGTCGTTGATCGCCTGGGCGAGCTTCGCTTCGTCGGTAATAAACTGCTTGGCAGGGAAGATCTCTATCCCCACGTGTTCGGCAAGCACCTCGCCCGTCAGGGGGTTGATTTCGGTGATTCGCTCGACCTCGTCGCCCCAGAACTCGACCATGTATGCCGTTTCTGCGTAGGCGGGCATCACCTGCAGCACATCGCCGCGCACGCGGAAGACACCGCGCCGCAGCTCCAGGTCGTTACGATCATACTGAATCTCCACCAGGTGGCGTAGCACGTTGTCGCGCCGGTAGAGGTGGCCTCGTTCCAGCCGCACGCTAACCTTGCCCCAATCGGCGGGGTTACCGAGACCGTAGATACAGGATACGGAGGCGACGATGATCACGTCATCGCGGCTCATCAGATTGGACGTCGCCTGCAGGCGCAGGCGGTCGATTTCGTCGTTGATCTGCGTCTCTTTCTCTATGTAGAGGTCGTGCCGCGGCACGTACGCTTCGGGCTGGTAGTAGTCGTAGTAGCTGACGAAGTAGGAGACGGCGTTGTTGGGGAAAAACTCTTTAAACTCGCTGTAGAGTTGTGCTGCTAGTGTTTTGTTGTGCGCGATCACCAGCGTCGGCTTGCCCGTCGCTTCAATTACCTTGGCGGCAGTGTAGGTCTTTCCGGTGCCGGTGGCGCCCAGCAGCGTCTGAAAGCGCTGTCCGCTCTCCACGCCGTCAACCAGCTCGACGATTGCCGTTGGCTGGTCGCCTGTCGGTTGAAAATCAGACACAAGTTCAAAATTGGGCATCTTACTCCTCACGAGGACAGAGAGTGCCGGAGCGGCGCTCAGGTGCAGATTCCCATTTTATCACAGTGGGCGAGCGCTCTCCACGTGCACTTCCCGTTTTTAGGTACTTTTTATGATGAGCGTGTATGGTAGGAAGTCATAGTTCAGCAGAGAGAAGCGCCTCCGGAGCGGCTTCCTCTCATGGATGAAAGTGTAGTGTAAGGGTACGACAACGTGGCACGAGAAGCGCTTTTTGCAGGTCTGGTCTACGATGAGAATGAAAACGCGGTGGCGACGTCACTGGTGGGCGATGAGGTGCACTACGTGATCGACGACGACGGCTTCCTGCGTCACGTGGCGGCGGAGCGCGTCGATCGCCAGATACTACAGTTCTTCATCGATCAGCTTCAGGCTAACAAAGATGTGGCTGTAGAGCAGGTGTTACGGATGATGGGGCGGGACGATCTTTTCACGAAAGCCGCCTTGGATGCCCAGATGCGTAACGTGAGTGCCGATCAGATTCTGGAGCAGGGGCTGCCCCAGCAGGCGCGGGATATGATGGGCATGGTGGGCTTCCGAGCAATTATCGACGTCCACGGCGACCTGGTGCGCCTGGATCAACCGGCCTTGCCCGATGATGAGGCCTGACGTCTGCCGGCAACTCAGTAGGCCCCTTTGCTGTGGACCAGGTGGGGAAGGGTCTGCAGGATCAGTCGTAGATCCATGGCCACGGACCAGTTCTCGATGTAGTAGATGTCGAGCAGGCACTGCTCGTCAAAGGTCAGATCGGAGCGACCGCTGACCTGCCATAGACCGGTGAGCCCCCCCTTTACCTCCAGCCGCCGCCGGTGCCATGACTGATACTGGTCGACCTCTTCCGGCAGCGGCGGTCGCGGCCCGACCAGACTCATCTCGCCCCGCAGGACATTCCACAGTTGGGGTAGTTCGTCGAGGCTCAGCTGGCGGATCAGACGGCCGACGCGGGTCATGCGTGGATCATCCCTGATTTTGAAAATCGGGCCCGATGCCTCGTTCATGCCCAGTAGAGCCGCCTTGTAGCGCTCGGCGTCGGCGACCATCGAGCGGAATTTGATCATCTTAAACGGCCGCCCATCCTGCCCGATACGGCTGGCGCGGTAGAAGATGGGGCCGGGCGACTCCAGCTTAATGGCTACTGCAATCATGGCCCCCACTGCCAGCGAGGGTAGCGCTGCGAGAGCGATGATCGTGAGGTCGAGCGCCCGCTTGAGCATCTCTTCCAGCGGCGTCATCCCCACGTCGCGCACGCTGAAGAGCGGAATGCCGGCCATATTGCTGAACTCGACGTAGTGCAGGCTCATCTGAAACAGGTCGGGAATGACCTGGGCCTCGACGTCAAATTGCTGGCAGAGACGGACCAGATTAAGGATTTCGCTATGCATCTGCCCCGGTAATGCGATGAAGACGGTATGGAGCGTCGGCCTGCTCTGGAGAAGATCCGGCAGATCGTTGAAAGTGCCGAGACGGGGAATGCGGCCCAGGCCGATGTTGTTCTCTTCGGTGCCGTCGTCCATGTAGCCGATTGCCTGATAGCCGAGGTCGGGACGCGCCAGGAGGGTGCGCATTACGCCGCGGCCCGCTTCGCCACAGCCGATGATGATCGCCCTATCGACGCTCTGCCCACGCCCATAGCGCATGCGGAGGATGATCCGCCGCAGTACGCGCGCCGCGCCGATGAAGAGGACAATAAACAGCAGCGCCCAGACAAGCAGCAGGCGCGAGAAGGCAAGCGGGCGGAAGAAGAAGGTAATCGCCATCATCAACGCGATACCGGTCGCCGTTGCATAGCCGACCCGCGATACTTCCTCGATGATGAACTCGCCCCGCCGCCGTCGCCAGACCTTGTTCTGGTAGAAGATGGCGATCATGAGCAAGGTCAACAAAAGTTGCTGCCCGATATAGTCGCGGTATGGATCGTAGAAGGTCGCTTCGAACAGCCATTCGAAGCGGTAGCGCACCAAATAGGCAAAGGCGAATGCCAGATTGATGAGAACTATATCGGTGATGATCGTCCAGTTACGGACGGTACGTCTGCTCATACGTCCTTACTTGGCGAGGGCCTGCCGGTAGCTCAATGCCGTGATCTGGCCGGAACGGGCCCAGGAGAAGCGCTTTGCCTGGGCCAACCCTCGTTCGCGCATTGTAGCGGCCTGCGATTCGTTGTCTAGAACCGCTAACATCTGGCTCACAAGCTGTTCGAGGTCGTTCGGCGCGAAAAGAAGCGCGGCATCGCCCGCTGCTTCGGGAATGGACGAACTGTCGGCCGCCACAACCGGCGTCCCGCAGGCCATCGCTTCGACGACGGGCATGCCAAAGCCTTCGTAGAGAGAAGGAAAGACGAAGAGGGAAGCAGCATTGTACCAGAGAGGCAACGTCTCATCGGCGACGTAGCCGGCGAAGCGCACCTCTTCCTCTAACCCCAGCGCTTCGATCCGCGTAAAGATCTGATCATACATCCAGCCCTTGCCGCCGACAAGGATCAGCGGAACCTCCGGTCGGCGGAGTCGGGCCAGCGCCTCAAGCAGCGTGGGGATGTTCTTTCGCGGCTGTAGCGTCCCCACGTGGAGGATGAAACGCTCGGGCAAATCGTGGCGGCGGCGGAAGGCGGCTATCTCTGCTTCAGGATAAGGTTGGAACGCGGGATCGACGCCGGGCGGCGCCACGTCGATCCGTGCGGCGGGGACGCCAAAGAGGCGCACGATGTCGTCACGAGCGGAGGTGGAGATGGCGATGAGGCGCCGCGCGTGTGCCGCGGCGCGGCGCGTCTGCGTCTTCAGGTATAGGCGCTGGAGCGGCGGATACTGCTCCGGGTAGTGAAGAAAGCTGAGATCGTAGACGGTGACGACCGCGGGGCACGGCTGCCACAGTGGGGTCACAAAGGCCATACTGTGCAGCAGATCGAGCTCCCGCCGCACGGCGTTCAGCGGCCACGCCAGCTGCTCCCAGAGGATGCGGACCATGCGACGCTCGGTAGGCCAGGGCGACGTGACGAAGTGCATATCCGGCCGGCGCCAGGAGGGGGCATGACGCGTGAAGACGGTGTACTCGAGAGGCGGCTCGTTTACCGGCGGCATGTGCTGCAGAATACCGGCGATGTAGTGGTGAATGCCCGCCCGCCGATATCCTCCCGCGCCTGCGAGGAGATGCGCGTTGATGCCCACAGATGCCATGAAGGATCATTATAGCGCGACTCCCCACGCTCCCCAAAACGGCGACCGCTACCGGCGACCAGACCGTCGGAATAAGAGCAGAAAGCGCGGGCCTGGAGCCCAGAGGCTCGTGCGGCGCCGGCGCTGTGGAACTACTCGTTCTGCCGTGACTCGCTGCGGGGGCGCGCGTGTTGCCGTCTACGCCCCCACTTGTCCTTCTGGTAGGTGTCCTGCTTGATGCTCCGGCACCAACCCATCGTCGCCTGCCGTACTGCGGCAGTCAACTCACGTATCTGATTTGCATCGTCGCCCGGCAGCGCCTCCTTGAGGGCGGCGAGCCGCTCGGCTACTTCGTCATGGCTGCAGTCGACCTCCGAAAGACGGTAGAGCTCCATCACCCGCTCAGTCTGGTAAAGTACCTGCTCGCCAACAGTACGCGCCTCCAGCAGTTCGCGGCGCGCCTCATCCTCGTTGGCGCACGCTGCGGCCTCTTCGACGACCTTCTCCACCTCCTGATCGGCCAACCGGGTGCACCGTGAGAGGGTGACTGCCTGGCAGGTGCCGGTGGCGCGGTCAAGGGCGCTGACGTGGAGAATGCCGTTGGCATCGATCTCGAATGTTACTTCGATCTGCAGCATGCCGCGGGGCGCCGGTGGCAGCCCTTCCAGCCGAAAGACGCCGAGCGTCTTGTTGTCCGCTACCATCGGGCGCTCTCCCTGCAAGACGTGGATGTTGACGACGCTCTGGTTATCTTCCGCCGTACTGAAGATCTCCGTGCGAAATGCCGGTATGGGCGTGTTGCGGGGGATAATGACGGCCATCATGCCCCCCATCGTCTCCACCCCCAGGCTCAGCGGCGTCACATCGCGGAGCTGAACCGCCTCTACCTCGCCCGCAAGCACGCCGGCCTGCACCGCAGCGCCGTGAGCGACTACTTCCTCAGGGTTCACGACCGTAGTTGGTGCGCTGCCGGTCAAATCCTGCACCAGCTCCTGCACGCAGAGCATTCGTGTTCCGCCGCCGACCAGAATGACGGCGTCCATCTCTCCCGGGTGCAGGTGCGCATCGCGCATGACCTGCCGGACCGGTTCGACGAGGCGCTCCCGCAGAGGCGCCGTCAGCTTCTCCAGAGTTTCGCGGGTCAGCGTCAGGTGTAGATGGCGCGGGCCATTGCCGTCGGCGATGATGAAAGGGAGGTCGATCTCCGTCTCCTCTCGTTCAGACAGGACGATCTTCGCTTCTTCTGCCGCCTGGTGAATGCGCTGTAGAGCCTGGCGACTCTTGCTGAGGTCGATACCGTGGCGGCGCAGATACTGGGCGGTAATCCAGTCGACAACGACGCTGTCCCAATCCTCTCCACCCAGGTTAACGTCTCCGTGGGTGGCAACGACCTCGACCAGGCCATCGCTGAGTTTAAGCACTGAGACGTCGAATGTGCCGCCGCCCAGGTCGAAGACGAGGACTGTCTCATCTTCCTTTCGTTGCGCCCCCCGTTTAACGCTATAGGCCAGGGCCGCGGCCGTCGGCTCGTTGATGATCTGCCGCACGCGGAGCCCAGCGGCAATGCCGGCGTCGCGGACTGCTTCGCGGCGGCGTTCGTCGAAGTAGGCGGGCACAGTGATCACTGCCTCAGAGACTGGTTCGCCCAGATAGGACTCTGCTTCCTTCTTCAAATGGTTCAAAAGGATGGCGGCGACTTCTTGAGGGGAGTAAGCGTGGTCGGCGTAGGGGGCGTGAAAGCGGAGTTCACCATGTTCATCTTGCTTTAGCGGAGAGGACCGGCGCAGTCGTGCCGGTGGAATATGGGGATCGGCTTCACGCTGCCCGAGAAAACGTTTGACGGAAAAAATGGTGT
Organism: Promineifilaceae bacterium (SeqCode); assembly: GCA_033722535.1. Taxonomy (GTDB): domain Bacteria; phylum Chloroflexota; class Anaerolineae; order Promineifilales; family Promineifilaceae; genus JAAYYY01. The sequence continues at coordinate 37,719 of JAWVYW010000002.1, forward strand.
TCTCAGCATTGAGTGTTGCCTGCTGTTTGGCCGCCTGCCCGACAAGTCGCTCCCCCGTCTTGTTGAAAGCGACGATCGATGGAATCCGTCGCCCTTCGGCCGTCGTGATGACCGTAGGCTCACCCTCTTCCATGACGGCAATGACACAGTTGCTGGTTCCCAGGTCAATGCCAACCACTCGACTCATACGTCTCTTCCCTATGCTGTGCTCCAATCAGCGAACACGGTAGTCGATCAAATACCTCTTTCCTCTTTTTACTTTACAGCGAGACTGTAAGAAATTTGTTGGCTCTCTGTATATCTTCTGTAAGTGCACCTGGGAAACCGCCCTTTTTATCCCTGCGCCTCGCGGGAAAGGGGTTAGAGGGAGCGGCGACGGCTGGCAAAGAGGATGCCGGCGAGAATCAGCGCACCACCCACCACAGTTAGCAGCCCGGGCACCTCGCCGAAGATGAGCACCGCGAGGATGCTGGCGCCGATTGGCTCGCTCACGATGGCGACAGAGACGTAGGCGGCAGGCAGAAAGCCGAGCGCGTAGTTGTAGGAAGAGTGCCCGAGAAGCTGGGGGACCAACGCCATCAGGAGAAAGAGAAGGTAGGTGGCGGCGCTGTAGCCTATAAAGCTAAGCCCGCTCAGACCGGTTAATGCCAGCAGGGTGAGTGCCGCCATTCCGTAGACGACCGTCGTGTAGCTGAGCAGGGAGAGACGGGCGCGCAGCCGCCGCCCGATGAGGAAGTAGACGGCGCCTGTGAAGGCGCTGCTCAGCGCCAGGCTGTTGCCCAGCAGCGGCTGGCTGCCGCCGGTGGTATCGCTGAAGCCGATCAGCACGCTGCCGACAATTGCCAGCACAATACCGGCGCGCAGAGGTGGGGTGAGTGGCTCGTGGAGCACGAGCGGTGCCGCCAGCCCGACCCAGATCGGCGTGCTCGTGGCAAGAACGGTCGCCGCCGCAATCGACGTGTAATTGAGAGAGGCGATGTAGGCGGCGAAGTGGAGGCCGAGCATGAAGCCAGAAAGCAGGGCCAGCGCCCACGCCGTGGCTGGGAGCGCGATCAACTCCTGCTGCCGGCGGGCGACGGCCCAGGGCGCCAGGAGGGCCGTAGAGAAGGCGAGGCGGGCGGCGGCGATAACCAGCGAGGGCGCCTCAGCCTGCGCGAGCCGGATCAGAATGGCGCTCGTGGAGGTAGCCAGCACGCCGACGAAGAGGACGAGCGCCGGCGGGAGGGGAGCACGAGCACGATGGACGGGAGGCCGTCGTTGGTTTGACAAAGATTTTTTCTCTGGCTAGAATGGACTTGCCTTACCCACAAACCGATTGCACGAAATTGCCACTGCAATCGCCTTGCAAAACGTTTTCAATACTGCGACCAGTGTAACGTAACCCCATACCTACATAAAGGAGTGTATCCCTATGGCTTTCGAACTGCCCCCCCTCCCGTATGCCGAAGATGCCCTGGAGCCCCATATCGATGCCCGCACAATGAGCATCCACCACGACAAACATCACGCCGGATATACCCGCAAGCTGAATAGCGCCCTGGAGGGCCACGGCGAGTGGCAAAACAGGAGCATCGAAGAGATTCTGAGCAACATCGACCAGTTGCCGGAAGAGATTATCACTGCCGTGCGCAATAACGGCGGCGGCTATCACAATCACAGCCTGTTCTGGAAGGTGATGAGTCCCGACGGCGGCGGGCAACCCTCTGGCGAGCTCGCCAGCGCGATTAACCAGAAGTTCGGCAGCTTTGAGGCGTTCAAAGAGAAGTTTAGCGAGGCGGCCAGCGGTCGTTTCGGCTCCGGTTGGGGTTGGCTCGTCGTAACCGAGGACGGCGGCCTCGACGTCTACAATACGCCCAACCAGAATAGTCCCCTCATGCAGGGCGACACGCCCATCCTGGGCCTCGATGTCTGGGAGCACGCCTACTATCTCAAGTACCAGAACCGTCGCGGCGATTACGTCGACGCGTGGTGGAACGTGGTCAATTGGGATCAGGTCGCCGATAATTACAAGAACGCCGGCGGTCAGTAGCAGGCGGCAACCAGAGGTGGTCTGGTAGTTCTAACCCACCGGCTTCCATTAGCAGGCTGCCTGAATTGAGCTATAATCAGCGCCGATAGACGTGGAGAACGCGTCTATCTGGCGCTGATGAGTCCATTTAGGAAGGAGATTTCCTATGACCCATATCGTTACCAGACTGTGCTTGCGCGACACGGCTTGTGTCGATGTCTGTCCGGTTGAGTGCATGGTACTGGGCTTCCCCGAAGAGGAGTGGCCCTGGCTGTACATCGATCCTGACACCTGCATCGACTGTGGTGCCTGTATTCCCGAATGTCCCTACGAGGCGATCTTCCCCGAAGAGGAAGTTCCCTTTGACTACGAGGCGCGACCTGGGCAATGGATTGCAAATACGAAGGAGCTGCTTCCGGACGGCCAGCCCTATGAGGGTGAGGTCGACGGGCATCCGGTGAAACTGCTAAATGCCAAGCAGCTCGAGGGCGGTGAATCGCTGGATCTCACCGAGGACATTTTGCCCAACTACGACTTTTTCGTTGCTGGCCCGGGCTACGACGCTCTCGACATGCAGTAATTTGACGAGAAATGCCGTGCACTGTCTGCACTGACGCCGGCAGGTATGGCATCGCGCGGTCCTCTGCGATCGCTTAAGGCCGAATTGGCTGGCAGGGCTTCCAGAGCGCCCTACCAGCCGATTCGGCTTTTTTCTGTCAACAGCTTGCCGTCTGTTTCCTCCGGGCGGCCTTTGCACCCATCCAGAAAGATTTAGTAAAGGAGTAGTGCCACCATGGCCGATCCCAATGGCTATCGGGTTGAAAAGGATTCTCTGGGCGAAGTACGCGTCCCCGAGAATGCTTACTGGGGTGCGCAGACACAGCGCGCCATCGAAAACTTTCCCATCACCGGTCTCAAACCCTATCCTGCCTTCGTCTGGTCGATGGCGATGATCAAGCGAGCGGCAGCCGAAGTGAACAATGAGCTCGGCCTCTTCGAGGAGCGCCAGATCGAGGGCGAGACGATTGGCGGGGAGACGATCGCCGAGGCGATCATGCAGGCCGCGGACGAGGTGATCGAGGGGCAGCTTAGCGAGCAGTTTGTGGTCGATCCGGTGCAGGCCGGTGCAGGCACCAGCCACAATATGAACATCAACGAGGTGATTGCCAACCGGGCCAACGAAATTCTCGGTTTTGGGCTAGACGCCGAGAAAAAGCCCGTGCACCCCAACGATCACGTCAATATGGCCCAGTCAACCAACGATACAATTCCCACCGCCATCCGCCTCGGCATTCTGTGGCGTCTCGACGAGCTACTGAACGTTCTGGACGCGCTGGCGGAGGCATTTCAGGAGAAGGCTGAGGCTTTCGACGACGTCGTCAAGAGCGGCCGCACTCACCTGCAGGACGCGGTGCCGGTCCGCTTGGGCCAGGAATTCGGCGCCTACGCGCGCGCCGTCGAGCGCGATCGAGACAAAATCGCACAGGCCGCGGACGGGTTGCGGCGGCTGGGCATCGGGGGCACGGCGACGGGAACCGGCCTCAATGCTCATCCCGAATACCACGAGCGGATGGTGAATACGCTCAGCCGCCTCACCGGCCTTGAACTCTACCAGTCCGACGACCTTTTCGAGTCGATGCAGAGCATGTCCGATCCTGTGTACTTCAGCGGCGCGCTGCGCACGCTGGCCCAGGATCTGACTCGCATCGCCAACGATATCCGTCTGCTCTCTTCTGGCCCCAGTACCGGACTGGCCGAAATCCAGTTGCCGGCTGTGCAGCCCGGCTCGTCGATCATGCCTGGCAAGGTCAATCCTGTCATGGCCGAAATGCTCAATCAGGCGATGTTCCACGTTCTGGGCAACGACCTGACGGTGATGCTCGCCGGACAGGCCGGGCAGCTGGAGCTGAACGTGATGATGCCGATCATGGGCTACAATCTCTTTCAGGCGATGGATGTCACCATCAACTCGGTACACGCCTTTACGGAGCGGCTGGTTGTGGGCATCGAGGCCAATCGCGAACGTGCCGAAGGGTGGCTGGCAAAGAACGCCATCCTCGTCACCGCCCTTAATCCGGTCATCGGCTATGCCAAAGGCGCAGAGGTGGCGAAGGAGGCGATGCGCACCAACCGCACCGTGCGCGAGGTCGTGGTGGAGAAAGGATATCTGACGCAGGAAGAGGCCGACCGGCTGCTGGACGTGCGTGCCCTTACCGAAGGCGGGATCCAGTCTGCCTGAGCATCGTCAATCTGACTCTGCGAGTGACCCTCCGACGCTGCCGCCAACAGGTGCGCGCGCCGGAGGGTCCGTAGCCTCGACGGAGGAGAGAGCGCCCCTGCGGCTGGCGCGGGGGCACCTGCGGGATATCCTGGCCCACCTCCGCGCTGTCTACCCGCTTGAGGGCTGCGGGCTCCTTGCCGGTCGGGACGGGCGTGTCTGCGCCGTCCACCCCGTCGAGAACCGGCTGCACAGCCCGCACGGGTACGAGATGGCGCCCGCCGCGCAGATACGGATAATGTACGCGCTGGAAGCGGCGGGCCAGGAGCTGCTGGCGATCTACCATTCGCACCCCCATGGCCCGGCCTATCCATCCCCTGCCGACGTTGCCGGCGCCCGCTACCCTGGTGTCCGGCACCTGGTGGTGTCGCTAGCCGCTCCGGCGCAGCCGGTGCTGCGGGCCTTTGCCATCGACGCGCAGGGCGTGCAAGAGGTGCTGGTGGAGATTGTGTAACTTGAAGGTAGAATCCGGGTTGTAGACGTTGGCGCCATCCGGTGTGCAGCAAGAGTCGGTTAGCGGTCAACGCGGAACTGGAATCGACTGAGGGAGATAGACCTTGATGACGAATGTACTTTACCTTCTGGGAGGGGCGCTGCTCGGCTACCTGTTTGGCGCCATCCCTTTCGGCTGGATATTTGTCAAACTGACCCGAGGCGTCGACCTCCGGCAGGTAAAGAGTGGGCGCACCGGAGGGACAAATGCGATGCGCGCTGCCGGCCCTGTCGTCGGCGGGCTGACCGCGATTGGCGACGTGTTGAAGGGTGCCGCCGCCATCTGGATCGCGCGCGCGCTGTTTGGGTCGGTGCTACCGCCGGACTGGCTCCCGTGGGCGGAGATTGCCATCGGCGTGATGACAATCGTCGGCCACAATTGGTCGATCTTCCTCGGATGGGGCGGCGGGGCCGGTACAGGGCCCAATGTCGGCTGGTCAACCGCAGTCTGGTGGCCGATGTTCCTCGTCGGCGGCGTCGTCGTGCTGGGCGTCATTCTCGCAACGGGGATGGCGTCGCTGGCCAGCCTCGCCATGGCCGCCATGATCCCCGTGGTCTTCGCCATCCTCTACTTCTTGGGAATTATCAGCTCCCCCGCCTACATCGTGGGCGGCATCCTCACAGCACTCGTGGTGACCTGGGCGCTACGGCCCAACATCCGCCGTATCCTTGCGGGGAACGAGCGTGTAGTGGGGCCGGCAGCGCGGCGACGGGAAAAGGCTGCCGAGCTGGAAGCAGGCCGCACCGAAGGCTGATGGCAGCGCGGGGCGAGGGCCAGACCGGCTTAGGGTAGGGGCGTCGGTTCAGGCGTAGGTGCGGGGGTTGCCATCTCTTTCATCAGGGAGCCGTAGTCTAAGAGACCCATGCGGTCAAACTGAAGCTCCCCGATCGCGCGAGACGCCAGTAGCCGCGGTCCGCTCTGGGTCAGATCCAGCGTCGGATACTCCTGCGCCCACAGCTCCTGCATCTGCGCGTAGAGCGCTATCTGCTGCTCCCGATCCAGCGGATCGGCGTTGCGCAGCTCTTCGACCAGGGCGTCCATCGCCGGGCTCTGGTAGTTCGAGCAGAGCGAGTCGGTGTTCGTGACAAAGTATTCCAGCCAGCCCATGCCCGCCGGGTAGCGGGTAGGCCACCCGACCGGCGGCCAGCCGAGCAGGAAGGTCGGATATTCGCAGCCCGACATCTGGACGCTGAACGACTGCCAGGGGGCGCCATTCAACTGCACCTCGATCAGCCCCGTCTCCTCTAGCTGTCGTTTCAGCTCCTCGGCATACGCTTCTTCAAGCGGCGTGTAACGCCCGTCGTTAAGGAACCAGAGGGGGACGACGAGCTTGCGCGCGGAGCCGTAGCCAGCCAGGCGCAGCAGCTCCTGGGCTCTCGTCAGGTTGCGGCTCGGTTCGACAGGGATATGGGCCTCGGCGCTGTCGGGAAGGGGGCTGTACAGGGGGGCACGGCGGCCGCCAAAGAGCGCCGCCAGCGCCTCGCGATCGACCGCATAGGCGACTGCCTGCCGCGCGGCATCCTGCATCCATGGTTGGGCGTCGTGGCGGAAGACGAGATAGCTCTTAAAGGTATGCGGCCCGTTTCTGACCGTCATCCCGGTTGCTTGGCCGAGCGTGTCCAGCATCTCGTCTGGCACCCCGTGCCACGCGACGTCGACGGCACCGACCCCGACCGCCGTCTGTAGCCTCTCTGTATCGGGGTAAAAGCGCAGCCGGATGCTGTCGGCGGCTACCTCACCCGGGCCCGGCCATTCGGGGTTCGCCTGAAGCTGCAGCGAATCGTTCACCTGCCACTCAACGATCTCATATGGGCCGATACCGTTGCAGGTGCGCGCCGGATCAGAATTGGTCGCGTAGCACTGCTCGCTGATGATGGCGTAAGGCGGCGTCGCCAGGAGATTCAGGAAGTACGATGCTGGCTCCTGGAGGCTAATGCGGATGGTGAGGGGGCCGACGACTTCGACGGCGTCGGCGTCGGCAATCCGGTCGCCGTTGCTGTCTTCCAGAAATGCGTTGACGTGCCAGTTGCCGAGGAGTGCGGCGCGGTTGATCGACCACTTGACGTCGTTGGCGGTAAGGGGGTTGCCGTCGGGAAAGCTGAGGTTTGAGCGCAGCGTGAACGTGTAGACCAGGTGGTCCTCCGAGATTTGCGGTGGGCCACTCGCCAGCGCCGGCACGAGGACGTCTTCGCCGTCAAAAGTGTATAGCCCGCTCATCGTGTTGCGCTTCACTTCCCAGCCGATCATATCAGGGGCGGCGGCGGGATCAACGCTCTCTAGCGTCCCTACAACCCCGACCACGACGGTATCAGCCGGCGTTCCGATGAGCGATTCGCCCATATCGACCGACTCCACCGAAACCAACCAGTCACGCGTAATACGTGCGATGGTGCCATCTGACCGCGCCTCGGCGATGGCGCGGTTGATCCCCTGCAGCAGCTCAGGCTGGTTTTCGTCGACGCCGATCACGTAGCTGTGATGGGTGATCCACCCTTCCCGGCCTGGCCCCTCGACGCGCTTCAGCTGTTCGTAATAGGTCTGAGTGTAATAGTCAGCGTCTTCGTGATCGAGGATCAGCCCGTCCACCTCACCATCGCGCAGCGCCAGCAGCGCCTGTCCGATCGTTTCAAAGAGGACAATATTTTCTTCGGGCACGCCCATTGTCTCTACCGCCGCCCGCTGCCCGGCAAGGGAATCGGCCAGAACGCCGAGCAGGGCATTCGCCGGCACGCTCTGGTGGTCGACGATCTCCTGCTCATTGGCGAGAACGATCAGCACCTGACCCACCTCCAGATAGGGGATACTATACGCGACCCCAGGGACCGGTTCCGCCCGGGTCAGCGCGGAGACCGCCATGTCGAATTCGCCGCTGGCAACGCTATTCAGCATGCCGTCGTAGTTGGTGACGATAAATTCGTAGTCACGCCCCAGACGGCCCATGATCATCTCGACCAACTCCGCATCGAAGCCGATCACATTGCCGAAGTCGTCAAAAGTGGCGAAGGGCGGAAAGGGGGCGTCGGTGGCAATTGTTACAAACTGCTCGGGGGAGGGGAGCGACGCCGCCTGTGTAGGCACTGCTTCGGTGGTTGGGGTTGGGGGTAGCGGCGTCACACGCTCTGCTGGCGCTTCGGTCTGGCAGCCAGACAACAGGAGAAAGAACGTGATGATAGTAATGAGGGGGAGTAGGTAGCGACGCATAGGGTCCAAGTACTGTTTGCTCATGATCGTGAAGGGACGCTCCAACAGTCAGGCCCGTACCCGCCGCAATCAGGCGCCGGGGCGGAACGAGACCGGGGCTGAGTATAGCAAGCGGCGCAGGGGGGTACAAGCTGGCGCCGAGGGCGGTTAAAACGTTCTCATGTTACCAGAGCGGAAGCGCGCCCGCTCAGCTGCCTAGAGAGAGACTACCGTTCCCAGCCCCTGCTCGCGGGCGTTGGTCAGAGCGATGCCCGCCGCCGCCGCATCCTGAACGGCAATGCCGACCGATTTAAAGTAAGTGATCTGCTTGTCGTCTCGCCGCCCTTCCTTTTGGCCGTTGACGATCTCTCCCACCTCGCCGTGAATGTGGCTTTCGTCGATCTCCCCGGCCTCTAGTGGCACGACGAGGTCGCCGGCCTCCGCGAGCGCGGCCTCGTAGGAGTCGACCACCACCAGCGCCCGGCGTACCGTTTCCACGTCCACCTCCTGCATGTCGGTGCGGAAAGAGCCGACGGCATTGACGTGGGCGCCACGCGCAAGAAGCGAGCCGGGGAAGACCGGCTCCGACGAGGTCGTCGCCGTACAGATGATATCTGCCCCATCTATCGCCGTCTCCACATCCTCGGTGACGACGATGGTATTGGGAATCGGCCCGCGCCCCAGCATCTCGGCGGCAAAGGCGCGTGCGTGCTCCTGGTTGGGGCTGTAGACGCGCACGCTGCGAATCGGACGTACCGTGCAGATCGCTTCGAGCTGGGTGCGCGCCTGGGTGCCGCTGCCGATGATCGCCACGACAGATGATTCTGGCCGTGCCAGCAGATCGGTGGCTGCGCCCGAACCGGCGCCGGTGCGGATTGCCGTCAACGTCCCGCCCTCCAGCAGGGCCAGGGGGCGCCCGTTGGCGGCGTCCAAAACCAGTACCAGCCCGTGGATCGTCGGCAGGCCGTGGCGGGAATTGTCCGGGAACACGGAGACGACCTTCACCGCCAGATCCTCACTCTCCTCGAGGAACGCGGGCATAAAGATGCTAACGCCGCCGCCATCAGGCGCCGTCCCACCCGGGACGGAGATCTGGGTGCGCAGGGGCAGGGTAGCGCGATCGGCGGAGAGGCTGGCAAAGGCGCGCTTCATGCCTTCGATGGCGTCTGCCATGGGCAGCGCGCGGGTAACATCGTCGGCGCTAAGAACAAGCAGTTCCATGAGAGAGAGGCGCTCTGCCGGTAGAGGGCGAGGTTCAGTCGATGCCGAGGTATGCCTTCTGGACCGTCGGATCTTGCTGCAGTTTTTTCGCCGTGTCCTGCAGCACGATGGAGCCCGTCTGCAGTACGTAGCCGCGATCGGCAACGTTCAGCGCCATGTGCGCGTTCTGCTCGACGAGGAGAATTGTCGTTCCTTCGCGGTTGATCTCACGAATAATGTCGAAGATCGTCTCCACGAGAATCGGCGCCAGTCCCATCGACGGCTCATCCATTAAGAGCAGGCGCGGGCGTGACATGAGCGCACGGCCCATCGCCAGCATCTGCTGCTCGCCGCCGCTGAGCGTGCCGGCAACCTGGGTCCGCCGCTCCTCCAGACGGGGAAAGAGGCTGAAGACGTGTTTGAGATCCCGTTTAATCGCCGCCCGATCATTACGATGATACGCGCCCATGTCCAGATTCTCGGCGACGGTCAGACGGGCAAAGACGCCGCGCCCCTCTGGCACCATGGCCATTCCGCTCCGGACCATTTCGTGCGCCTTATAGTCGACAAGGCTCCGGCCCTCAAAGCGCATATCTCCCTCGCGCGGATCGATCAGACGGGCGATGGTGCGCAGTGTGGTCGTCTTGCCCGCGCCGTTCGCGCCGATGAGGCTGACGACCTCCCCCTCGTTCACTTGCAGCGAAATCCCCTTCAGGGCATGAATGTTTCCGTAGTAGGTGTGCAGATTTTCTACTTCAAGAAGCGCCATTGTCTCTTTACTCGGCTACGGTCTCCATCCCGGTCTGAGCCGCAGCGCCGCGCCCGAGATAAGCTTCGATTACACGTGGATTGTTTTGCACTTCCACAGGCGTGCCCTCGGCAATTTTCTGCCCGTAGTCGAGCACGGTGACCCGCTCTGAGATGTTCATCACGACGCGCATGTCATGTTCGATCATCAGGATCGCAATTCCCAGTTCATCACGCAGGACGCGAATGAACGCCGTCGTCTCAGCCGTCTCGCGCGGATTCATTCCCGCCGTCGGTTCGTCGAGCAGCAGTAGCTTTGGCTTGCTGGCCAGCGCGCGGCCGATCTCCAGCCGACGCTGGTCGCCGTAGGGTAGGTTGCGCGCCAGGTTATTGCCCTTGTCGACGAGGCCGACGAAGCGCAGCAGCTCGGCAGCTTCTTCCAGCGCCCGCTCCTCTTCCTCGCGCACGCGCGCCGTACGGAATACGGAGGCGATCCAGCCCGACGAAAGGCGCGGCTCCATGCCGACGAGGATATTTTCTACTGCCGTCATCTCGGGAAAGAGGCGAATATTCTGGTAGGTGCGCGATATGCCCAAATGGGCGATCTGGTCGGGCGAGCGACCGATTACAGGCACGCCGTCAAAAAAGATCTCCCCTTCGTCAATTTCATAAAAGCCGGTGACGCAGTTGAAAAAGGTCGTCTTGCCGGCGCCGTTGGGGCCGATGATGCTGACGATGGAGGCCTCGGGCACGGCAAACGAAAAGTCACTGACGGCGGTCAGGCCGCCAAAGCGTTTGGTCACATTTCGGGCATCGAGAACGGGCATAACTCTTTCTGCTTTGGTAGCCGCCTCCTTTGGTAGGCGGCTACTTTGTAGCCGTATTCGGGCTCTCGACGACCTGCTCGGCCATCGGTTCGTCGGTAAATGGATTCTCTGCTACGTCGCTGGGGAAGGCGTCCTCATATTCGTCCTTGTGCAGCTCGCGGCGACGCACGGGTGAGGGCCACAACCCCTCCGGCTTGGCGACCATCATGGCGATCAGCAGGGCACCATACATCAAGAGGCGGTAACTTTCAAACTCGCGCAGCAGCTCGGGCAGGCCGACCAGGAAGAGGGCGCCGACGAGGACGCCGGGCAGGCTGCCGATGCCGCCGACGATAATCAGGCTCAGGACGTTAATTGAGATCAGCAGCGAAAAGCTGTGGGGGAAGATGGAGCCGATACGCGCTGCCTGAATAGCGCCAGCCAGTCCCGAAAACGCGGCGCCGATGGCAAAGGCAAGTAGCTTCGTCTTGACAAGGTGAATCCCCATCGCCTCGGCCACATCTTCGTCCTCGCGCATGGCCATCCACTGCCGGCCCAGGCGCGCATCGCGCAGGCGCCAGGAGACAAAAGCGGCGAGTAAGATGCCGGCGAGAATGAGGTAGTAGAATTGCTGCGGCTGAATGATCTGCAGCTCCACAGCGCCGGGCGCGGCGACGAACGGGCGCGGGATCTGCAGAATGCCCTGCCCGCCGCCGATATACGGTTTTAGCAAGTCGGATGTCGCCAGCACGCGAATGATCTCGCCGAAGCCGAGTGTCACAATCGCCAGGTAATCGCCCCGCATCCGCAGGACGGGCGTGCCGAGGAGAACGCCGGCAAGCGTCGCCGCCAGAATGGCAATCGGTAGCGCAGCCCAGAAGGAGAGGTTGAAGATCCCCAATGGCCCGGCGGAGGTGAGGATGCCGACTGAGTAGGCGCCGATGGCAAAAAAGGCGACATAGCCCAGGTCAAGCAGCCCCGCGAAGCCGACGACGATATTCAGGCCCAGCCCCATAAGCACAAAGAGCCCAACGCTGTTGACGACGTCGGACAGCCGCCGCCCAAGAATGAGCGGGGCAAGGAGGACAAGCACAAAGAGCACGATAAAGGCGATCAGGCGCACGCGTCGCTGCTGCAGCGGGTGGGCCGTATGCAGCCGCTCCTGCAGCTGGTCTCTTCCAGGTCCCTGCCACCAGAGGTAGACGAGGGCGATCACTACGAAGAGCACCAATGCCGGGAGGGGGCGCATGCCGGCGGTCCCAAAGATTGCGCGCAGGCCGGCCACGCCGAAGATCGACCGTAAAATCTCCTGGAGGACTTCGGAAAGAAGGGTCAGGGACAGCGTCCACAGCACGGCCATGATGATCGGGCGCCCCAGAGTACGGGGAAGGATGTAGACCAGGGCGCTGATCAGACCGACCGCGCCCATCACCGCAGCCAGCAGGAGCGAGCCGGTCAGTACGCCCTGCTCAAAGGTAAGGATCTCGATCAGCGCCGGCGTGACGTTGATCAGCCCGTATTCGCCGCCCGAGAAGTCGCGGATGCTGGGAAAGACGGTGCCTATCAGAATCAGGATCAACACCGGCACCGAGGTCAGGACGCCCGCCAGCAGGCCACTGACCAGCGCGGAGGCGCGTTCTATCGTCTCATGCTCCCCGGCAGCCACATAGCCGGCAACGGCGGGAGCGGAGAAGAGCAGCAGCTGACCGACCGAGAGTACACCGACGATCAGATCACGCTCGTCGAAGGCGCGGACCATGCCGATGGCGCTGGCGCTGGCGGCGACGAGGCCGGACAGAAGGGCGATGCGGAGAATATCCCGGAAATCTTCCTGCGTCATTGTGCTTTGTCCTTACGCTTTCTTTTCGGCCAGCCGCTCGCCAATGATACCCTGGGGACGGAAAATGAGGACGAGCACGAGCATGGTAAAGGCGATGACATCCTTGAGCTGGTGCGCGGCGGGGATGCCCAATCCTTCGAGGAACAGCGGTGGTCCGAGCGCCTCGATCAATCCCAGGAAGAGACCGCCCAGCGCCGCCCCGGGCACGCTGCCGATACCGCCGAGCACGGCGGCGGTAAAGGCTTTGATGCCGGGAATAAAGCCCATGATAAACTGCGTCTGGGAGAAGAGAAGCGCGTAAAGAATGCCGGCTGCGCCCGCCATCGCCGCTCCAGTGGCAAAGGTGATGGCAATCGTGCGGTCGACGTCGACGCCCATCAACGCTGCCACATCTTTATCTTCGGCGACGGCGCGAATCGCCTTTCCCGTTTTCGTGCCCATGACGAACCAGTAGAGGCCGATGAGCATGATTACCGAAGAGACCATGACGACGATGCGTGTTTTGAGAACGTCCACCCCCAGAATGTCCACCGACCCTTCCAGAGCCGGGATGGTGGGGAAGGGGACGATCGCCGTGCCATAGAGGCCGGCAAAGAAATATTGCCAGAAGAAAGAGGCGCCAATTGCCGTGATCAGCGGCACCAGGCGCGGGGCGCGCCGCAGAGGGCGATAGGCCACCCGCTCGGTCAGCAGGGCCACGGCAATCGAGATCAGCATCGAGGTGAGCATGATCGCCAGCAGACTCATGAACGGAAAGCGCTCCAGAAAGCCGGCGCTAGCCAGCGGGATGGCGACAAAGATCGTCGCCGTCATGGTGCCCGACATGAAGAACTCGCCGTGGGCGAAGTTAATCATGAAGAGAACGCCATAGACGAGCGTATAGCCGAGGGCGATCAGGGCGTAGAGACTGCCTTGCGAGAGGCCGGCGACGAAGAACTTGATCCACTGCTCGCTGCTGTAATTGGTGCCTACCTGAAGAAAGAGCTTCCCCACAATTCCGGCAACAACGATGACGATAACGACGGCTCGGAAGAGCCACAGGAACAGATCGACGTAGTCGAGCTCTCTCAGTGTGCGGGGCATCCTCTTACCTTCTCGTTGGGTATTCTGGTAACTATACAGGAAACAGGCTCCGGATGCATCCGAGCGGATGCATCCAGAACCTGTTCTCTTTTGCGTTAACTAACGGTCTCGGGAAAAGGTCACGATTTAGGGCTCGTACGTCCAGATCGGTACGAACGTCGGTTCGCCGTCCACTTCCTGGACCTCGTTCACCGCGATCTGCGGGTCGGCGCAGTCGCCAAACTCATCGCAGGTCAGGGTGCCCGTAATCCCTTCGAAGCCTGAGGTCGCGGCAATCGCTTCCCGCAGCTCGCCCCGGGGGATGAGCATTGTGCCATCATCGCCGACGATGGCGACTTCCTCGATCGCGTTGAGGAGGATCATCGTAGCGTCGTAGGCGTGGGCGTGGAAAGCGGCGGTCGGTTCGGTGCCGAATTCCGACTCGTAGATGGCGAGGAAGTCGTCGTAGATCTCGTTTTCGAAGCCGAGGTCGGGACCTGAGAGGTACATTCCCAGCGCGTCCTCACCCGCGGCATCCAGGAACTGCTCGGAAAGGATACCGTCGGCGCCGGCGAGGATGGTCCCCTCCAGCTCGGAGATCTGGCGCGCCTGGTTGGTGATGTTGGAACCGAGCACGACGAAGACCGGGTAGTAGAGGAACTCCGGCGGGCCGGCGGCGGCGATAGACGTTAGAACCGGCGTCAGCTCAGTCGCGTCGGGCGCTTCCGCCTCGAAGGCGACGATCTCGCCACCCAACTCCTGGAAGACGTCGCGGAAGACGGAGGAAAGGCCTTCGGTGTAGGGGGTGCCGTCGTGAATGGCGGCGGCGGTGCCGACGCCCAGCTCGTCGATGGCGTAGGTGGCGATAGCGCGACCCTGAATCGTGTCGTTGTGCGCAGTCCGGAAGTAGCCGGGCGCGCGCGTCTCGGGGGCGGTCAGCACAGGCGCCGTGTTAGAGGGGGAGATCATGACGTAGCCAGCTTCGCCCAGAATCTGCGCCGCGGGCACACCCGCGCTAGAGCAGCTGGTGCCGATAACACCGACAATTTCCGGATCGGCCGCGATCTTCTGGGCCACAGCCTGGCCGCCTTCGGCGCTGCACTGATCGTCCTCGGCGACGAGGACAACCTCATGCCCGGCGATTTCGCCGTGCTGCATAATGGCAATCTCAACCCCGTACTGCGAGTCGAGACCCAGCTGCGCATCCGGTCCAGTGATGACGAGCGCCGACGCGATGCGGATCGGCTCGCCCGGTTCGACGACGACACAGTCGATTTCGTCTTCGCAGACCAGCTCTTCGCCCTCCTCCACCTCGACATCTTCGTCGACGACGTCTACGTCGTCAACATCTACCTCGGCTGCCTCGTCGGCCTCACAGGCTCCTAACAGAGCGATCAGTAAGGTCAACAAAATGATATAGCTCAGACGTTTCATGTTTCTTCTCCTCATGGTCAACGTCAGTTTTTTGTACTGCCTGACAACAATAGATGGACAGCAGGGGTGCCAGCCCAGGCTACTTCGTCACTCTTATCTACCGGCAGTCCCACCTCCTCGGTACTAACGCGTGTCGCTCGCAACCTTACTTTATGGAAAGAGAGGGAGCAAACAGGGGAATTCTAATGAATTATTGACACTTGTCAACTCCGCGATTGCTGGCGATCTCCCTGCACAGGTTGTCAAAACCGGGTACAATAATTATCGGTTCTCTCGGCAGTTACGAGACGCAGGTGTCGGCTATCCTGCCAGGCACCTTCCGATTTAGCGAGCCTATCATTGAGCGGGCTTTGCGCCCTTTTGAGTCCCTGGTTTCCCAATCGCAACACTGGAGGAAAAGATGACGAACGAAACATTGACGATCACCGACAACCGTACGGGTGAGAGTTACGAGATCCCGATAGAGCATGAGACGATTCGCGCCATGGGCCTGCGCCAGATCAAGGTCAACGAAGATGATTTTGGGATGATGAGCTACGATCCAGGCTTCAAAAACACCGCCTCGACCAAGAGCACTATCACCTACATCGACGGCGGCGAGGGCATTTTGCGCTATCGTGGGTACCCCATTGAGCAGCTGGCGGAGAACTGTACCTTCCTGGAGGTCGCTTACCTGATACTATTCGGCGACCTGCCGACGAAGGAGGAATTGGCCGAGTGGGAACGGGAGATCACAATCCACACCCTTCTTCACGAGAACATGAAAGGGTTGTTTGAGGATTTCCGTTACGACGCTCACCCGATGGGGATGGTGATCAGCGGCGTGGCGGCGCTCTCCACGTTCTACCCGCAGGCCAAGGACGTGCTGGATCCCGACAACCGCATGTTACAGATCAAGCGGCTGATCGCAAAGATGCCGACGTTGGCGGCGTTTGCCTACCGCTTTAGCCAGGGCTTCCCCGTCAACTATCCCAACAATCAGCTCAGCTACGCCGGGAACTTCCTGAACATGATGTTCAAGATGGTAGAGCCGCAGTACGAGCCCAATCCGACGCTGCAGCGGGCGCTCGACGTGCTATTCATCCTGCACGCGGACCACGAGCAGAACGCCGGCACCACGGCGATGCGTGTCGTCGGCAGCACCCATGCCGATCCGTATAGCTGCGTCGCCGCTGCCGCCGCCGCCCTCTACGGCCCCCGCCACGGCGGCGCCAACGAGGCGGTGCTCAACATGCTGACCGAGATCGGCGACGTGAGCAATGTGCCGGCATACGTCGAGCGGGTCAAGCAGGGCGAGTTCCGGTTGATGGGTTTTGGCCACCGCGTCTATAAGAACTATGACCCCCGGGCGCGGATTATCAAGGAGGTTGCCGACGACGTCTTCGAGGTCACAGGCCGCAACCCGCTCCTCGACATCGCACTGGAGCTGGAACGGATCGCACTGGAGGATGATTACTTTGTCTCCCGGCGTCTTTACCCGAACGTCGACTTCTACTCGGGCATCATCTACCAGGCGATGGGGCTGCCGACAAGCATGTTCCCCGTTATGTTCGCCATTCCGCGCACCGTGGGCTGGCTGGCCCAGTGGCAGGAACTACTCACCGATCCTGAACAGGCGATCGCCCGCCCGCGCCAAATATATCTCGGTCCGGACAAGCGGGATTACGTCCCGCTCGGTGAGCGCGAATAACATATCCCCTTCTGAGATCGAAACCGGCCCGGGACCATCTGATGGTCCCGGGCCGCTTCTTTTCGGGCGACTATTAATTTTAAAAAGGGACTACACCGGCTGGCGTCCGTTGTAGCCGGTGTGAAGCTCGTGGTAGTAGTGAATGGAGGACTCGCCGTAACGCCAGCAGAGAAAGACCTCACGCCCGTCCCGTTCGGAGAGAAAGTCGACCAGGCCGGCGTTCATATCCTTCAGATAGCAGCCGTAGGCCTGGATCCGCTCCACCAACTGCTCAATCGTCGCGAACTCCTGCGCCATCCGCGTCGCCGCCGCACTGCCCATATTACTATGCGGATCCTCCAGGATGCCTTCAACCTGATCGCGGGTACGTACGACCCGCGCCCGCCGTTCTAGCAGCTCGCCGACCAGCGGTTCAATCTCGGGCAGGAGCGAATTAGCCTCTTCTACTGTGAAATAACGTGTACTCATACGCCTGTAAAAAAACGAGGCGCCTCACCCAGCCGATAGAGGAGACGCCTCGTGATAAATTCAGTTGGAATGGCGACGATTAGCCGCAGCCGCAACCACCTGCGGAAGGCGCGGCGCCTGTCTGCGCAGAGCCGGCCGCCGTCTGCTGGTCACCTGTCTTGAAGGAGTGACCGCAGCCACAGGTTGAAACGGCGTTGGGATTCTCTATGCTAAAGCCGCCGCCCATGAGGCTGTCCACGTAGTCAATGGTCGCCCCGTTGAGATACATCATGCTCGTGGGATCGATGAAGATCCGCACGCCACTCCGCTCGACGACGTGATCATACGGCCGGGGCTCTTCTTCCAGCGCCATACCGTACTGCATGCCCGAGCAGCCACCGCCCGAGACAAAGACACGCAGGCCGTGGTTCGGAACAGCTTTCTGCTCCAGGAGCTGGTTTACCATGTTAACAGCCGCATCGGTGAGCTGCACCGTATCTGTATCTACTGTTTCCTGTTCGAGGATGTCCATAATCAATCTACCCTTTTAGTGCTGAGCTACGCTTCCGCATAATCTCCCGAATACCAGCACGATTGTAACAATAAAGAGGGGGTGTGTCAATTTTTATCAATTTTTTCTGAAAAAATATGACATTTTTCCAACGGAGGGATCGGGCAGGGATACTACTGGAGAGGCTTTCTAGAGGCGAATTTTCCGGCAGCCCCTGGAGAGGAGGCAGATGAAAATGATTGGCGCTGTGATTGGCGCATGATAGAATTTTCTTTCGACAAAAAGTGAAGGGATACAATATATGCTGAAAACAGATAACTGCGGTGAGTTGCGAGCAGAGAACGTGGGCGAAACGGTCGTCCTGGCAGGGTGGGTCAACCGGCGCCGCGACATGGGCGGCGTCATCTTCATCGATCTGCGCGACCGGACCGGAAAAAGCCAGGTAGTCATCGACGCCGGACGTGCGCCGGAGGCGTTCGCCGTCGCCGAAGAGATACGCCCCGAGTACGTCTTGCAGGTTCGTGGCGAGGTTCGGCGGCGGCCTGAGGGGCAGGAGAATCCCGACATGCCTACCGGCGAGATCGAAGTCGCCGCAGATAAAGTAGAGATCCTCAACCGCGCGCGCACGCCGCCGTTCGTCATCGACCGCGAAGAGAGCTTGGACGAGGCGCTGCGTCTGAGATATCGCTACCTCGACCTGCGCCGGGAGCGGATGCAGCGTAACCTGCGCATCCGCCACGAGGCGGTCAAGTTTATCCGTGATTTTCTGGACGCGCGCGGCTTTATCGAGGTAGAGACGCCGATCCTGTTCAAGAGCACGCCGGAAGGGGCGCGCGACTACCTGGTTCCCAGCCGCGTTCACCCGGGCAAATTCTATGCGCTGCCGCAGAGCCCGCAGCAGTTGAAACAGCTCCTGATGGTCGCCGGGGTCGAGCGCTATTTTCAGATCGCCCGCTGCTTCCGCGACGAGGATCAGCGCGCCGACCGCCAGCCGGAGTTTACTCAGCTCGACCTGGAGATGAGCTTCGTTGACCGGGATGATGTGATCGAGCTCACCGAGGAGCTCGTCGTCGGCATGGTTAAACATGCCAGCACACGCCCGCTGGCCTGGGAGGAGTTCCCGCGCCTCTCCTACAAGGAGGCGATGGAAAAGTACGGCACCGATCGCCCCGACCTGCGCTTTAGTATGGAGCTCGTGGAAATCTCAGATATTGTGGCCGATTCTGCCTTTCGCGTGTTCTCGGAGAATGTGGCTGCCGGGCGCCCGGTGAAGGCAATCCTCGTGCCCGGCGCCGGTGACTATAGCCGGTCGCAGATCGACGAACTGGAGGGGCTGGCGCGCGAGCAGGGCGCCAAGGGGCTCGCCTGGCTGGCCATCGATCCGGAGACGGAGGAGATCAAGGGCTTCATCACGAAGTTCTTCAACGTGCAGCAGCTGATCGAGATGGCCGAGCGTATGGACGCGGAGCCGGGTGACCTGATTCTGATCTCCAGCGACCGCGCCAGTGTCGTCCACCGCGTGCTGGGCACTCTGCGCGATGAGATGGGCCGGCGCCTGGGATACAAGGACAAAGATGAACTGGCCTTCTGTTGGATCGTCGACTTCCCCCTCTTCGAGGAAGAGATGGTGGACGGCCACTATGCCCCCAGCCACCATATGTTCACCGCACCGCGCCGCGAGCACATCCCCCTGCTCGACGAAGATCCGACCGCTGTACTCAGCGAGCAGTATGACCTCGTCTGCAACGGCTTTGAAGTAGCCGGCGGCAGCATTCGTATCCACGAGCGCGCGCTCCAGCGCAAGATCATGGAGTTGATCGGCTTCTCACTGGCAGACGCGCAGGAGCAGTTCGGGCATATGCTGGAAGCGTTCGAGTATGGCGCACCGCCGCACGGCGGGATCGCGCCCGGTATCGATCGCCTGGTCGCCCTGATGGCAGGCGAGCCCAACATCCGTGAGGTAATGGCTTTCCCCAAGAGCCAGCAGGCGGCCGACCTGATGGCCGACGCGCCTTCGGCTGTCGCCCCGCGCCAGTTGGAAGAGCTGCACATCCAGCTCGACCTGCCACAAGAGGAGCGCGAGACGGAAGCGGAAACGGTCTGAGTCCTGCGCTAAGAGGCGAACGGAGATTACCCAGAAGGGCGACCGACTACCGGTCGCCCTTTTCTTGATAGCTGCCCGCTGCGCAGGCGGTAGCCACCCAGGACCAGAAAGGCCAGCAGCGCCGCGAGCGCCGGCAGCCCTCCGATCAGCATGCGGATGCCGAGAATGGCCGCCGGCGGCTGCTCTGGATAAAGCACGGTTGCCGAGGCGGCTACATAACCGCTGCGCGTAAGAATATAACCGCTCAACAGCCCTTGAATGGAAAAGGCGAACCGGATCACGAAGCCATTCACGCCAAAGTAAAAGCCCTCTCGCCTGACGCCGGTCACCGCTTCGTCGGCGTCGACCAGCTCGGCAATGAGCAGATCGGGCAGCATCATCAGCCCCGCCAGCGAAAGGCCAAAAAGGGCCGTCGCCGCGATCCCCTCGTAGAAGCTATCGGGCAGGAAAAAGAGCAGGAGCGTGGCCGCCGCCGCCAGGCAGACGGCACGTAGCGCCCACCAGGCTCCCTGCCGGCGGGCGACGATCGTCCACAGAAGCATGGCGGGCAGCGCGGCGATGAAGGCCACGGCGAGGAAGAGCGACGTCTGTGTGGCCACGTCCAGCGTGATCGCGGCGCCCGGAACGGGTACTGGTTCCCGTAGCCGCAACACGTACTTGGTGTAGAAGGGGGTGGTGGCGGTGAGCAGCATAAAGATGAGCTGAATTGCCAGATTGGCGCCCAGAAAGATGAGGAAGTTCCGGTTGCGCGCGGTGGCCCGGAGCGCCGCCCAGAAAGGCAGCGGCGCGCTCTGCGGCGTTTGTCGCTCGCGGCTGCCGAGGAGCGAGAGGGCGAAGAAAACGGCGACGATGACCGCCAGCAGCAGCGCCATGCTGCCCCGGTTGGTCCACGTTTCGCCGGCGAGCAGCGGGGGCAGTGCGACGCCAACCATCAGCCCGACCAGCGAAAACGTCTGGCGCCATCCCGAGACTGCGGCGCGCTGTTTCTGGTCGGGAATCATCTCCGGAAAGAGCGCGGTCCAGTTGACGGCGACGATGGTCCACAGCAGATCGAAGGCTAGCACCAGGGCCAAAAAGTAGAAGAGCAACAGCCGGCCGGGATCATTCACCAGCGCCGTCGGAGGCAGCCAGAGAAGATAGAAGGTGAGGGCGAGCGGCAGAAAGGCGCCCGCTATCCAGGGGATGCGCCGGCCCCAGCGGCTGCGCGTCCGGTCAGACCAGTAGCCGCTGAGGGGATCGTTGACGGCGTTCCACACGCCGTAGATCGACCAGACAACACCGACGACGGCGGCGGAGAGGCCCAGAATGTCGATGTAGAGAAACTGGATGTACGTTGCAAAGGCCTGGTATGAAAGGGCGACGGCGAGGGAACCGGAGGCGTAGAGGATCATCTGCCAGGGAGGAAGATGGAAGTGGTTGACCGCTGTGGGCTTCTCCTGTACTGTCATCATTCACCGTAATAAGCGCGCTTTGCTATAATGGTTATGGCTATCAGCGGGGCTATCCGCTCCAGAACAACTTTTCTTACCATCTACAACAGGAGGACAGTCGGATGAATAAATTTTTCAGCTTTACTGCCGGAATCATGTCAGGCGTTGTCGTCGGCGGCGTAGCGGCGCTGCTGATGGCGCCTGCCTCGGGCAACGCACTACGCACGGAGGCGCAGTCGCGTTGGGAGGAGGCGCTGGCCGAAGCGCGGCGGGCCATGCAAGAGACCCGGCGCCAGAAAGAGCTTGAATTTGAAATGATGAAGGAGTCGGGCGAAATCCGCTGACCTCTGCCTCAACGGTCACCGTCGACGGCGAGCCAGTAGGAAGCTGGCTCATAGACAAAGGGGGTGAGGGCGCTGATGACGAGAACGCCGCCCTCCTCGCCGGGTGCAAGCGTCCACTGCCCTTGGTTCAGACTGTTCAGGGGGAGCGCCATAATTTGTGGCGCTTCCCCTTTTTGGATGTACTGTACCGACCACAGTTGCGGCAGCCACTCTCCTACCTGCACGAAGCCGGCTGCTTTCCAACCATCCGCTCCACCTTCCACATCACTCGTATAGCCCAGCTCGGGGATGGCGATATCGTCGAGGGCCAAGCCGCGCCCCTGGGAGCTGTGGTACGTCAGGAGTTCAAAACGGACCAGCACCGTTTCGCCTGCGTAGCGGTCGAGGGACACGACCTCCTGGAACCAGCCGGCGGCATCGGCAACGCTTAATGTTTCGCTGCGCCCGTAGAAGGCGGGCCCATACTCGCCCGCCCGGCTGTAGCGCGGTGTCAGCAGCTCCCACGTTTTGCCCCCATCGGCGGAGGCACTCACGTAAGCGTAATCCACCTCGGGCTCCAGATCGTACCACGTCCAGAAGGTGAGGGTCGCTTGCTCGAGTCCACTCAGGTCGAACGCGCGCGTCAGCCGTGCATTCACGTTGTCCTGCACCGGCGCGACCCACATCTGGCTGCCGCTGCGGGGAGCGGTGGGAAGCAGCGCGGCTCGTGTGTCGCCGGCAAAGGTGACAGTCATCTCATTCGCCAGCTCCAGTTCCACGTAGTGGACGCCGAACTGTGCAATCTCGTGGATGGCATCGTAGGGCAGCCCTTTGATGCCGATCTCGGGCAGGGGCTCAGACAACTCCAGGGCACGGTAGGCGTACTCCGGGCCGGCTGCCGGATCGTCGAGATAGTTTGCGCCTGCCCAGGCGGCAAAGAGATCACCCACCGTACTGCCCGGACGGTAACCCTGGAGTACGGCGCTGACAGAGGCGAGGCCGTTTGCCGGATGCCGCGCCAGCTCCCCTATGGCGGAGTCGCCCAGCTGTTCCCAGAGATAGACGGCAAAGAGATAGGCGGCGCCGTAGTGAGCGTAGATCTTATGGACGCCGTGATCCCAGCTATTGAGCTGTGTGTCCGGCGCCAGTAGATAGTCCCGTGTTTCCGCCGTTTCCAGGCCGACGTAAAGTTCTGCCAGCTGGGCCAGCCCTTCGTCTAACCACTCGGTCTCGTTGCCGTCGACGTACCATTGCACCAGGTGCTGGAATTCGTGGACAAGGGTGCCGTAGTAGAGGTCGCTGCCCAGCGACAGGTTGTCCATGTTCAGGTAGATGATCTCCTGTTCGTTAGAGATCTCGTGGAAGCTGCGCGGGTATTCATTACCGCTGTCAAAGTAGCCCAACTCATCCGTCGCGGTATCGAGGGCGGCGAGGTGGAGCACACTGAAGTGAGGGTCGTTATCGATGCCCGGCTGCCACTCCTGCCCAAATATTCGCACCAGGCGCGGGTAGTAGTCCCGTTCGAAGCGTTGGGCGACCGCCGCTACCGCTGCCGGATCCAGCGCCAGCGCTACGTCTACCCAGAAGTAAGTGTGGTCGGTGACGGCGACAAGTTCCGCCGTTACCGTCTCTGTGCCGACGAAGAAGGTGTGGCGGCTGCCAACGCCGAACGGCTCCCTCGATATCGTTCGCGGCCCCACGTCAAAGGAGCTCAACCGGCGCGCGCTCTCGTAGAAATCGTGAATCGGATAGTCGCTCGTCAACAGCGCGTCCAGATGGTCGTAGACGCGCCGCTCAACCGGCGCCTGCACAATGGCCTCTGGAGGCTCGATAGAAAGCGCCTGCCCCGCCTGAGCGGTCGGGGTGGGTTGCAGCAGAGGAGCAGGTGTTCGACTGGCGGGAGAGGAAGGGGTCAGAGACGGCGTGGGCGTCGCCGGCACCGCCTGCGCTTGCGAAGGAGTGCCTGGCGCCTGGAAAGTGGTATTGCCATACACGAGCAACCCCGCCGCCACGAGGAACACGAGGAGCGCCGGCAGGACGAAGATGACCAGGCAACCGATCAGAACGGGAAGCGAGAAAGAAGGGGTGCGTGAGCCAGCGTCGCGTGGGTCAGCGTGCATCATTTTCCCATTTGCGCTGGCGTCTTGCCTTGCTAGCTTGCATCAGATGTATAATCGTCTCATAATAGCACCCGCTACCCCGAAGTACACACTTCAGCCTGGCATCGTTCCGCTTACACCCATTGGAGAAGGGGTTGCCGTCACGGCGGCGTTCAGGAAGCGTCCCACCAGTTTCCTCTCGATCAGTCCGCCAACGGCGTGGCGATTATACGTGAGGGTGAAAAGTGAACGCAACTTTATGCTCAAACCGGGGTTTCTACCGGTGAGCCCTCCCTGAAGCAGAGCCGCTTCAGCTCGGGAAGAGGCCGGCTCAGGTGAGAGAGTGAGAGGTCCTATGAGACATGCCCATATCGTAGGTTGGGGTCGTTACCTTCCCCAACGGGTGCTTACAAACGACGAGATCTCCCGGCTCGTCGATACATCACACGACTGGATTTACACACGCACCGGGATTCGCGAAAGGCGGATCGCCGGGGAGCGTGAGACGACGGCGACGCTGGCTTTCGAAGCCGCTGCCCGCGCCCTTACCGTCGCCGATGTGCGTCCCTCTGAAGTAGGGTTAATTATCGTCGCGACCTCCACTCCGGAGAAGATCTTTCCCGCCGTTGCCTGCCAGGTGCAGGACTATCTCGGCGCCAAGCGCGCTGGCGCCTTTGATTTGAGCGCGGCCTGCTCCGGCTTCGTCTATGCACTCAGTATGGCGGCGAATTCAGTCAGTTCGGGCGCGGTGGATACCGCCCTCGTCATCGGCGCCGAGACGATGTCGCGCGTGCTGGATTGGAAAGACCGCGGCACCTGTATCCTCTTCGGCGACGGCGCAGGGGCGGTCGTGCTGAAGGGCTCGAGTGTGCCCGGCGGGGTCATGGCGTCGACACTACGCGCGGATGGCTCTGGCGGAGACCTTTTGTATCTTCCGGCTGTGTACCACAACCCGGTGCCCACGCTCGCGTCCGGTTACTCGCAGAACGGTCACCACCACAACACCATCCGCATGAACGGCCGCCAGGTCTTTCGTTTCGCGACCCACGCCATCAGCGATAGTGTGGAGGATGTTCTTGAGCAGGCCGATCTGGCCCTGGACGACGTCGACCTGATTATTCCCCACCAGGCCAATACACGGATTATCGAGGCTGCGGCGAAAAGGCTAAAGATCTCCCCCGAGCGCTTTTTCGTCAACGTAGAGCACGCCGGCAACACCTCCGCCGCTTCGATCCCCATAGCCATCTGTGAAGCTGCCGAAGCCGGACGCCTCAAGCCGGACGACAACGTCATCTTCGTCGGCTTCGGCGGCGGGCTCACGTGGGCGGCTTCGATTGTCAAGTGGGATGTCACCCCGCCCCCCGCCTCCACGCGAGAGAGGGAGTGGGGGCGTGTGCGCTACGTCCTTGCCCGCACGCGCTCACGCCTGCGCCAGGTCGGGCGCCGCGTCGTCAGTACCATGCTCGGTTCACCCACCCCGGATGCCCGTCTCCGCGACGCGGATAGAGATGGGCCGCAGTAGCCATCCAACGTCTCCGGACAGAAGTCTCTTAAAGCCGACTACGAACGGGGGACGGCGCGGGCGATCTGCTTGAGCATCGCCGCTTCGTCGAAGACGCCGCTGACGTGGACGCGGCGATTGATGACGGTGTGGGGCACGGTGCGCGCCGAGTAGCGGACGAGGGCCTGCGAGAAGATGTCGGCCATAATAATAAACGTGCGCACCTGCGGGCTCGCGACGGCAATGCCGGCGGCCAGCGTCGCGACAAGTGGGCCACTCTCGTCGACCGCCGTAGTCAACACTTCGATGTTGATCTCCGCCTCTTCCGGCAGCCGGCTAAGCTGGAAGCGCGTACGCGCTTCCAGATTCTGTGCCTGAAAGGAGACCGCCTGAATGGCGCCCACGAGAGCATTGATCTGGTAACCGGCGGGCACGCCGACGAAGCGAATGCGATGGTCGACCTCTCCCTCAGGCGCTTCGCGCATTACCCCGAGGAGGGGATAGTAGGGATAGCCAGGGGCTCGATCGCGCCGCTCTAGGGACAGGATCTCGTAGCGGTGCGCCAGCCGGCGGCCCAGCTGCAGCGCCTCTTTTTCGTAGCGGTTGCCGTCGGTCGCCGCCCAGACGACCAGCTTCACCGGCTCCGGCAGATGCTTCAGAAAGCCGTCGAGCGCTTCCCAGACCGGCTCCTCAAATCTCAGATCATCACCCATAGCGTCTTTGCCACTCAAATAGCTTGTTGATCGCCTCGAGGGGCGTCATCCCCGGCACGTCCAGCTTCTGCAGCTCTTCCAGAATGGGACTGATCTCTGGGAAGAGTGCCGTTTGCTGCGCCGGCTTCAGGTGGCTTGGAGTGACGGATGCGGTGGGCGCGTGCTGCTCAAGGTCGCGCAGGATCTCCTGCGCCCTGTTCACGACATCGCGCGGCAGGCCTGCCAGTTGGGCCACGTGAATGCCGTAGCTCTGGTCGGCGCCGCCCGGTACCAGCTCGTGCAGAAAGACGACGCTCTCGCCATCTTCGGCGACCGCCACGTTGTAGTTGGCCACCAGCGGCAGCACGTCGGCCAGCCCGGTCAGCTCGTGATAGTGGGTGGCGAAAAGGGTGCGTGGACGAAGGCGCGGGTGGTTGTGCAAGTATTCCACGATCGCCCAGGCAATGGAGAGGCCGTCATAGGTGCTCGTGCCGCGCCCGATCTCATCCAGAATGAGCAGTGAGCGCGGCGTCGCATGGTTCAGGATCTCCGCCGTCTCGACCATTTCGACCATAAAGGTCGAGCGGCCGGCGTGCAGTTCGTCATGAGCGCCGATGCGGGTGAAGATCCGGTCACTGAGGCCAATCTGCGCCTCCTGGGCCGGAACAAAGCTGCCGATCTGGGCCAGGAGGACGATCAGGGCCACCTGCCGGAGGATGGTGCTCTTGCCGGACATGTTGGGGCCGGTGATCAGGTAAATCCGCTCCTGCTCGTCCATGTCGGTGTCGTTGGGCACAAAGCGCTCCAGCTGCAGTGTGCGCTCGACGACGGGATGGCGGCCGGCGACGATGTGCAGGCGACTATCTTCGTAGAGGGTCGGGCGGCTATAGTCAAAGGTGGCGGCCACTTCCGCCAGGGCCGCCGCCACGTCCAGCCGCGCCAGCGCCCGCGCCGTCCCCAGCAGCCGCCCCGCAGCCTGCCCCACCTGGTGACAGAGCTCGTCAAAGAGGCGACTCTCGAGCTCTAGAATGCGCTCTTCGGCGTTGAGAACCAGCGTCTCGTACTCTTTCAGCTCCGGCGTAATGTAGCGCTCGCTGTTGGTGAGGGTCTGCTTGCGGATATAATTTTCCGGCACAAGCTCGGTATTGGCTTTGGTGACTTCGAGATAATAGCCGAACACTTTATTATAGCCGACCTTGAGGCTGCCAATACCCGTTCGTTCACGCTCTTTCGGCTCCAGCGCCGCGATCCACTCTCGTGCGTGCGCCGAAGAGCGCATCACGCCGTCCAGCTCGGCCGAGAAGCCGGGTTTGATCACGCCCATCTTGTTTAAGTTGGCCGGGGCATCTTCGGCGATGGCTCGCGCAATCAACGCCGCCGTCTCCGTGCAGGGATCGAGCCCTTCGGCCAACCTGCGCAAAGCAGACAGGGTCTGTCGATCGCCGTCTTCCGCCTCCTGATGCAGACGCGCCTTGATCTCTGGCATGGTGGAGAGGATGCGGTGGATGCTTTCCAGGTCGCGTGGCGTGGCGCGCCCGCTGACGGCCCGGTTGGCCAGCCGCTCCAGATCGGGGAGCGACCTGAGCAGGCCGCGGATCTCCGTGCGCAGCAGCGTATCGCCATGGAAGCTATCTACCTCGTCCAGGCGTGCGCACAGACGCTCCAGGTCCAGTAGTGGCTGGGTGATGCGCTGGCGCAGGAGCCGAGCGCCCATAGCGGTGACTGTCTTATCCAGCACGCCGAGCAGGGAATTTGCCCGGTTCCCACTGAGGGACTCCACCAGCTCCAGATTACGGCGTGTGGCCCCGTCGAGCGCCATATAGCTATCGGTGTGGTAGGTCGCCAGCCGCTGAATCTGCTCGACACTGCCCTTCTGCGTTTCCTGAAGATAGTAGAGCACGGCGCCGGCGGCGCGGATGGCCAGCGACTTCCCTTCACAGCCGTATCCGGCCAACGTGTCCACGCCAAAGTGATCGAGCAGGGTTGTGCGGGCGTTCCCCTCTTCAAAGCGCCAGTCGGGCAGCCGGCTGACCGCCTCCACCACGTTGCCCAGGCTCTGTTCGCCGTCGGGAAGGAGCAGCTCCGCCGGTGCCAGGCGCGCCAGCTCCTCGACGAGCTCGCGGTGGCTGTTGAGCTCGGTCGTCGCGAATTCACCGGTGGTGATGTCTGTGTAGGCGAGCCCGGCCCGTTCGCCGTCGACGATGACGCTGGCGAGATAATTGTTGCGACCGGCGTCCAGCATGCCCGGTTCAATGACCGTACCCGCGGTAAAGACGCGCACGACGTCGCGCGGCATCAGGCCGTTAACTGTCTCGGTGCCGATCTGCTCGCACAGGGCCACCTTGTGCCCCTTGGCGATCAGGCGGGCGATGTAGCCTTCGGCGGCGTGATGAGGAACGCCAGCCATCGGAATACGCTGATTCTTGCCTACCGGCCGCCCAGTCAGAACGAGATCCAGTTCGCTCGCCGCAAGGTGCGCATCGTCGTCGAAGGTCTCGTAGAAGTCGCCCAGGCGAAAGAAGACGATGGCGTCCGGATACTGGCGCTTGATATCGAGGTACTGCCGGCGGAGGGGGGTAACTTTGGTTTTGGGCATGGCTCTACGATGTGGTGATCGGTTCCAACGAAACGGGGGACGGAGGCCAGAGGATGC
This sequence comes from Promineifilaceae bacterium (SeqCode), assembly GCA_033722535.1. Lineage (GTDB taxonomy): Bacteria > Chloroflexota > Anaerolineae > Promineifilales > Promineifilaceae > JAAYYY01. Next base: position 66,217 of record JAWVYW010000002.1, read on the forward strand.
TAATCGACCTGTACTTCCTCGTCATCCAGGGCACTGACCAAGGTCTCTTCGTAGTCATACTGCTTCATCCACTCCTCCACCACGCGGCGGTGGCGAGACTGGAGGTTAGAAAGGGGCCGTTTCTCTTTAATGGCCGCGGCTGCTTCCGCAAACGTCATCCCTTCGTAGCGCATGAGATAAGCCGCCAGGAGCGTGTTCGAACGCCCCCGTCCCTTGGCACAGTGTACGAGGACGGTGTTCCCGGCCTCCACGTGCTTATGAATGAAGGCGACGCCTTCGTCCAGAATATCGCTCGGAGGCACCAGAAGATCCAGCACTTTGAGCTGCAGATAGTCGATGCCGTGATCGGTATACAGCTCGACGTCGTCGTGTCGTTCGGCCCGAATATTGACTACCGCGTCGATGCCACTTTCCAGCAGCAGGTCGTAGTCACGAGGATAAAGTGGCGCCCCGCCGAGCCAGAGGTGATCGGTGATCGAGTCGAACCAGCGATGGCGTAAGATCCGCTCGTAGATAAAGCGACTGACAGGCAAGATTTTATCGAACAGATAGTGGAAAGGATTCATATGGGCAAGGATAACGAGATTAGGTACAAAGATCAAATGTTCGCATAGCACTGGGCCGGCGACCGCAAAGGAAAGGATACCCTACAGTGGCCGTTCGATTCTGCCCGTCAGCAAACGGTGATAGATGAGGGTGCAAGCGCTGTCTCACCGCCACCACGGGCCAGCGCATCGGCGATCAGGCAGGGGGTGAATTACTCTTCTTCGACGAAGGGAAGATACGCAGCCGCTTCGTGACGGCTGCTGACGTCCAGCTTTTTCAAAATGTTGTGGACGTGGTTCTTGACGGTGCCGACTTCGATAAAGAGCTGGTCGGCGATCTCCTGGTTGCTGTACTCCTCGCCCACCAGATCGAGCACTTCGCGCTCGCGGGGGGTGAGTTCGGAGTAAGCGGAGGGATCAACATTGGTCTGCGTCGAGATCTGCGCCAGCTCGCTGATGTGGTTCATCAATGCGGCGGCGATATCGGGGGAGATAATCGCCTTGCCATCGTAGGCAGCGCGGATGTGGTCGAGGAGACGTTCTGTCGAAACCTCCTGTAGAACGTAGCCGGACGCGCCTGCGGCGACGTACTGGAGAATAGCATTTTTTGACTTAGGTAGCCCAATGACCAGAACCTTCGTCGCGCTTCCCGTCTGGGCGACTGCCTCCGTGAGCTTCAAAGCACCATTTTCCGGTAGCGTAGCCGCCACCAGGACCATTTCGCAGGGATGGTCCTCGAGCGAAGCGAGGGCGCTCTCGACGCCGGTCGATTGCCCCACAACGGTAATATCTTCCTCTTCCTCCAGTACACTGGTAATGATGCTGCTGATGAGGCGTGTCTGATGGACGACAAGAACGCGGATCATTATTTGCCACCTCTGCGGTGTAGGGTCGGTCGCCCGCCAGTTGAACGAAACGCGGAGCAGTTAGGTTCTTACCGACGACGAAGCATTCTTCTGACTATCGAGAGCTGAAACAGTAGTTCAGCATAATATTATAAAAATAAAGCGCTCGCTTGTCCAAATCTCGTTGCGAAGCGGGAAAAGTGCCTGCGGCTGGAACATAACCGATTTATATCCCAGGTTTATACCCCGGTATATTGCTATGCTGCCCACCTTCGATTAGTCTAAACGGTGAGGTTTGGTCGCAACTGGGAGACTCCAATCCAATCCGTCGCACGCTGCCTGGTCGGATATTTCCCCCTGCCGGGTCGCGGCGGAGAGCACCAAGTGGATCCTATTCCAAGGAGAAGAGCATGACACCAGAGCACATGTCAGAGGAAGCGGCACCATCTGGGGCTGGCGTGAATGGCTCCGCGCGCGAGATCGCGATCATTCCATTGGATTCCAGTGATCAGGCGCCGGGCAGCTCTGAATCTCAAGCTGAGGAGACGTCTGCTACGACGGTCGAGTTAGAGAACAAGGTAGCCCTGATCATCGGCGGCGCAACCGAAAGCGGGCGGAGCCTGGCCGTCTCTTTTGCAGAGCGCGGGATGGATGTTGCCGTCGTCTACTTTAACGCCGCCCATGGGATGGCGGCGAGCATCAAGGAGCAGGTGGAGGAGCAAGGGCGACGCTGTCTCCTCATTCCAGGTGCGGAGATAGACGACGGGGTGGACGAGCAGTTCGCGCGCGAAGTCGTGCAGCAGATCATCAAACAGTTTGGCCGCCTCGATGTCTTCATTAACTTTTCGGCGCATGCCTTCCCCCTTCAAAATTTGTTTCATGAGGAGGAAGTGCAGGAGGAAGACATGCGCGAGCAGATCTTCCCCCACTTCAGTATGATGAAAGCGGCGTTAAATGAGATTCTGAGCTAACATACGGTGCCGTTGGTTCAACTGTAGCGCTGAGACGAAGGCCTGAAGCCAAGGTCTTAAGTCGAGGCTGGAAGTTCAAGAAAGAAGGAAGGAGGTTTCGCGTGCGAGAGAGTAGTGATGTTGTTGGGAAGCCGGTCATCAGCATCGACGAGGGGCGCCAGCTGGGTACCGTCAAAGATCTCTATCTGGATCAACCACTCAGCCGGGTCAAAGGTATCCACCTCGGTAGAGAAGGGCTCCTCAAGCGTAAGCCGCGCTTCATCGCCCGGGAGGCTATCCTCCTCATCGGCGCCGACGCCGTGCTGGTAAATAGCGCCGGCGCCGTTCTGGACGGCGAAAAAGATGCGCGCTGGGAGGAGTGGGTTCGGCGCGACCAGGTGCGTGGGCGGGAGGTGACAACACCCGGCGGCACGCGCCTCGGTCGGATCGGGGATGTACTCGTAGACCCGGAAGCTGATGTTAGCGGTTTTAAGCTGGATCGGGTCTTTGTCGAAGGGCCGGTCAACGAACACCAGACCTTGATCCGCACCGCCGTGCTCGATCCCGGGGATAGTGACCGGCCGATGATCGCTCGTCTTTCCGACATGGAAGAACAAAACACGTAGTTCGACAGAGCTATTTGCCTGCTCCGGCGAGCTTGAGACAGCGCACCTCCACAAAGGACAGCCTTTGTGGAGGTTTGTGCTATGATAGGGCGCGTCTGGTAGGCACTAGCTGACAGGATCTGTCACGCAGGGCCTGTTACACAGGTGCTGAAGCGCTCACATCACGGAGAGCTGCTTGAGGATGGTCGAAACTGAAGAGGTTCCCCCGCGCATGAAGGTCTGGCTGGAGGCGGCCCGCCCACGCACGCTCGCCCTGGCGGTAGCGGGTATCGGGTTGGGCATCTTGCTGGCTGCCGCGCACGGTGCCCATCGTTGGTCGGTCGCCTTCCTGGCGCTGCTGACGGCGATCTTACTGCAGATCCTCTCTAACCTGGCGAATGATTATGGCGACGCCATCCACGGTGCGGATAGTGTGGCGCGGCGCGGTCCGCGGCGCGCCGTCCACAGCGGGATGATCAGCCGTTCGGAGATGAAGCAAGCGATTGCCCTCGTCGCCGGGCTGGCAGCCATCAGTGGCGTCCTGCTCGTCCTGAGTGCCTTTGGCTGGGATGGCCTATTGCTGGTGGGGCTCTTCCTGCTCCTCGGCGCCCTCGCCATCTGGGCGGCGATCTCCTACACTGCCAGCAGCCGCCCCTACGGGTATGCCGGGCTGGGGGATCTCGCCGTCTTTATCTTCTTCGGGCCGATCGCGACTGCCGGCGCCTACTTCCTGCAGCGGGAGGTGCTGCCCCCGACGGTGCTTCTGCCCGCCATCAGCGTCGGCCTCTTCTCGGTTGCTGTGCTCAACATCAACAACATCCGTGATCTAAAATCGGATCGGGCGGCGGGTAAGCAGTCGCTTCCCGTGCGCCTGGGGCCTCGTCGCGCCCGTCTCTACCACTGGCTGCTCCTACTGGGCGGCCTGCTGGCGGCGGTCGCCTACGTGCTGCTCAACTACCACTCGCCCTGGCAGTGGCTGTTCCTCGCGGTCTCGCCTCTGTTGCTGCAGAACGGTCTCGCCGTCTCGCGCATTCAGGATCCCGCCCGCCTGGACCCCCTGCTGAAGCAGATGTCCCTCACTACCCTGCTCTTCGTCGCCACCTTTGGGACCGGCCATCTCCTCGCCTGAGAGATCACTGCCTGCTCCGGGTGCAGGCATAGCGCCGCCGCAGTCTGTCTGCGTGCCAGCTCATAAATGTAGTCGCGCCATGAAGTAGCTGTCGGTCCAGCGCCCGTCGCCGTAGGCGTGGTAGCGGTGCCGCCCTTCTATCTCAAAGCCGAACTTCTTGTAGAGCCGAACGGCGACGGCATTGTCCACATATACCTCCAGCGCCACACGCTTGAGGCAGAGCCACTCATCGGCCAGATCGAGCGCCGCGTGCATGAGTGTGCTGCCAACGCCCTGGCCCCAGAAGTCGGGGTGGACGGCGATCCCCAGGTGAGCGGCATGCCGCTCACGCGGATTCTCGTGCTGAAAAATGTTGACCGAGCCGGCGATGCGCCCGTTCACGTCGGCCACGAAGCGATGGCCGTTGGAGGGCATGCTAAGCAGCCGTTTGCGAACACGGCCGATCTCCTGCGTGGGTATCTGGGCCGTTCCTCGAGCAACAGCCGGATGGCGCAAGAGCTCGTAGTAGCTCTCCAGATCGTCGGGGAAGGCGGGGCGTACAACCAGTTTTTCAGGCAACGGCTGCCTCTCCGGCTGTCGCTCCGCGGCGGGTGGCGGACCGGCAGGCGCCGGTAGCTGCTCGGCGTTATGCAGGCGCGCCATGACGAGCTCGTCCATCCAGCCGTCGGCCCTGCAGGCAGCGTAGCGACGCACCCCCTCTTCCTCGAAGCCGAACTTGCGGTACAGGTAAATAGCCGCCGCATTGTCGGTGTAGACTTCCAGATCCACACGATGGAGGTGCAGCCAATTATCGGCGACGTCCAGCACCGCTGCCATGAGGCGGGTGCCCACGCCGCGCCCCCAGTAGTCGGGATGGACCATCAGCCCGAGGCTGCCGGAGTGGGCCATACGTGGGTTCTGGCGTTGCTTCAATGTGACGGCGCCGACGACCCGGTCGCCGATGCTTCCGGCGGCGTCGGCTCCGCCGGCGACGGCGACGAGGTAGTGTCGTCCGGGAACCTCCTTCTCAATGTAGCTCTGCGTCTCCGCCAGCTCCATGCTGGGCAGAAGGAGGAGGCGGCGCGCCACGGCAGGGTGGCGGGCCGCGTCGTAAAGATCGCGCGCATCTTCCAGCCGTACCGGACGTACCGTCAGATCGAGCTCGCCGTCATGATCTTCGCGACCGATCATTGGTCCTCCCGCTCCCTAACTATCTCTCACTGTGGCTCAATCGACTGGATAACACTTTCGAAGAGAGCCGGCTCCGCGGCAAACGTTGCCTGGTCCATGATGGTGGAGGCTAGGAGGAGATCCTCTCCCGTAGCGATGAAGAAGAGATGAACGCGCACAGGTCTCTGCCCGCCGCCCAGGGCAAGCTGCGAATCATAAGCGACCACCGTCGCCGGCAGACCCGCGACCTCCCGCTCGCTCAGCCGCAAAGATTGGATCTCCGTTCCGACCAGACCATCCAGCGCCTGCGCCAGCAGGGCTGGTTGCTCCTGTGCCAGCGCTCTGATCTGCTCAAATTCAGGCGCGCCGCCGAAGATCTCTGTTTGGCCAATCGAGAAGCGTGCCACCCGGCCTGCGTTGAGGTCGACGTGGTCAGGCGGCACCGCCCGTATGCGACGGGCGTGCGTCGTTGGGTCTGCGCCCAGCAGCGCCGGGGCCCACGGATACTCTCCGCCCAGCTCGTTCACCTCCCGCTGCCAGAAGGGCGAGCCCTGGTCCACCACCACCCACGTCTCCGGCAGCCGGATGCAGAAGGCGGGGCGGCTGCAGACGCCCCGCATGGGGATGGGGACACTGGTAGCGGTGGCGAACGCCTGCTGGCGGAAGCGTATCGGCGCCGGACTGGGCGTCGGGTCGAACCAGACGAGAGGCGAGAAGCGAGACCTCGCGCCTGCCACGGCAACCAGCGACAGACAGGTGCAGATGAGAAGCACGGCGCCTACCGCCAGCAGCGTCGTATGGCGGCGTGCCGCCCAGAAGCCGTGCGGCTGCTTGCCTGCCTCGTGCGCAGCGCCGGCGCCCACTCCGGCGTCGACGAGCGCCTCGGGCGGAATGTTGCTGCCGCAGCGGGGGCAGTTGCGGCTACGCTCGGGAAGTGCCTGGAAGCAGTACGGGCAGCGCATCGTCTCGATCCCTACATCCGGAAGGTGCCATAGCGATCCTGCGGGAAAGGCGCTTTCACGGCGGTGGCGAAGGCGAGCCCCAACGCCGTCCGCGTCTCTGCGGGATCGAGAATGCCATCATCCCACAGGTGGGCCGTGGCGTAGTAGGGATCGCTCTCCTCCTCGTACTGCGCCAGAATTGGCTGCTTGAACTCCGCCTCGGCGGCGGCAATCGCCTCCGGCTCCTCCAGGCGGCCAAGAACGCGCTCCTGACCGACCGTCCAGAGGACGTTGGCCGCCGCCTCGCCGCTCATCACGCTGATGCGGCTGTTCGGCCAGGTGAAGAGAAAGCGAGGATCGTAGGCCCGGCCGCTCATCCCATAGTTGCCGGCGCCGTGGCTGACGCCGTGGATCAGGGTGATGCGTGGGACGTTGACGTTGCTCACCGCCTGGACCATTTTGGCGCCATCTTTGGCGATGCCGCCCACTTCATACTCCCGGCCGACCATGAAGCCGGCGATATTCTGCAAAAAGAGCAGAGGCGTCCCGCGCTGCCCGCAAAGTTGGATGAAGTGTGTCGCCTTGAGCGCACTTTCGCTAAACAGCAGTCCGTTGTTGGCGACAATGCCGACAGGCAGGCCCATGATGTGGGCGAAGCCGCAGACGATCGTCGTGCCATACCGCGCCTTAAACTCGCTCAGGCGTGAGCCGTCGACGAGGCGGGCAATGACCTCGCGTACGTCGTAGGTCACGCGCGGATCGGCGGGGATGACGCCATAAAGCTCCTCCGGGTCGTAGGCCGGCGCTTCGGGCGTCTGCACAGTCACACGCATTTCGGGATCGCGGTTCAGGTGGCTCATTATCTCGCGCACCCGCTCCAGGGCCGCCTGTTCGTCCACCGCGAAGTGGTCGGCGACGCCGCTGATGCGCGTGTGGACGTCCGCCCCACCCAGCTCCTCCGCCGACACTTCTTCGCCGGTCGCCGCTTTGACCAGCGGCGGGCCGCCCAGGAAGACGGTGCCATTGCCCTGCACAATGATCGTCTCGTCGGCCATCGCCGGAATGTAAGCGCCGCCGGCGGTACAGGAGCCAAGCACGGCCGCGACCTGTGGGATCTCCTTACCCGACATGCGTGCCATATTATAGAAAATGCGGCCGAAGTGCTCCCGATCCGGAAAGACCTCCGCCTGCATGTGCAGAAAGGCGCCGCCGGAGTCGACCAGATAGATGCAGGGCAGGTGGTTCTCCTCGGCGATATTCTGGGCGCGCACATGCTTCTTCACCGTTTCTGGAAAGTACGTACCCCCCTTGACCGTCGGATCGTTGGCAATGATCATCGTCTCCTGCCCGGCGACGCGGCCGATGCCGGTGACGATGCCCGCACTCGGCGCCTCGCCCTCATGCAGCCCCCAGGCAGCCAGCGGAGAGAGCTCCAGGAAGGCACTCCCGTGATCGAGGATCGTCTCAATCCGTTCATGGACCAGCAGCTTATCCCGCCGGCGCTGGCGCTCGATCACGTACTCCGGTCGCTCAAAGGCAGCCGCTTCCTGCCGCTCCTGTAGCTGTTCAGCCAACGCTTTATTGTGCGCGTAGTTCTCGCGGTACTCGGCGCTGTTGGTGTTGATCTGGCTGATAATCTGGCTCATCGTGTGTCTGCCCTCGATGGTTGTCTCTTCAGACATCTGTTGCGGGATGGATCCCCTGCATTATGCCCGAAATGGACCGTAACTCCAATTCAGATTGTGCTATACTCTCTGTGTGACTCTATCCCGTGCCATGCTCTGGCTCAATGTTTCGAATTGACCGATGATCGATCCCCTGGCAGCCCCCGATCTGGAACGCTTCATACGCGAGCAGCAAATAGAGGCCGAAATCATCTTCTTGGAAGAGAAAACGCCCACAGTCGAGACGGCGGCGGAGGCGGTGGGGGTCGCGCCGCGACAGATTGTCAAGTCGCTTCTCTTCATGCTCAAGGAAGGAGAGGGAGCGCTGCGCCCCCTGCTGGTCGTGAGCAATGGGCCCGCCCGCGTCAACTATAAGCGGCTTGCCGACCATCTGGATCTGTCGCGTCGCCGCGTGCGTATCGCCTCGCCCGAGCAGGTGCTGGCACATACCGGCTACCGCGTCGGCGCCGTGCCCCCGTTTGGCCACCCGCAGCCGCTGCCGACGGTGATCGATGCCGGTGTACTGGAGCAGGAGGAGATCTACGGCGGTGGGGGTGCCATCAATGCCCTCGTCCACCTCACAGTGCGCGAGTTGCAGCGGGTCGTGGAGGCGGAGATAGTGGACGTTGCCGACTGATCCGGCGCCGTCCCTAGTGGCGCCGACTGAGCGCGTTGAACAGCGACTAATGGTGGGAGAAGGAGATTTCCGGGTAGGCGGGAGTGGTGCGACCGGGCGCCGGGGCGGGCGCACCCTTCAGCGTGTGGTCGAAGAAGGCGACCGTGTAGCTGTTGATGATCGCCAGCACGCGCTCGCTCTCTACCGAGCCGGAAAGGCCGAGATAGGGGAGGAGAGGGGAGAGTAGGGGGAGGTCGGAGAAGTCGAAGTGCCCGGCGCCGGCGATGGTCAGCGTGTACGTCTCGTCGTCGCTGTTCTCCATCAGGCGCATACCTGCGGCGACGTTATCCGGACCGAGCCACTCGGGTGTACGCATGATCAGGAGTGGCCGGTCATAGCCATCGGCGCTTATCTCCCGCGAGACGGGCTCCATCCACGGATCGAGGGCGACCACACCGGCGCACTGCGCCAGCAACACGCATGCCTCGACCGCCGTGCCGCCGCCGGTCGAATGGCCCAGCGTGCCAATCCCGCCCTGGGCAACACGCCCGCTCAGGGTGTGTCCGGTAGTGTTGTGCCAGGCGGTAATCTCCTCTACGACGGCGACCACGTCGGCGGCCCAGACGTCGACCAGCCGCGCGCCGGCCTCGACGCGGCTCATTGCCTCCGGAAAGACCATCTCCTGCTCATAAAAGACGATCCGCTCGTCGGGAAAGACGGTGAGCACGTTGCCGTAGGCGTGGTCGATGCTGGCGACGATATAACCGTGGCTGGCAAGCGTCTCCATCAGCACCGTGTTCTGACCCCGCAGACCGCGCAGACCATGCGAGAAGATGAGCAGGGGGAACGGCCCCTCAGCCGCCGCGGCGCCGACAATACTGTGCGTGCGCACGCCATCTACATGGTCGAGGAGAAAAGGCGGCAGGCCGAGGCGGGTCGCCACAGCCGGGCCGGCAACCTCCAGCCGGTCCAGATATGGGGCGCGCCTGCTGTCGAGTGGTACGGCATGGGGGGCGACCGGGTACCACACCTGAAACATGATCTCCCGCACGTCGTCGGGCTCGACGCTGTAGATTTCGGGGCGTGACCGGTCGACGAGGTGGGCGACCGTCGTGCCCACCGGGAACTGCCCCTCCGGTTCCGGGAGATCGGGCACCGGGAAGAGGAGGGGCAGTAAGACGGCGAGGGCATAGAGTAGGAGCAGGAGGGCGCTGCCGATGAGACCCAGTCGCCCGCCCTGCAGGTCCGGGGGTCGTTGCACCCACCATACCCCGCGGATGAAGAGGAACAGTGCCAGCAGGTAAGCCGGCACCATCTGCCAGCGGTAGCCCTCCAGAACGAGGTGGACGATGACGAGGATCAGCGCCAGCGCCGGGAACTCGAACCGCCGCCCAAAGCGGCGCCCGTCAGAGAGGATCGGGAGCAGGAGCGACGGCAGAATCGCGAGCAGAATCAGCAGTTCGACAGGTCGCATCTTGTCTCCTTCGGGCGCGACCATCCCGGCGCCGTCGGCTGTGGATGGCAGAGGGGAGGCGGGGACGTCGCCGACGCCCCCGCTGCGCCGTTAGAACAGGCCGACCACTTTTCCTTCTTCGTCGATGTCCACGTTCATGTAGGCTGGCGTACTGCCCAGGCCGGGCATCGTACGCATCGTCCCCAGCAGGGGGTAGATGAAGCCTGCGCCGACGGAGGCGCGCACCTCGCGCACGGGAACGGTAAAGCCGCTTGGCGCCCCCTTAAGGGAGGCGTCGTGGCTGATGCTGAGGTGGGTCTTGGCCATGCAGATCGGTAGATCGCCGAAGCCGCTCCCTTCATAGCTGTGGATTTGCTTTTCGGCGTCCGGTTCGTAGACCACATCGGCGGCACGGTAGATCTCGCGCGCGATGATCTCAATTTTCTCCTTGATCGGCAGCTCCAGCGGGTAAAGGAATTCGAAGTCCGATGGCTGTTCGCACGCTTCGACCACCGCCTGGGCGAGATCGATCGCCCCGTCGCCGCCTTCGGCCCAGTGGTTGGTGCTCACCGCGGTCAGGGCGCCGGCGGCCTCGGAAGCCTGCTTCACGAGCGCGATTTCAGCTTCGGTGTCGGTGGTGAAGCGGTTGACGGCGACCACGACGGGAACGCCGTAGCGGCGGGCGTTTTCCACGTGTACGCGCAGGTTATCGAGCCCATTCTCCAGTAGCTCCAGATTCTCCTCGCGGTAGGCGCTATCGAGCTCACGTCCGGGAACAACGCGAGGGCCGCCGCCGTGCATCTTCAGCGCGCGAATCGTGGCCACCAGGACCACGGCGTCAGGAATCAGCCCCGAGTAGCGGCACTTGATGTCGAAGAACTTCTCCATGCCGATGTCGGCGCCAAAGCCGGATTCCGTTACGACGTAGTCGCCGAGGTGCAGGGCTAGCTTGTCGGCCAGAATTGACGAGTTGCCGTGGGCGATGTTGGCGAAGGGGCCGCCGTGGACGAAGGCTGGCTGCCCTTCCAGCGTCTGTAACAGGTTGGGGTGAATGGTATCTTTCATCAAGACGGTGCAGGCGCCCGCGACCTGCAAATCTTCCAGCGACAGCGGCTGCCCCGCTTCGTCGCTGCCAAAGACCACGCGCCCGATGCGCTGCCGCAGGTCCTGGAGCGCGGAGCGGTAGTCGTCGCCGTTGACGAGGGCGAGGATGGCCATCAGCTCGCTGGCGACGGTAATGTCGAAGCTGGTCTGGCGCGGGCGGCCATCATACTTACCGCCGAGGCCGATCACAATGTTGCGTAGCGCGCGGTCGTTGACGTCGATGACGCGCGGCCAGGTAATGCTGTAAGGGTCGATGTTGAGCCGCTCCAGCTCTGTCTTGCTCCAGCGTTCGTCACTCATCCGCACCTCGTGGTACCAGCGCGCGTCGATGGCCGCCGCCGCGAGGTTGTGCGCCGCAGTGATCGCATGAATGTCGCCGGTCAGGTGGAGATTGAACTCCTCCATCGGCACCACCTGGCTGTAGCCGCCGCCCGCGGCGCCGCCCTTGATGCCAAACGTTGGCCCCTGGCTGGGCTGGCGGATGCAGGCAATGGACTTTTTCCCAATGCGTCCCAGGCCCTGCACGAGGCCGATCGTCGTCGTCGTCTTCCCTTCGCCCAACGGCGTGGGAGTGATGGCGGTGACGTCGATGTACTTCCCGCGGGGGCGATCCTGAAATTTCTTCAGAACGTCCAGATGCACTTTGGCAATGTAGCGACCGTAGGGAATTAGATCTTCCTCTTCAAGGCCAAGATTGGCGGCGATGTCGCGAACCGGCTGCAACTGCGCAGCCTGGGCGATTTCGAGATCAGAGGGAACGGGGAAAATTCGTTCGGGGATGCTCATCGTATGCTCCTTTGCTTAGTGGATTGGTATGCGATTTAAGGCAGGAGAGGCTGAGACAGCCTCTTCGGACGCTGAGCCAACTCTACCCTCCTGTTACGGCGGCTCAAGGTCAATTGGCACCTCTATTGAGGGAACTTTGTCACCACTTCTGCTGTCCTCATTTTCTGGGCGCCAGAAGGCGTCCTGCTACTCGAGCAGGAGGCCACAGATGGAGACAAACGACGCCTCGTCCATGTCCGCCGCACACTGTTCGTAGGCGACTTCTCTTCCCCGAAGGGAAGCCGGTGACGCGGCGTCGAGATAGCGCAGCATGAGATAAAGCGAGGAGAAGCCGCAAATACGGTTACTGTTGTTCACAGTGGCGATCTCGCGATAAAAGCGGCTGTGGTCGCCGCGCTTGATGGCGTCGATCAGCCGCCGATCACTCGCTTTCAGCCGTTGCCGGCGCGACAGCGTCATGGGGAGCGGATCGCCGAAGTGCGGGCCCACGTGGCCCAGATCGACGCTGGCTACAGCCAGCACCTTGCGCCCCTCCGTTGCGGCGCACAGCGCCTCCAGAAAGGCGCTAAAGCGGGCATCGTGCTCGGGATGGCGCCCCTCTTCGATAAAGTGCTGAAATGAGCCGCAGAGGATCGGCACCATCGGCGCCGGTGGCAGATCGATCTCCTGGTAGAGGTAGTGCAGCCAGACAGCAGACAGCTCCACCGAGTGCTCCTCGCGATGATTCAGTTCCAGGCGAAAGGCCTCCTCGGGTCCGATGGCTGCCGCCAGCTTCTGCACCACTTCCCTATCCGCCGGCAGCTTACCAAAGGGGGTCGCGTAGGGCTGCTCCGTCAGGGTGATGGCGCCTGCATCGGCGTTGTGGTCGGTGCCGAAGATCAGCACCAGATCGGCCTCGGCGACGGCGACCTGCGCATGGCGCCACACCCGACCGTAGACGGCGCCACCGCGCTCGTAGTCGATGTGCGGCGAGACCAGAGCACGCCCGCGCCACGGACCGGCGCCGTTGCTCCCGACCTGGGGCGCGTAGAGGTCAAGCTGTGCTGTGAGCGCCTCCCGCTCGGCAGGATAACTGATACCCGCCAGGGCGGGCGGGCGGTGGGGGAGCGAACGATACGCC
>JAWVYW010000003.1:0-59121 GCA_033722535.1 Promineifilaceae bacterium (SeqCode)
GGGCGACGTGGCGAACGCCCCGGGCGCTATCGCCTGAACCAGCTGGACACTACTCCCCTACTGTTCTCTTGGGAGCGCCACTGGGAGCCGGTGATAATCGAAGACGCAGCGGAGGAGGAGCCGTGGCCGAATGAAGAGCTGATGCAGCTCTTCAAGGAGCGATTTGGTGCCGGCAGTATGATGGCCGTGCCCCTCGTGGTGGGCCAGCAGTGGGTAGGCGCCATTCATGCTACCTACAGCCAAACGAAGACGTTCACGGAAGAGGAAGTACAGAGCCTGAGCGCCCTTGCCGGTCAGGCCGCAATCGCCATTCAGAGTATCCATCTGCTGGAAGAGGCGCAGAACCGCGTGCGCCGCGAGCAGTTGCTACGAGAGGTGACGGAGACGGTTCGCAGCGTCACCGATGTAGAGCTGGTGATGAAGACGGCTGCGCGCGAGGTTGGCCGGGCGCTGGGCCGGGACGCGTTTGTCTATCTTGGCGAACGTGGCGGCAAGGCAGAAGCTGACGACGGCGCGCAGCAACATGCAGCACACCTACCGACCGGCAATGGCGATAGTGGCGGGAAGATCATCGCCAGCGACGCCGACAGTCCAAATGGCGCCGACGCGGCCAATGGGAGCGCCGCTGATGCCGACAGCGTCAGTGCCGACAGCGTCGCGAAGGAGGTCGACTAACATGGCAGTTCCGCACAGTGGAGAGCTCGTCCTTGCCGCAACGGATGCCGGCTTGAATCTAACCTATCGCTCGCTTCTGGACTCCCTGGAGCAGATCATCTTCGTCGTCGACGCCAACGGCGATTGGAAGTACCTGAGCGGAGCGTGGACGGAAGTAACCGGCTTTCCGGTCGCCGAAAGCCTTCACCGTCCCTTTGGCGAATTTTTACATCCTGACGACCGGGAGAAGAGCCAGCGGCTCTTTTCCCAGTTGCTTCGCGGGGAAGCCGACAGTGTCCACGCGGTCGTGCGCTGTTATCACGTGGCAGGCGGCTACCGCTGGTTTGAAGTCGCCGCGCGCGCTCAGCCTGATGCCGATCAGGCTGCGGCTGCCATCTCCGGCACGTTTCGGGATGTCACCGATAAGCATGAGATGCAACAGGAGCTGGACGATTACCAGGCAAGGCTGGAGGAGCTGATCGGGGAGCGGACGGCTGAGTTGGAGGATCTCAACCGGCGCTTCCAGGAGCTGCTCTTGCGGCGCGAGCGACAGGTGGAGCTGTCGACGGACGTGGCGCAGAGCGTAGCCGAGGTGACCGATCTTGCTCTGCTCTACCGGCGCGTTGTAGAGGCGGTGCGCGACCGCTTTGGGTACTACCACACTCAGTTGCTCCGTTACGATCGGCAGCGCGACGCGCTGGTGCTGGTTGCAGGCTCCGGCGAAGCAGGCCGGCAGATGGAAGCGCAGGGGCACGAAATGCGCCTGGGCGAGGGGCTGATCGGTACGGCGGCAGAAAAGAGGGCGCCAGTTCTGCGCACTGACGTCTCAGACGATCCGGACTGGCAGCCGAACCCCCTTCTGCCGCGCACGCGCGGCGAGGTTGCCGTGCCCATCCTGTTTCAAGATGAGGTGCTCGGCGTGTTGGACGTCCAGAGTGACAGCGTGGGTGCGTTGGACGCAGAAGACCAGCTCGCGCTTGAGGGGCTTGCCGGGCAGATCGCGATCGCCATCGAGAACACCCGCCTGCGGCAGGAGATGGAAGAGCGGCTGAATGAGCTCCACAGCCTCCAGCGCCTGATGAGCCGGGAAGCGTGGCTGCGCTATGAATCGCAGCGGGAGGCAGAGGCGACGGGGTACTACTTCGACCAGGAAGCGGTGCATTCCCTCTCTGGCAACGGACAGGAGGCCCGGGACGGTGGTGGGCGTAAGCGCGCGCAGGCGGTTACATTGCCCCTGACGGTGCGCGGCGAGCAGTTCGGCATTCTGGGGGTGGAGGCCGACGAAGAGGATCCGCTGAGCGATGAAGAGATGGCCCTCCTGGAGTCGATTTCGCTCCAGGTGGCGGAAGCGCTGGAGAATGCGCGGCTCCTGGAACAAACCCAGAAACGTGCGGTTGAACTGGAGACGGTATCCAGGGTCAGCGCGGCAACCTCTACCATTCTGGATGCGGACAGGCTGCTACAGGCAGTGGTGGAGCTGGCGCGGCGTAGCTTCAATCTCTACCACGCTCACATTTATCTTGTCGACGAGACCGCCGGAGAGCTATTGCTGATGGCAGGCTCCGGCGAAGCCGGCGACGAGATGGTGCGCGAGGGGTGGCACATTCCCGTCGACCATCCCGCCTCGATCGTCGCCCGTGTGGCGCGCAGTGGAGAAGGTCTCATCGTCAACGACGTCCGGCAGGAGGAGGGCTTCCTCCCCAATCCCCTTCTACCCGCCACGCGCTCCGAGCTGGCAGTGCCAATGGTCGTCGGCAACCGCGTCCTCGGCGTGCTCGATGTTCAGTCGGCGCGCGTCAATAACTTCACGGAGGAGGACGTGCGCATTCAGTCGGCGCTGGCGAACCAGGTGGCGATCGCGTTGCAGAACGCGATGCTCTACGAGGAACAGCTGGAGACATCGGAGCGGCTGCGCGAGGTCGACCGTCTGAAGTCAGAGTTCCTGGCGAGCATGAGTCACGAGCTGCGGACGCCGTTGAACTCGATCATCGGTTTTGCCGACGTCCTTCTGGAGGGCCTCGACGGGCAGCTTAACGAGAGAATGGAAGAGGATGTGCGCCTTATCCGTAATAGTGGTGAACATCTGCGTGACCTCATCGGCGATATTCTAGATATGTCCAAGATCGAAGCCGGGATGATGGAGCTGCGATACGAGACGATCGATCCGGAGTCCATCGCCTACGATCTCGAAGCCTTTGCCAGAACGCAGATGATGGCGCATAACAAGGACCTGACATTTAGCGTCAAGGTTGACCCTGCGCTGGATGTTATCGAGGGGGACCGGACGCGGTTCCGGCAAGTGCTTTACAATCTGGTCAATAATGCAATTAAGTTTACAAGTGAAGGTGGTGTGACGGTCAGCATGAACCGCATCGGTGACGATGTGGTCGTGGCGGTTGAAGACACAGGCGTCGGCCTTGAATCAGAAAACATCCCCATCGTCTTCGAGCAGTTCCGTCAGGTGGACGGTAGCCTAACGCGCACTGTCGGCGGTACCGGTCTGGGGTTGCCGATCAGCAAGAGCCTGGTAGAGCTGCACGGCGGAGAGATCTGGGTCGAGAGCGAGCGGGGAGAAGGGACGACCTTCGCCTTTACCATCCCGCGTGAGAAGCCTGTGGAACAGAAGACGGAGAGCATGCCCATGTCCGCAACGCGCCGTAGCGCGTAATCCCGTACGAAGGAGAAACGGCTCCGACGGCGCCAGTGGGTACATTCCGTTCCTGAGCGTAACGTTACCAGCAGGTGAGAGAAATGTTCAACCAAGAAGTACAGAGGCCGACGTTCATGAATAAGACAGTGTTGGCGATTGAAGATAACAAAGTAAATATGCTCCTCGTGTCTCGGGTCGTGGAAGCGGCAGGGTACAATCTGATTCGCGCCGAGGATGGGCCCCGCGCGCTGGAGCTGTTGAAAGAGCACGAGCCGGACATCATCCTTCTCGATGTCAATATTCCCGGTATTCACGGGCTGGAGCTGGCGCGTATAATCAAAGAAGATGAGCGGCTGGCCAACGTGCCGGTCATTGCGACGACAGCCAACGTGCTTGTCGGCGATAAAGAGCGCTGCCTGGATGCCGGCTGCGACGACTATCTGCCCAAGCCGCTTGACATCCGCCGCCTTCGTGATGTTATGCACCACTATCTGCAGCCGGCGTGACGTAGTGCGCCGGAATGTTGCGCTCACTGCAGTGAGAGTGTTACGACTTTAGCTGGGGAGTGGGGGGAGTGTACTCTTGGCCGATCAACACACTGGGCTCGCCCTGCACATGGGTGAGAAAGAGGATCGCCACCTCTGGCCCGCTGAGGCGCAGGCGGCGGCGTAGTTCGTCCGGCTCCAGCGGAGAACCGCGCTTTTTGATCGTCACCCGTCCGATGCCTCGCTCCTGCAACCGGCGCCGCAGCCGCTTGAGATGGAACGGCAGCACCTCCTCGACTACGAAGCAGCGGGCGAAGGGCGTCTCCTGCGCCTGATCGGCGGTGAGATAAGCGATCGCTTCATCGATGCGCGTCGCGTCGAGCCTTTGCGCCAGCGTCTGCACCAGGTGAGCCCGGATCACAGCACCGTCAGGCTCGTAGAGAAAGCGGCGCACGCCGGTGACTGGTGAAGGCTCGCCGCTGTTGTCTGCGTCAGAAAGGGTGTGGGCGCCGGGAAGCAGCGTCGCCCGGCGTTGCACGCCACTGCCGAGTTCCCCATACCACAGCACGCCCTCCTTTACCTCGCCATCCAGCGAAATGAACTCGACCTCCGCCTCCGACGGCAGCTCTGCGTAGTCGACGCCGGGGCTGATTTTGACGGCGCCGTGGGGTACAGAGGGTAACCAGCGCTCGGTAAGAGAAAGGGGCGGGTGGTAGTCGTGGACGGAAAAGAGGCGACGCCCCTGCTCGTCGCGCCGCGCCGGATCAAAGAAAAAGGCGTCGACGTCCAGTGGCGGCAACGCCTCCAGGTCGGCCAGCAGGGGCTGAAAATGGTTACCGCGCCCGTAAGCGGCGACATTCTCGCGGGCCATCGCCAGCCGTAGCGGATCGCGGTCGATGCCGATCACCATACAGTGGGCGGCGAGGGCGAGCGCGTCTCCGCCAATACTGCACCCCAGGTCGGCGACGGTCCGCATACCCGCGGCGGCGTAACGCGCCGCGCGGTAATGGCTCACCGCTTCGGAGGAAGCCTGTTCCAGCGCCTCCCGAGTGAAGTACATCTCCTCGGCGCGGCTGAACTTATCCCTTCCCTTCTGCCGCAGCAGCGCCGTTTCCAGCAGTGCGTGGGACGCTTCAGGGGAGAATGCTTCGCGCAGGCCCATTGCCAGCTGCAGGTGGTTGGCCGCTGTAATCGGTTCAGCCGTCAGCGCAGCCAGGCGACGCTCACCCGCTTCTGACAGCAGAAAGTGGAACGCCCCGAGATCCATGGCGCCCGCTCGCTAGAAGCGGAACAGCGGTCGGCTGGCCCAGGGGATGGAGATGATGACGAGCAGGAGTGCCAGAGTAAAGAAGATCGCCGTCAACCGGTGGGCGGCGACCGGCGATTCCTGCCGCTTTGCGCGCGCCCGCCCGATGTGGGCCAGGACGAGCGCCACGAACATTGCGAATCCATGCTCTACCAGAAAGAAGCGTAGCTCGGCGTCGGCCATTGCGCGCCCGAAATCGGCGAAGGCGCTCGTCGTGAGCGGGCTGAGAAAGAGGTAGAGAAACAGGCCGATCAGAAACTGGACATCCAGCGAAAGGGTGAACAGCAGGCTCAGCATGTTGTCGATCCCGGTGCGCTCTTGCTTCTGAAGCCAGCCGTAAAAGGCGAGGATGACGGCGCCGACGCCGGCAAGAAGCACGACCCAGCGGAGCACACTGTGAATGGCGAGGGTGATAGTATAGGCGGTCAATTTTAATCCTCCGGGTCCTGGGAGTTTTCGGCGCTATCCCGGCTGAGACGCCAGAGAATAAAGAGCACAGCGGCGGCGAGCAGGGCAAGACCGGCCACTTTGCGCTCGTTCTCACGCAGCGGCGAGGGAGAGCGCTTGCTGGCGATCCACTCAAAGGTCTCCAACATGCCTGCCTGGAGCGGGCGCGGGCGCCAGCCGAGCTCGGTGCGCGCCTTGTCGGCGCGCGCCATATACGTCGCGCCGAGAGTGTTGATCACCTCTTCGCTGGTCATCTGCGGCAGGGGAAGTACCGTCTGCGCCGCGCCGGCAACCGGGGCGAGGGGCCTGACGGCGCCGGCGGGAATGCGGATCTGCGGCGCGCGCCGGCCGGTGAGATACGACCAGAAATCGAACATCTCGCCCAGCGGTACGGCTGGTCCAGCCAGAATGTAGCTCTCGCCGGGCTCACCCTTTTCAGCGGCAAGTATAATTCCCTCGGCGATGTCCTCCACGTGGGCATACGTCAGCGTCGTCTCCGGCCCCGGCAGCGCCGGTATGCCGCTGTAAAACAGCTCCATCATCTGACCGATGAGGCTTGGATCGCCGGGGCCATAGACGCCACCCGGCATGACGATGATAATCGGCGCCCCCTGCTCGATCAGCGGCTCGGCTACCTTGTAGTGGGCCAGCCATTTCGTACGGTCGTACTCGCTGATGAAGGGGCCGTCGCTGCGATAATGCTCGTCTACCAGCTCGCCGCCTGTATCGCCGAAGACGGCGACGGTGCTGACGTAGATGATACGCGGGATGTCCATCTCGTCGGCGAGCGTGAGCACGTTGCGCGTTCCGCCGACGTTAATCGTCTCCCCCACCATCCAGTCTCCGGTGCCGACTTCGTACCAACCGGCGACGTGAAAGACGACTTCGGCGCCGCTCATCCCGTCGCGCATCGACTCCTTCTCGGTAATATCTCCCCGAGCGACGGTAGCGCCCATCTCCCGCAGCTTCGTCGCCGAGCTCTGGGAGCGCGCCAGCGCCACGACCTCGTACCCTCGCTCAAGCAACTTCCGTACCACATGCTGGCCGATAAAGCCCGTGCCGCCGGTGACAAATGCTTTCATCCCGATTCTCTCCTGCTGTGCAAGCGCGTTTGTAAGGTAGGTGCCCTCCCGAGAATCTCTCTACCCGCGTCCATCATGGTGCACCGCATTATACCTGAGGGCGGGCGTGAAGGCTAAGACAGTGAGTGCATGGGATGGGTAAGAACGGCGTTAAACATCTTGCCCCAGGCGGGGATCATGTTATAATTTGTTTACCTCAAAGGGCGCGTAGCTCAGTCGGTCAGAGCGCACGGTTCACATCCGTGAGGTCACAAGTTCAAGTCTTGTCGCGCCCACTCCAGCCCGTACTTTCATCAAGCCCCCCAGATAAGGGGGCTTGTTTTGTTTTCCCTGCTTCAGGTCAAAAGCCTGTACTCGATGGGTGGAATCTGGTGTGTTAGCTTCTGGCGGCCGCCGTTGTTCTGTGCCCGGGGAGCGCCCACGATGCTGCGTGTTCAGCAGCGGCGTGCATTTGGCGGGCTTGACCTGGTTAGCGGAAGGGTAGTCCTCGCCGTTGCAGTTTCTGTGGGAGGCGGGCTCTCACGGGCAGGCGGTGGCTAGGGCGTGGCAGTTGGTGATGGGGAGATATCGATGGTGTTCGTCTGTGGCGCCTCGAACCGAAGACGATTCGGCTGTGATTCGGCAAGCACGCCCGGGCCAATGTAGTAGGTCGTTTCAGGGCCCCGCAAATCATAAACTGCCACGACGCGAGCCGTTTCGCCAGGAGCGATGGAAGTGCCCGTCTCTGTCTCAAAGTAAAGTTGTGCATCACTTGAAGCAGCCACGTCTTCTTCGTACTCGTTTCCAGAGTCGTCGAAGACGGCGATGGAATCAGAAGGGACAAACGTCGAAGTATCATCGGCGACGTTGCGGACCTCGAGAAAAAGAATGGCATAGCGCCCTGATGCGATGTTTTCAGCACTTGCGCCAGCACCGGGTATTCTCTCCGTCACTTCGACTCGCTCTAGCGTGATTGCCCAGTCACCGACCTCGAGCGTGGAGACGAGGTTGAAAGGGCTGTCTGTCGGTTGGGAATCAGCAGTGGGAGTGGCGTTTGGAGCAGCTTCTTCGGTGGGACTCAGTGATCTTGCCCGCTCCGTAGCTATTACTGCCGCTTCTGCCTGAGTTATGTGACTGGGGAGGCCTTCTGGTGGAAGCGCTTCAGGTGGAAGCGGTTCAGCTGTTGGCGAGGCCGGAGCCACAGTTACAACCACTGGCCGCCGAGTGAAAGTAGGCGGAGCGTCAGGCGCGACTGCTCTTTCGACTCTGGTAGGTAGCTCTGTCCGCTCTTCTCTAGTGGGTGAATCGACGGCCGCTTGCTCTGGGGCGCCGACACTTGCTCCTATGAAGGACAAGCCGCACAAGAGCACCACAAGCTGCAAACCGACTATCAGTAGAAAGAGTCTTTGTGTCCGTTTTGATTGGACTGTCATTTTCCCCACCTGTTGTCTTCCGTAGTGGCAAAGTGGCGATGCCTTCAGCTGGTACGTCTACATTGTACCGTAAATTCATCTCTTCTGGCATAACGCGGAAGCACTATTTGAGTCGGGCACAGGGGGCCGATGGGTAGCATGGAGCATAACGTCACATCGTTTGCACTCTCTGCACCAGGACAATAATGTTACTTCTGTGCCCGGCTCTTCGCGCCTGCGAGTCCCACGGCGCGCAGGACGGGCAGCACAAAGAGGACACCGTTACGCGGCCCCTCCAGATCCCCGAGGATATCGACGACGGCCGCAATCATCTTGTCGACCATCTCTTCTTCGTCGACGACGGTAAAGAGAGTGCGGTGGCGGTGCTCCTGGCGTCGGAACATCTCGCTGAGGCTGGGCATAAGGGGGATGTCGTCGCGAATGCCGGAGGCGCTGCGCAACGAACCCAAGCCCGTGCTCTCGAGGATGGTAATGCCGGGCGCGCCCAGCGTGTCCCAGGCTTCGAGGATGTCCGGGACCCGCTCCCGCTGATTGATAATCGCTAAGACCATAAACATAGTACGCTCCTTTTCTCCTTACAGGGCGGTCTGTGTCTCGGGTTGGCGGGCAAATAGGGCTCGTAGCATGAGCGGCGTGACGAGGGTGGCGACGATGACCATGAAGACGGCAGTGGAAAAGGTCGCTTCCGAAAGCAACCCTTCTGAGAGGGCAAACGAGGCGACGATCAGGCCGACCTCACCGCGGGAGACCATGCCCACGCCCAACTGCAGTGACTCTTTTGGCGAGAAGCCGCCGAGCAGGCCGCCGAGGCCGCTGCCGACGATCTTGCTGAGCACGGCAATCACCGTGATGGCCAGGGCAAACCAGATAAATTCGCCCCCAATCGAGCGCATATTGACCTGGAGGCCAATGTTGACGAAGAACACGGGAACGAGAAAGCCATAGGCGATGGTGCCCAGCCCCTCTTCGATCCGCTCTTTCATCGGCGTCTGCGCCAGGAAGAGACCGACCAGGAAAGCCCCGGTTATTGGCGCCATCCCGCCGACGACCTCCGCCGTCCAGGCATAGAAAAGGGTGATGACGAGCGTGAAGGCGATCACACCCCGGCTGACCGGCAGCGCGGCCGACCAGCGCACCAGGGGCGGCACGAGGAATCTTCCGGCCAGAATGGCGAGGATCAGGTAGACGACCATGCCCACAATCGTCATAAAAACACCGCCAAGACCGCCTGCAGTACCGCCGACGAGCACGACGGACACGGAAAGGAGGAGAATGACCAGAATATCGTCGAACACGGCGGCTCCCAGCAGTCCCAGCCCCACCCGGCTGCGCAAAACGCCCATTTCCATCAGCGTCTGCGCCGAGATGCTGACGCTGGTGGCAGAGAGGGTCAGCGCCACAAAGAGCGCCTCGACGGGCACTGTGCCGAAGAGGAGGCTGGTGCCATAGCCCAGCCCAAGCGGTACCACGACCCCGAGCACGCCGGCGAGGGCGGCGACCTTCCCCGAACGCAGCAACTCGTCCAGGTGGAGTTCCAAACCGGCGACGAACATCAGGACGATGACGCCCAGTTCGGCCAGGAGAAAGAGAGTCTCGCTCAGGACATCTATCTCGTGGAAGACGGGCCAGGTATGGATCATGTCCAGCACGGTCGGCCCGAGGATCAGGCCCACGAGCAGCTCGCCCAGAACGGACGGCTGGCGCAGGCGGATGCTGATGTAGCCACCCAACTTCGCGGCGGCGATGATAATCGTCAGAGCAATGAGAAAGTCAAGAAATTCTTCAGCCACGGTATCTTTTATTCTTGGGTTACAGTAAAAGTGTAGGCGGAGAGGCCACCGCTGCCGATGGCGAGCACGTACGTGCCCGCTTCTGCCCTGTCGAGAGAGATCAGCGCGTCGTCGTCGTAGAAGGCGACATCGGAAACGACCTGATTGCCATCTTTGAGCAGGATCGCCTGTACGGTGGCGCTGTCCTCCTTGGCGATGCCCACGGCGATAAGTAGCGGCTCGCCGGCCACGGCGGGAATGCGGTAGAAATCATTTACATCGTCGTCGCCCAGGGCGCCGACGTAGCTCTTGTCCAGTTCGATCGGCGTTGCCGACTCTGGCTCGTCGGCGGCGTCGCCGCTGCCTTCTCCCTCGGCTGCTTCCCCGGCGTTGAGCGCCAACTCGTAGTAGGCCAAGGCGTCGCTGCCGCCTCCTGTGACCTCGATCAGATATGCGCCCGCGCCGGTTGTCTCGGACCGAAAATCAAGTTCGGCCGGGTCGTCGAAAAAGACAGAACCGAAGGTGAGGGGGGTGTCGAGAGCGCCGGCGCGGTACACGTTGACCTCAACGGAAGCGCTCTCTTCCTCGACCGCTTCGACAAAGAGGCTGATGGCCGCGCCCGACGGTACCTCTACGGCGTACCAGTCGGCACCGTCCTCGCCCCCTAACCGCCCGGCATAGGTTGTGCCGATGGTGATCGGGGTAGCGTTCGCTGGGCTATCGGCGGCGTCTCCGCCGGCGTCTCCTTCCGCCTGCTCGGTCAGCGCAATCTGCACCCGGTAGTGCGCCGGTCCACCCACTACCTGGAGCACATAGGTGCCGCCCCCGGCTGCGTCTAGCTGGTAGACGAGCTCGGCGGGATCGTCAAAAAAGACAAGGTCTGACGTAAGCGGGTCATCTGGCTGGCCCTCCCGATAAAGGACGGCCTCCATACTGCTCCCCTCGTCGATCTGCTGGACCGCAACCTCGATTGTGGCACCCGCCGGCACTTCAAAGCGGTACGTGTGTGTGCTATCCGCTTCGGTGAGGGTCGCTTCGACGCTCTCGCCCGCGATCAATGTAGTTGCCTCGCCCACCTCCGCGTCGCCTTCGAGGACCTCTTCCTCGACGACGTCCTCTTCAACGATGACTTCATCGCCGACGTCGGCCACGACTCCTTCGTCGTCCAGTCCGCAGGCGAGGGCGGGAAGCAGCAGGGCAAGCAGTAGGAAGGTAAGCCAGCGGATTGAGGTGCGTGGCATGGACAACTCTCCTCGATTTGCGTCTGGTGATGCGTAAGAGCACGGGATGCCAGCGTGTGGTCAGCCGGCCCGTTCGAGCACACGGAGGGTGACGGTATCCCCCTCACGCACTAACTCTACCGTGTCTCCGTTACTAATACCACCAATGATGTCGGCGTCGAAGTTATACCCGTAAGGAATGTTTTCCAGCGAGCAGGCAGGCGCACTCTGCTGGTCAATATCCGTATTGAGAATGGCCAGCGGCGCCTGACCACGATAGTACAGCTCGAGCAGGACGTAGGGAGCCACCGTCGAACCGGTGCCCTTAGGGAAGATGGCGATCTTACGCGCCATGCTCTGCCCGTCGGCCGGATGTCCCGGCTCTTCGATCACGCCCGTCTCCCGATTCACGAAGCCAAGCAGCGTAATCGGTTTTTCGGTGACGAAAGCCTCTCCGCGCACCGCAAAATCACTCTGGGACGGCAGGCCCTTGCCGTGCGCGGCGAAGGGGCCGGTGCGCCGGGCGGGGATATCCAGGCTGGCAATCGAGTCTCCGGTGGACGCCGGGACTCCAGTCGACGCCGGAGCCTTTTCCGTTGCCGCTGCGGCAGGCGCCGTAGATAGTGCTGCCTCGACTTCGCGCTCGCCGGTGGCGATGGCAATGCAGTCGGCGAGCCGCATGACGGATGTTGGGATGCCGTTGAGCCCCGATTTGATGTAATGCTCGGCTTTCATGGAGTTTGTGAGGATATGTTGCACCCAGTTCTGGTCATAGGGCACGACCTCCGGACAGGTATTTTCGAGCAGTAGGGCGCCGGCTTCCTCCAGGATGGCGGCCAGCCCCGTCTGTTCCGCGATGGCGCGGTTGGCGGCCGAGGTAAAGATCCACAGTGGCGGTGGGTCGCCGGGCGCGGCGGGGTCGGCTGTGACCACCTTCCCCTTAAGCAGCACGGCGGCGGCGCGTAACTCACCTACCGACGCCTGCGGACAGCCGATGGTGATCAGGGAGACTGGCGCCCGGGGCGCGAGCGCAGCGTAGCGCTCCACGAGCGCTTCTTCGGTGAAGGTGAGCGCGCCCTGAAACGCCGGCTCGGGGTGAGCGTCTTGGGCCAGGTATAGCAGGGCACAGCCATAGTTAGCAGCGGCGGCGGTAAGCGCCTTCTTTTGTTCGTGGCTTAACACGTCAGGAAGCCCGGCGATCACGGGAATCGGGCCGTACGGCATTTTCCACTCTCGCTGGACTTGTTTGCCGATCCAGTCGCCGAGAATAGAAAAATCGGCCGGATCGTCGAGCGCAGCGGTGACGGTCACTTCCAGGTTCGGCCGTCGCGCTTCCTCTAGCAGCAGGCCATAGGCGGGCGTGTAGCCCGTGAGCGCCGCCGCCAGCGCCGAGAGGCCAGACTCGCGGTTAGTCGCCAGCCCGCAGTAGGAGTTGCCGAAGCAGATGGCATTCGACTCCGCCCACGCCGCGACCCCCTCCGTCACGACCCCATCCCACTCGTAGGGGATGCAGGACTGGATGGGCTCCACACCGAGAGCAGTATAACCGGCTACGATCTCCTGACTGTGCTCCAGGAAGTCGGGGGCGGCAATACGCATCGCCTCAAAGCGGGCGGCGTCGCAGCCGGCGGCATTGAGCGTCGTCGGCACGGCGACCCGCGCCTGTGGATCTTCCGCAAGACGGTTGAGAAAGCGGCGCAGGCCGAGGCCGCCGGTGAGGGGGGAGACGCCGGAGAGGTGGGCGCTCTGGATTGGCGTTAGCTCCTGCGCGCCGGCAGCGGCGGCCATGTCGATCAGCAGGCGCATCGCCATCTGGCGGGCGCGGCCCTGGTGACCGTCGGCCATTGCCTGTTGCTCTTCATTGAGTGTGATTGTCGTCATAGGGAAACGGCTCCTCGTCTGCTGCGCGGAGGGGGCAGGATACCGCGCTAGGGCTGGGGGGAAGCGCTCAGGTAGTCGTCTAGGTCGACATCGCCATAGCGGCCCTTGCGGAACTTCGCCGGATCGAGGCCCCAGGGGATGGTGCAGTCTAGCCCCATCTTTGCCGTGCGGCTCTTCTCGCCTGGCACGTGCACGCCGGAGGGATCGAGGGAGCTGCCGGGCATGTCCGGAAAGATGTACAGGTCACGATCGGCCTGAAAGCGAGTTGCCATCGCCCACTCCACTTCGGCGGGGTTGTAGATGTCGACGTCGGTATCCACCACCCAGACATGCTTGAGTGAACCGTGACCACGGAAAGCAGCCTCTATTGCTTTGCGGGCCTCGTCAGGGCCTCGCGGATCGATCTGGACGACGGCGTGAAGCCACGAGGCGCCACCCGGCGTGATCGCTGCTCCCGTACAGCGTGTTACTTTGTTCACTTCGGCGTAAATCGTCGGCTCGCGCGGCATGCCCATCAGCATCTTGTGCTCCATGCCGCCCGGAAGGAGCGCGTGAAAGATGGGATCGCGGCGGTGGGTGACGAGATCGATCTCGATGACCGGCTGTTCGCGCTCGATGTCCATCGTCTCGGTCAGATCCATAAAGGGCCCTTCCCGGTGGCGCCGGCCCGTGATGCGACCTTCAAGCACGAGCTCGGCGTTAGCAGGCACCGCCAGATCGTTGGTGATACATTTCACCAGCGGCGTCGGCGCCAGCGCATTGGCAACTGCCAGCTCGTCTACCTCTGGCGGCGGCGACATCGAGGCGGCGAGGTGCGTGGCGAGGGAGACGCCGATGCAAATAGCGACGGGAAGGTCGCCGTCGACCTTGCCCATCGCCGTGTGGGTTCCGCGGCGCTCGACGATGCGCGCTGCAAAGTGGGAGGCGTCGAGGCGCAGCAGGCGATGGTAGCTCATATTTGGACCCAGATCCGGATCGCGCGTAATGACGACATTGCTGGCGACGTAGTGCCCGGCGTCCTCGGGAAGATGGAGGAGGATTGGCAGCTCGTGGAGATCGAACGCTTCGCGCACGATCTCCTGACAGGGCGCCGAGGTTACTAGGGATGGGGGAGAGGGATGCGCCAGGGCGTCGGCCATGTGATGGACCAGTTCGTCCACCGGTACGTCGAGCGCCATGCTGAAATAGTCGCGCGCAGCGCAGACGCCGGAGACGACGCGCCAGCCGGGATAGCCTTCGACATGCTCGAAGAGCACCGGCCGCTCCGCCAGCGCATGCGCCACATTTGCCAGTTCAAATTCAACGTCTACCGGTCGCTCGACCACGACCAGCTCGCCGCTCTCCGCCGCCTGTTGTAGAAAGTCTCGTAAGCTCATCGGACAATGATCCCCCGCCTATGGGACAGCACCTGTGGGGGAGGTACCTGCGTAAAGTTTGAAAGACACTACCTTTGCTCATCTCTCAAGAGGATGCTGTTCCATTTTACTGCAAGCGCGCTGCCTGTCCAACGGCAGTGGGGGCCTTGATGACGGGGATTTATAAACCGACGACCGCAAAGAGAGCTGCCGACCGGCAGAGATGGGTGTGTGGTGCGGGGGCTATTCGAATGGCTCGGTCGGCCCAAGCTCTACACGTAGCACCTCCTCCCAGAAGTCAAAGATGCCCGTCTCTTCCTCGATTCCCACTTCTTCGGCCAGATTGACTTCAGGCGCAGCTTCCAGCGTTTCCGGTTGCAGCGTGAGCAGGAAGGCATTGGCGCCGATACTCCAGAGGAAGGCGGGGAAAGGGATTGGCACCTGTTTCTCGCCGATCTCGAGGAAGCCGCCCACGTCGATCACGCCAAAGGTGACACGCCACCGGAGGAAGTCGACCAGGCTCTGTTCGATCTCGCCCAGCTCCTCGCCGTCCAGATTGAGCACCGGCACATCTTCGAACTGGCTGGCTCGAAATAGGGAATCGAAGTCAGAGCTCACGCCGACCGGCAGTGGCTCGGCAAGGAGGCTGTCGCCATAGTCATAGACCGCCTCGTCCAGCACCACGGCCGACGCCAGCTCCGCTTCGGCGCCTGTGTAGGTCACAGCCCACGTATCGGCGCTACCGCCGATGTCGGCGCGGAGCGTCGTCGCCGGGAGCACGAGGCGTTCGCCGTCTTCTGTTTCGACAATAAACTGCTCGACGTCGCCCTGCTGGTTAAAAAGAAAGTCGGAGATCAAGCCAAATGTCGCTCCGAGTTCGTCCTGAACCGGCAGGCCAAGCACGTCCTCGATCTGGATCATCGTCGGCGTTACCAGAACGGCGCCGTCGTCGGTTAGTTCTATCTGCGCATCTGGTTCATCGTCGGCAACTGTGTCTGCATCCAGCGCACCCCCCCCTTCTTCGTCGAGCAGATCCCCGTCTTCGTCGTCGAGCAGATCCTCGTCTTCGATAAGCGCTTCATCCTCTTCGACCGCCTCTTCGTCGACGATCCCTTCATCGTTCTCGATAACGGCGGTGTCTGCTTCGTCGTCTATGACCGGCACTTCATCGTCGTCACAGGCAACAAGCAAGACAGAGAACAGTGCCAGGGCGAGAAAGCCGATGAGAATGTTCTTCAAATTGTGTGGCACGGGACTGCTCCTTCAGTGTAGGGTCGCTGTCTAGTGCGGTGATGGCAGGTATGCTCCACAGCCTGCCCCACAGGCCGTCATCGAATTAGATATCGCTTTTATATCGTGAAGTTGTCTCGACGGCAGTAGGGAAGAATACAATCTCCCGACGCGCATCTGTCCGCGCCGGGATTCAGATGGCTGGGGAGCGCAGTTAACAAGAAAGCGGGCCACCCGATAAAGGGTGGCCCGCTCTGCAACCAGGTAAGCCTGCCTCACGGGCTGCTTACATGTATGGCGGGGGGCGCAGAAGCCGAAACTTAGCGCCCGAACTGCATAGGCATTATTATATGCACAAAATCATCTTCGCCCACTGATTTAACCACACCCGGCTCGACAGGCGAGGTCGTCTCCAGAGCAACCTGCGGTGTGCCGACGACGCCAAGCACATCGGTCAGGTATTTGACGTTAAAGTTCAACTCGACGGCGTCCCCTTCCACGTCGGCATCTACCTGGGCTTCGTTGCTGCCAGTCTCAGTGCTGGTGGCGCTGATGATGGCGTGTCCCGGAGACTCGCCGGCGGGGTTGATCTCGACGCGAGCGGTGTGGCTCGCCTCACGCGCGAAGATATCGGCCGTCTTACACGCCTTCAGGAAGGAGGCGGTGTTGAGCACCGTGCGCGTCTTGTGGCTCTTGGGGATGACAGCGCGGAAATCGGGAAAGTTGCCGTCGATGAGCTGCGAGACGACGAGAATGTTGCCCATGTCGAAGATGATCTGGTTTCGCCCTTCTGGCAGCAGGACGAAGGTGTCTTCATTCTCCTCGTCCATCACCCGAGCCACCTCGTCCAGCGCGCGGGCGGGGACGATGACGGTCTGTGGCTCCTCTACGTACCCCGGAAGGCGAACGGTGCGCTGCGACAGGCGGAAGCCGTCGGTTGCGACCATCGTCAGCGTCTCTCCTTCAAAGTGAGTATAAATGCCGGTGAGTGTCGGACGGGCGTCGTCGGTGGCGGCGGCGAAGGTTACCTGCCGGATCATCTCTTTAAAGGGAGCGGGGTCGACGCGAATCCGATTTTCATCTTCCCGCTCCGGTACGAGGGGGAACTCTTCGGCGTCGATGCCCTTGATATCCGCTTCTGTGCGTGCCGCCGAGACGTGCAGCGTCTCTGTCTCCTCGTGGAGGTCCAAGTAGACCTGCTCCTGGGGTAGGGCGCTGATCAGGTCGTTGAAGGTGCGCGCGGGAACGGTAGTCGCACCCTCTTCCTCCACCTGCGCCTCGATCCAGCAGGTAATGACGATTTCGAGGTTAGTCGCCGAGAGCTTGAGGCGCCCTTCGTCGGTCGCCAGGAGGACGTTAGCCAGCACGGGTAGAGTCGAGCGAGTACTGACAGCCCGGCTGACGACGTTCAGCCCCTTTGCCAGATTCTCCTGCGAACATAACACTCTCATTAATCCCTTCTCCCGAAAGTTTTGTTGTATTACCCCGCACAAAACGCTAGGAGTAGTATATAAAAAAGCCGGCGCAGAGGCAAGCGCAATCGGCGGCGAGCGCTCAGCGGTTCTTCTGGAGCCAGTTAAGGCGCTGGAGCAGGAACTCCGGTGTGATTTTCGCCGCCTGCTTGATCTCACGTACGCCGACCGCGCTCTGGTACAGGGCCGCCATCTCATCCCGCTCTCCGCCCAAGGGGTGATCCGTGAGCATGACGAGCGCCATCGGGCGCGGCGCGATCTTGTGTACATAGCGGCTGAGGAAAAAGACGTGCGGATTGTCGTTCTTAAAGATGTGGAGCGGTTTGAAGGCGATCTGCGCCCGACCGATGGCGACCACGCCGTCTATCGCTTCCACGCCGGAGCTCCATAGCAACGCCATACCGGCCGAGACCGGCTGCCCGACCACAAGCGGGCGGCCCGGCAACTGGCGGCAGAGGGCGCGCATATCCTGCCACAGTTCCCGTACCTCCAGGCGTCCGCCGACGCTCGCATGCAGCAGGTACCGCAGTGGATCCATACCATAGACGTCGTAGCCGGCGTCGGCAAGGGCGCAACAGAGGGTGTTATCCTGCGGACTGAAATTGCCGTAGGTGGCGAGGTAGATGAGTGGCGGCTTCTTGGCGGTAGAGGAAGGCCGGTAGTGGTAAAGCTCCATCACGACATTGGGGCGGATCGGGCGCACATCCACCTGCTCCGCGCCCTGCGGCGTACCCAGAAAGCCGAAATTGATTTTACCGAAGCGCTCCACGGCCCACAGCCGCACGCCTTGCAGGTCCATCTCAAAGTTACGCTCGCCCTTCTTCCCCTCGCTGTTCCCGGTACCGCGCAAATCGAAGACCAGGTGCGCTATTCTACCGTCCGCGCCGTACGATTGCACCTCCTGGCGGGCGCAGGTAATGATACTACTTTTGGTCAGGGGGTAGCGAGGCACCCAGACGCGAAGGGCGCGCAACATATCGTCGGTCATATTTTTCGGCTTTACGAGGATGCAGTCGAGGTAGACATCGTCATCTGTGAGGATGCCGAAAGCCTCTTCTTCGTAGGATTGAGATGCAACCATGATGCTTTAATGCGCAGGCAGTAGCAGTAAATGGGTCTAAGGGCTGGCTTCAGATGCCGCTTCCGGGTCGACGTAAAATTCGTAATCGGGAATCAGATCCACGAGCCGCTTGTACCCTTCAATCGCGGCTCGGGGGCTGTCATAGTAGCCGCTCAAAAGCTCCTGGAGGAGGATAGAGATGGTCAGATCCTCGTACAGCGTCGTCATGAGCGCACCTGCTCCCTGTTTGTACCCCCATCGGTCGGTATTGACCAGATCCTGGGCCAGTTGTTCCGCCACGGGCCGGCCAAAGATTTCGTCCAGCGTGCGTTCACCGGCGGTCAGCGGCAACTCATGCCAGGCGTCGATGAAGCGCCGGGGCTCTTCGCGCGTGCCCAGGCGCATCGGCACTTTTTGGGCGGGCTCTACCGCCAGCCACTCCAGATAACCTTCGTTAAACCAGTAGCGTACGAACTCCTCCGTTGCTTCCTGGTCGGCGGCCGAGGTAATGCCGAGATAGGTAATCTGACCGAAATTTTGCGGCGCCGCCTGAGGCCCGCTACCGGTAATTGTCGTGACGAAGCCGGTGTTTTCGGCCAGAAAGCCTTCCTGCTCGCACTCTGCGCAAGTCGGCGCGTAACTCTCGTCGAGTCCGGCGATGGCGGGCAGCGCAGCCGGCGAGGCGAGAATCAGGCCGCTGCGCCCGCTCAGGTAGCTGTTGAGGGCACTGACCTCTGTCTGAACGCCCGGCGGGCAGTAAGTATTGCAGAAGAAGCGGTAAAACTCCAGTGCTTCCTGGCAGGCCGGCTCAAGAATCTGTAGCTCCCCCTGCTCATTGATGATCTGGCAGCCGTTGGCGATCGCTAGCTGCTCGAAGCGATGGCTGGTGGCGTAGAGGGAGGATTCGGTCGGCAGGTTAACGCTGTAGATCAGGTTGTCCGGGTCGTGAATTGCTTCCGCTGCCGTTAGCATCTTCTCGAAGCTGTCCGGCGGGGCCAGCTCTTGCTCGGCAAACCAGTCGCTGCGGTAGATGAGCAGCTGCTGCCAGCCGTCGCTGGGAATCGCTGCCGCCCGTCCATCTACTGTGACGAGATCCAGCGCATCCTCGTTAAAGGTGTCGGGCCCCAGCTCTTCGACGATGGCGTCGGCGGCGGCGACGTCCAGAATGCCGCGCTCGCTCCAGCCGATGGTGTATTCCAGCGGCAGCAGCACCACATCGGGCAGCGGAAAGGTAGAGGAGAGCGACGCCGTTTCGATCAGCCCTGGCAGGAGATCCGGCGCCACCGCCATCAGCTCCACGTTTATCGGGTGGTTGCGGCTGAAGTTCTCAATCATTGTCTCCAGCGCCGCCTGATACTGGGGCGCCGTTCTGTTAACCCACAAGGTGACCGTGGGGTTGCTATCCTGCGAGGGCGCTATCTCCGGCACGGCGAAAGGTTCGCCCGTCGGCGTCGGCGCAGGAAGCACAACCACGCTGGGCGTGGGCGTGGGCGCCATTTGCGCCCGCGCGGTGGCGGTGGCCAAGCGGGGCGGGTCAGTCAGCGCCGGCGCACAGCCGGCGACGGCAGTCAGAAGGGCACCGGCGATGAGAAGGAGGAGCAGGAGAAGGCGACGCGGCTCTACGAAGCGTTCTCGCTGCGGTCGTGGGTGGCGTACTGGTTCTTTCTGTTTCTGGGTCACAGTTATCCTTTCACGCGCTCGCTGATCAGCCGCAGCCCGGTGAGGGTGAGCCACGGCTCGACACGGTCGATAGCGCCGGTGTGGGGCATAATCAGGTTGATGAGGCCCCCGGTACCGATGACGGTAGAGCCGTCGTCGAGCGCCAGCTCTTCCTTCAAGCGCCGGACCAGCCCCTCGATCAACGCCGTGTAACCGTAGACGAGGCCTGACTGTACGGCGTGGACTGTAGTTCGGCCCAGCACCTGGGGTGGCGCCTCCAGAGCCACTCGGCTCAACTGCGCTGCGCGACCGGCGAGGGCCGAAGCGGCCAGTTCGAGGCCGGGCGCGATGACGACGCCCAGCAGTGCACCGTCGGCGGCGACGACGTCCAGCGTCGTCGCCGTGCCCATGTCGATGACGATGCAGGCGCCGGGGCAGAGATGGTGGGCGGCGACGGCATTCACGATGCGATCGGCGCCGACCTCCTGCGGGTTCTTCGTGGCGATGCGGATGCCCGTTTCCGTCCGAGCGTCGACCTGTAGCGCCTCACACCCCAGGTAGCGCTCTGAAAGGAGACTGAAAGTGCGGGTCAGCGGCGGTACGACGCTGGAAAAGATAACCCGTTCGACGGCGTCGGCGAGCTCTACCTCGCGCAAGAGCACCTTAAGATAGATGCCATATTCATCCGCCGTCTTCTCCTGCACGGTGCGCAGGCGCCACTGCAGCCGCCAGGTCTGTCCGTCCCAGAGGCCGAGCGTAATATGGGTGTTGCCGATGTCGATTGCCAGGAGCATGCGTTGTCTGTTCTTCTTGTAAAGCCGCTCTACGATACAGGCGCGCGCCGATCGGTGCACGGAGATCTAAGCACTGTCTAACGGCGGCATGGAGCCGTGCTCAGAGAGACTGCGACTGTCAATGGCAGCCGTGGCGCCGGCTGACGCGCATTGCGGCGGCGATAGAGTCGTGCGCCAGCGCGACCCGCTCCTGCCAGTTGTCCGCCGTGTGTGCGCCCGCGTAGGCACTTGCACCGAAGAAGGTGGCTGTTTCAAAAGCTAGCCCTGCGGTCTGTACGAAGGCGAGTGTGAGACGGTCCGTGCAGGCAATGAGCATGGGCCACTCCGTGTCGGTCGCATTGGTTGGCTCGCGGGAGCGGGACACCAGCCGCCACGCGGCTGCCCGGCTGATGCCGCAGGAACCGGCGGTAACGTCCACCTCCTCCAGGGGTAGATCCGCGTGCGGGAGGCCGCTCAGCAGGAAGGAGAAGACCTCATTGGTCAGCCCTTCGCATGCCTGTTGCACAGGGGGATGGCTGGCAAAAGCGGCGGGCGTGCGGCCGAGGGCGGTATAGTCCGCGCGACGAATGACGCGGCGCACAACCTGCTGCAGCTCGTCGTGATGGTGGGAGGCCCAGTAGAGGAGGCGGTCGAAGTCGCAGTAGTGGAAGAAGTTAACTCCGGGGCGGGTGAGCGCGCGGGCCAGCACGCGCCGTCGGTTAACGCCAATCTGGGCGCCGCCGTCCCGGTCGACGCGCACCCCGACCTGCTCCAGGGCGCCCACCGTCGCGGCGGCGCTGGCGGGGGTGGCAATGACCCGTGCATACTGATACAGTTGAGCAATGAGGGGGGTACAGGAAGGCAGGAAAGGGGCCATACGCCCTTCAGGATCATGGAGGGTGGCGATGAGGGCGACTGAACTCTTATCCGGCATGGCCGAAGTGTACAGGCGAGACGCCGGGATGCAAGCGTGATGGGTGACCGATCCAATGCCGCCCAACTGCGGCGGCGCAACCGCGAGCTGACGATTCTCAATGAAATTGCCAGGCTGCTCAACGAACTGGTGAATCTGGACGAGGCGCTGCAGAGCACGCTCGCGCGCGTCGTCGACCTCTTTGAGCTACACACCGGCTGGATCTGGCTCTTGCGCGAGGATACAGGCGAGAGCTATGTCGCGGCGGCGCAACACCTGCCCCCCGCGCTGGCCGAGAGCCCGGAGCGAATGCAGGGCGGCTGCTACTGTTTAGACACCTTCCGCGCCGGCGATCTGGAGGGGGCGGCGAACGTCAACATCATTACCTGTACCCGCCTCCATGGCCTCGTCGACGGCACGGATGGCCTGCGCCACCATGCCAGTGTCCCCCTCTACGCCCACGGGCGGAAAGTCGGCGTCATGAACGTCGCCAGCAACAACTGGCAGGAGCTGGCCCCGGAGGATCTACGGCTCCTGCACACCATCGGCGATTTACTGGGCATGGCAGTCGAGCGTATCCGCCTCTACAGCGCCAGCGTGGAGTTTGGTGCTGTCAAGGAGCGCAACCGGCTCGCGCGAGAGATTCACGATACGCTGGCCCAAGGGCTGGCTGGCGTCGCCCTACACCTGGAGTCAGCCGACGCCCTTCTAGAGGGTGGTGCGGAGGCGGCGGATGTACAGGGGGCGGTGCAGCAGGCGCTCACGCTCACCCGCGCCAACCTGGAAGAGGCGCGCCGCTCGGTCCTCGATCTGCGGGCAGCGCCGCTGGAAGGGCGAACGATGGCCGCGGCGCTGGCCGAGCTGGCGGCGCGTACGGCCACGAGCACTGGCGTGGCGGTCGAATTCCGCGAGACGGGCGGTAGCCGTCCACTGCCCACGCGATTGGAAAGCGGCCTCTATCGTGTGGCCCAGGAGGCGCTGGCCAACGTCGTCCAACATGCGGCAGCCGAGCACGCGCGGGTGGAGTTGATCACCACCACGCAGACGGTGCGTCTGGTCGTCGCGGACGACGGGCGGGGCTTCCGGCTGGAGGACGTGGCGCCAAACCGCTTTGGCCTGTTGGGGCTGAGCGAGCGGGCAAAGCTGATGGGCGGCGCACTGAAGATAGAGACGGAGCCCGGCGCGGGCACGCGCGTAGAGGTCGAGATTTCTCTGGAGGAGAAGTTGCTGCGATGAACGAGCGGATCCGCATTCTCGTCGCCGACGATCATCCGGTCGTGCGCGATGGCCTCGTCGCCGTTCTGCGCACCCAGCCCGATTTAGAGGTGGTTGCGGAGGCCAGCAGCGGCCGGGAAGCAGTTATCCGCGCCGCGCAGACGACGCCCGACGTCGTCTTGCTTGATCTGGAGATGCCGGGCATGGATGGCGTCGAGACACTGGCGCGGTTGCGGGAAGAGCATGCAGATGTGCGGGTAATCATCTTCACCGCTTTCGATACGGACGAGCGGATTCTGGCGGCGGTGCAGGCGGGCGCCCAGGGCTACCTGTTAAAAGGGGCGCCGCGCGAGGAGATCTTCAACGCCATTCGCGTCGTCCACGAGGGCGGTTCGCTGCTGCAGCCGGTCGTCGCCTCAAAGCTGCTGCGTCAGGTGAGCGAGAAGCAGGAGGTACCGCCCGAGGCGGAGCGGCTGACCCCGCGCGAAAGTGAGGTTTTGCAGCTCCTGGCCCAGGGCTTACAGAACAAGGAGATCGCCCGCGAGCTGGTGATCACTGAACGGACGGTCAAGTTCCACGTCAGCTCGATCTTGAGTAAACTGGACGCCGGAAATCGCACTGAGGCGGTTGCCATCGCCGCCCAGGCCGGGTTGGTGCAGATGTAGCGGCGGCTGCAAAAACGGCGTGCCTTACTCCAGTTCGTTGAGAACAGTCGCGTAGAGCGTGTCCGCGCGCAGATCGGCCAGTGTGTGGCAGGGCGCATCCAGCCGCTCAGCCAGGAGCTGAGCCAGGCCCTGGTCGAAGGCAACGTGCTCCATGTTGATCACCACCGAGCGAATGTCAGACTGGGCCAGCATGCCGGCGATGCGGTGGGCCTCCTCCTGGGGCGGCAGATCGGAGATGCTCACGTTACCCGCACCATCGGTGAGGAGGATCATCAGGGGCATGCTGTCGGGGTGGGTGTGACTGTCGCGCTGGAAGACCTCGTATGCCAGTAGCAGCCCGGCGGAGAGCGGCGTCTTCCCGCCGACAGAGATGTTGGCGAGCGTGTTACGTGCCAACTGCACAGAGGTGGTGGGCGGCAGGACGAGCTGCGCCTGGTTCTTGTGAAAGACGATGAGGCCCACGCGATCACGGCGCTGGTAAGCGTCGGTCAGGAGCGACATAATGGCGCCCTTCGTGGCTTCCATCCGCTCCGACACGGCCATGCTCCAGCTGGCGTCGACGACGAAGAGGATCAGGTTGGCCGCCCGCCGCACGCGGACCTTTTCGCGTAGATCCGATTTGCGGAGGGAGAGCGCGCGGCCGCTCTTTTCCTGCTTCCGGCGTCGCTTTTGGTGGACGGCGGCGGCGCGCAGGGTGGCGTCGAAGGCGAGGTCGCGCACTCTGCGCCCCTTCGGGCGCCGGGACTGTATGTAGCGCCCCCGCTTGCGGTCGGTCTTCGTGCGCGAGCGACGCCCCGCCTGGCGGCGTGTCAGGCGGTCAAGGGCTGTATCGAGGCGACGCGCGTCAAACTCTTCTCGCGCTTTACGCTGCTCTCCGCCCTCCCACCAGCGCGCCTGCTGTGCTGTCTTCGGAACGGCCTGCTCCCCGGCCTCAGTCGGGCCGACCTTTACCTCCTGGTCGTCATCATCGCCGGCTAACGTCTGTTTTTTTTTACCGGCTCCGCCTGGTTGTTCTCGCTGCGGTCACCTGCTTCCCCGTCGTTCCACTCATCCTCCGCCTGGCGCATACGGTTTTCCAGGTCGTAGAGAGTTACTTCACTCTCCTCGAAGGGGCGCGACTTGATGCGGTGGGGCAAGGCCAGCTCGGCGGCGAGGAGAATGTCCTGTTCCTCGATCGCATCTTGCCCGTGGAGGGCGGCATGAGCCTGCGCACCGCGCAGAATCACCAGGTCGCCGCGATGGCCGTCCACCCTGAGCGAGCTGGTCAGATGGGCGATGGCGGCAAGGTGGCGACGGGTGTAGCTGACTTTGTGGACGAACTCGCGGGCGTTGGAGATCTGCTCGGAAAGCGCTGTCTCCTTCTCTGCCCACTGCTCGCGGAAGCCGACCGGATCCAGTTCGAAGGCAATCCTTCGCTCCATGATCTCCACCCGCCGCCCGGGGTCGAGCAGGCCGCTGATGTGCACGGAAAAGGCAAAGCGGTCGAGAAGCTGCGGGCGTAGATCGCCCTCTTCAGGATTCATCGTGCCGACCAGAATAAAGCGGGCGGGATGGCTAAAGCTGATCCCCTCCCGCTCGACCACGTTGATGCCCATTGCGGCGGAGTCGAGAAGAAGGTCCACGACATGGTCGTCGAGCAAATTCACCTCGTCCACGTAAAGGAGCCCGCGGTTGGCGGAAGCGAGGACGCCGGTCTCGAAGTGCTTTTCCCCATACTGGATCGCCTTCTCAATGTCCAGCGTACCGACCACACGATCTTCCGTGGCGCTGACGGGCAGATCGACGAAGGGCGTGCGCCTGCTGGCGACGGTAAGGCTACCGTTGCTGTGGTGCACACGGCATTCGTCGCACCAGGCGTCGGGCCGAGCGGGATCACAGCCAAACCGGCAGTCGGCGACAAATTTGATGTCGGGCAGGAGGGCAGCGAGGGCGCGGGCGGCCGTCGACTTGGCGGTCCCCCGCTCGCCGCGAATGAGGACGCCACCGATCTGCGGATTCACGGCGTTGAGGATCAGCGCGCGCTTCATCCGCTCCTGACCGACGATGGCGGTAAAGGGAAAGACGACGGGACGGGCCATGCAGTTTCTCCAGAATCGACTGTTGCGAAGCAGCGATATAGAGCGTGTGCTTCACTAAATTACAGCGTGATTATACTGAAAGCGTTAAAGGGCCGGCAAACAGCCTTGGTTTTTGTTCAGAGAGAATTAAAATCGGAGGCCCGAGTAGCAGCGATGTTCATGCTCCGGCGCAGCCGGGGGTATGCCTGATGCACAAAAGGAGCTATCTTAGCCTGATGAAGAGAGTAGGGGTGGTTTTGTTGGGATTCGGAGCGATCTTGGTGTTGGTCTACGCTGTACTGGCCCTGCGCGCACAGCCGGTGGCGGCGCATCCCTTTTTCGAGCAGTTGCCGGAGCAGGCGGTAATCGCCCATCAGGGCGGTGAAGGGTTGTGGCCCAGCAACACGCTCTTCGCCTTCGAACGGGCGACCGCGCTGGGCGTGGACGTGCTGGAGATGGACCTCCATCAGTCGGCGGATGGCGCGCTCGTTCTCATTCATGACGAGACGGTGGACCGCACCACAGACGGCGAGGGGCTGGTGCGGGAGATGTCCCTGGCGGAGATCAAAGCGCTCGACGCCGGCGCCTACTGGAGCGACGACGAAGGGGTGACCTTTCCCTATCGCGGCCAGGGACTGAAAATCCCCACACTCGAGGAGATTTTTGAGGCCTTCCCCGCGATGCCGATGGTGATCGAAATCAAGCAGCGCGAACCCTCGATAGTCACGCCTTTCTGTAACCTGATTCACCGCTATGGGCGGGAAGAGGATGTTCTGGTCGCCTCCTTCCACACGCAGACGATGGCCGAGTTTCGGGAAACCTGCCCTGGCGTTGCCACCTCGGGCACTGAAGAGGAGATCCGCCCGTTCTTTATCCTCGACCGCCTTCTTCTGGACGCTGTGTACGAACCGCAGGCGGAGGCCTTTCAGGTGCCCGAATACAGTGGCAGCCTCCACGTCGTCACGCGCTCGTTCGTGGAGGGGGCGCACGAGCACAATGTAGACGTCCACGTCTGGACGGTGAATGATCCGGAGGATATGCAGCGGCTGCTGGCGCTGGGCGTCGACGGAATCATCACGGACCGGCCCGATCTGATGCTGGAGTTGCTTGGACGGTAGGGTGAGGCGAACAAAACGGCAGTCTCGCGAGAGAAAGCAACCGCGATCTAGACCGCGAGAGCGCTAGCCGGTATGATTTTAGTAGACCGACCGCAGTGAGGAGACAATCTTTTGCAGCCGTTAACTGACCAACTGAGTGAGCTTTTTGGCGACGCTTTCGCAGCCGCGGGCTATGCCCGGGACTATGGCGAGGTCGTGCCGAATAACCGGCCCGATCTGGGCGACTTCCAGTGTAACGGAGCGCTCGCTGCGGCGGGACGCTATGGAAAGAACCCACGTGCGCTGGCGACGGAGGTCGTCGACGCGCTGCCGTCGTCGGAGATGCTTGACGAGGTGGAGGTCGCCGGTCCGGGTTTCATAAATATCAGGGTCGACGATCGCTTTCTGGCTGACTTCGTCGAGGAGATGGCTGAGGACGAGCGACTCGGCGTCCCGCTGGCGCCACAAGGGCGGCGGCTGGTGCTGGATTTTGGCGGCCCGAATGCAGCGAAATACATGCACGTCGGCCACCTCCGTTCGAGCATCATCGGCGACAGCCTGCAGCGTCTCCTGACTTTCTACGGCGACGAAGTAATCAGCGACGTACATCTCGGCGACTGGGGCCTGCAGATGGGGATGCTGATCACCGAGATCGAGCGCCGTCATCCCGATCTGGCCTACTTTGATCCCGAGGCCGAAGGTCCTTTTCCGGAGGAGTCGCCGGTCACCATGGATGATCTGCAGGAGTATTATCCCGCTGCCTCGGCGCGGACCAAAGCGGACCCGGAGGCGATGGAGGCGGCGCGGGAGGCGACACGCCAGCTGCAGGCGGGGCGGCCCGGCTACCGCGCTCTCTGGCAGCACATCATCGACATCTCCGATGCGGAGCTGAAGCAGGACTTTGAGCGGCTGGGGGTTGAGTTTGATCTCTGGCTCGGGGAAAGCGACGCCCAGCCGCGAATCGAGCCCATGATCCAGCAGCTGCGGGCGGAAGGTGAAGCGGTGGAGAGTGAGGGCGCGCTCGTAATGCCGGTGGAGCGCGAAGATGACAAGACGGAGATCCCGCCGCTGATGCTCCTGAAGTCGGACGGCGCCGTGCTGTACGGCACGACCGATCTGGCGACCCTGGCCCAGCGGGTGGAGCGCCTTGAGCCGGATGGCCTCCTCTACGTCACCGACGCCCGGCAGTCGCTCCACTTCGAGCAGGTCTTCCGTGCGGCCCGCCAGGCGGGCCTGGCCCCGCCGACGGTCGACCTGGAACACCTGCCCTTCGGCACGATGAACGATCCCCGCGGGCATCCTTTCAAGACACGCTCTGGCGGTGTAATGATGCTGCGCGAGTTGATGGAGATGGTTGAGGAGAAGGCGGCAGAGCGGCTGGAAGAGATTGAGATGGCGGAGGCTTATGGCGAGGAGGAGAAGGCGGAGATAGCGCATCGGGTGGCGCTGGCGACGCTGAAATTTGCCGATCTCATCAACCACCGTGCGCGCGATTACGTCTTTGATCTGGAGCGCTTTTCGGCATTTGAAGGCCGGACTGGACCTTACCTTCTCTACACCGCCGTACGCGCCAAGTCGATTTTGCGACGTGCAGCGGAGCAGGGGCTGCAACCGGGCGACCTGTTGCCGCCTGCGGTGGCTGAAGAGCGGGAGCTGATGCTCTACCTGACGCGCTTGCCGGGCGTCGTCGCCTTTGCCTATGAGACGCGGGCCCCCAACCATCTCGCCGATTACGTCTACAACCTGGCTCTCACTTTTAATCGCTTCTATCGCGCCTGCCACATCATGACGGAAGAGGATCGGGCGCGGCAGGCTTCCTGGCTCGCGCTCACCCAGTTCGCGGTCGACCAGATGGAGCTGGTGCTGGATCTATTGGGGATTGAGGTGCCGGAGCGCATGTAGCGGGCGCCGGCGTCAGAAGCAGGACATCACCAGCTGCGCACCAGCGACCCACGGTAGAGTGCGCCGGCGCGCGCCGACGAGAGCCAGAGGCTGTCGCCGGCCCAGGTAAGGCCGGCAGCGAAGAAGTCGAGCGGGAAGCGCGCCAGCTCGACTCCATCGGCGGGATCGATCTTCAAGAGCGCATAGTCCTCCTGCTCGCCCTCCCACTCAAACTGGCCGCTCTCCTGGTCGAAGCGCATCGTCTGGGGCGCGCCCAGCCACAGCGCGCCGTCACGATAGACTAGACCGCCCCCGGCGACAGGGACCACCAGCCGGCGGACCACGCGCCCGCTTTCCCGCTCGACCGCCAGCAGCGCGCCCGCCTGCTGATCGACCACCCACAGATTGTTGCCGTCCCATGCCACGCCGCCCACCCGTCCTGCCTCCTCCACCGGCAGCGTCCGGTCGACTTCAAGGCGCCGGGGATTGATCGTCAGCAACCACCTCTTGTCCAGCACGCCCAGCCACAGGCTCTCGCCATCCCACGCCAGCCCGCTGAGAATACCCGGGCAGAGAAGACCAGCGGCGACCGCGCCGCTTTCCGGATCGAGCCGGTAGAGGCGGCCGTCCCCAAAGTCGGCGTTCCAGAGATAATGGCCGTCCCAGGCGAGGCCTGCGGGGCGGCGGCCGGGGGCGGAGAGAGTGTATGTGATTTGCAGGGCGTCCATTCAGGGTATCTCGCGATCGACCGCCTCGGCGACGCGGCGCATCTGGCGCACGAGGTCGGCGAAGCGCTCCGGGCGCAGCGACTGCGCACCGTCAGAAAGCGCCTCTTGCGGGCGGGGATGAACTTCGATGATCAGCCCGTCGGCACCGGCGGCGATGCCCGCGCGCGCCGCAGCAGCCACATAATCCCAGCGGCCGGTGGCGTGGCTGGGATCGACAATCACCGGCAGGTGGGACAGCTGCTTGACGACGGCGATCGCGTTGATGTCGAACGTATTGCGGGTATAGGTCTCGAAGGTGCGGATGCCGCGCTCGCAGAGGATGACACGCGTGTTGCCGTGGCTCAG
The DNA here is from genome assembly GCA_033722535.1 of Promineifilaceae bacterium (SeqCode). Lineage (GTDB taxonomy): Bacteria > Chloroflexota > Anaerolineae > Promineifilales > Promineifilaceae > JAAYYY01. The sequence goes on from JAWVYW010000003.1 coordinate 29,357, forward strand.
GATGTACTCGGCGCACATCAGCCACTCCTCCATGAGGCTGCTCATGCCCCGTTTGAGGAGGACAGGATGTTGAGAGGCGCCTACGGTGTGCAGGAGCGCGTAGTTCTGCATGTTGCGCGCCCCAATCTGGAGAATGTCGGCGTACTGGCAGACGAGGGACACCATATCCGGCTCCATCACCTCGGTGACAACCGGCAGCCCCGTCTCCTCACGCGCCTCCGCCAGGTAGCGCAGCCCCTCTTCCCCCAGCCCCTGGAAGGAGTAGGGGGAGGTACGCGGCTTAAAGGCGCCGCCTCGCAGCACGTGGGCGCCCGCTTCCTTGACGGCGTGCGCTGTTTCGATGATCTGGCTGCGGCTCTCGACCGAGCAGGGGCCGGCCATGAGCAACAGAGCGCGGCCGCCGATGGTGTGCTCGCCGATGGTAAACTCGGTGTTGCGCGGTTTGAAGTCGCGGCCGGCCAGCTTGAACGGCTTGAGGACGGGCACGACATCTTCCACACCCTCCATCCGGCTCAGCCGCTCACGATTGAGCAGGTGTCCGTCGCCGCTGAGGCCGATGATGGTCCGTTCGTCCTCATGCGACATATGGACGGTGAAGCCGAGGTCACGGACGCGGGTGGTAACGGCTTCGACGTCGGCGTCGGTTGCCTCTGCCTTCATGATGATGACGATCATGGCTCCTCCTCCGCCCCTGATGAACCAGGGTGCAGAATGTGGTAGACGACGATGCTGAGCGCGACGTTGACGTTGAGGCTGCGTCCCTTGCCGTACATCGGGAGGAAGACGGCGCCATCGCAGGCGGCGAGGGTCGCCTTCGTCACGCCGTGATCCTCGTGGCCCACCACCAGGCAAACCCGTTGCGGATAGTCATAGTGGTGGTAGGGTACAGCACCCTCTGCCAGCTCTACCGCCAGCAGATGATAACCATCCGCCTGTAGCGCCTCGGCAGCTGCAACCGCGTCTTCCTGGTAATGCCACTCCACCTTTTTGCTCTTGTAGCGCCCGACCTTGTCGATAGTCGGGTGGGGCGGTTGGGGCGTGATTCCTGTGAGGACCAACCGCTCCATATCCGCCGCGTCGGCCAGGCGAAAGATAGCGCCGACGTTCACCGGATACTCCACGCTCTGGAGCAGGGCGGCGATGGTGTGCCTGGGGCGGTGTTGGCGCTTGTAGTCACGCAGGAAACGCTTCAAATCGGTGCCGATCAGCGGCTTCATCGAACCATCATCGTCTCGCGCGCGGCGAGCGCCAGGAAGGCCGCTTCGCGCACGGCGGGAGTGCTGTCATTGCGCGCTACTTGCTGGAGGGCTGTCTGTACGCGCACCTTTTCCTCCGCTGGCAGCCAGACCCGCGCCAGGCTTTGCGCCGCCGCACGCCGCACAGTGGGGGCGTCTGCTTCCGTCAGGAGCTTGCGCAGCACCGGAACCGCGGTCGCACCCGCCGGTACCGCCTCCTCCCGCTCGGCCGCCCATTCGACCAGCCACGGCAGCTCGCCGGCCTGCAGCGGCGCCCATGGCGCGGCTGCACTGCGGGCGGCAACTGCCTCCAGGGCCACGGTAGCTGCGGTGCGCACCACCCACTCGGGATCATCCCGCTCCAGCTCTTCCAGCAGGCGCACAGCCCAGTATTCGTCTAGCTGGCGCAGCCCATGTGTGGCGGCGCGGCGAACATGTAGAAATTCGTCCGCGGCTGCCTCGCGCAGGATCTCCCATGCCTCGCCGCCATTGAGGGCCAACTGCTCCACCACAGCATGGTTCAGCCTTTCGTCTCTGCTGACCAGAGCCACGAGGAGCGCCTGCTCGCCGACCGGCACATTCTGCCAACCCAGGGCGTGGATAGCGGCGGCGCGCACAGCCGGCGCGTCATCCTCCAGCAGCGCCTTGAGCTCCAGCGTACTCTGTTCGGGGTCGAAGGAAGAGAGGGCCAGCGCCGCCATCTGCCGCGAAAAGGGTTCGGGGCGTGTACGAAGCTTTTTCAGCAGTGCCAGGACGGTCGGCTCCCTGGAGACGGCGAGGGCCGCGATGGCGCGCGCGCGCAGCAGGGTAGGCACGCCGGGGCGAGTGGCAAGCTGCCCGAGGCGCACCAACGCCTGCCGCCGCCAATCGGCGTCGGGGGGTGTGTCCGGGAGCCAGGAGGCGAGCTGAAATAGCCGTTCCTGGAACAGATCGTCCTCGTCGTCGTTCAACAGCTCCGGCGCCAGGACATCGCCCCCTGTCAAGGCCACGTAAAAGCGGATGGCGCCGGCCCAGCGGCGGTCTTCGAGGTTAGCAACCACCGTCTCCGACGCGGCCCCTTCCGCCAGCCAGGCGGCAGCCAGAAAGTCTCGCCAGAGGGGGGAGAGGAAGCTGTAACTACCGTCGTGCCAGCGGCGCAAGAGACCGCTCTGCAGCATCGTCGCGCGCAGCGCGCCGCTATGACTTCCTGCAGCGTCGTGTTTGGCCAGCACGTGGGCGACGATTTCGTCGACGCGCTCTCCATCCAGGCTCAGCCGCGCCTCGTCCAGCAGGCGGCCTGCTACCTGCTGGCAGAGGGCTCGGGCGGCATCACGAAGCCAGGGATGCTCCTCCGTCGCTTCAGGCAGCAGCGCGCGGAGGGTGGCGGCGAACAGCTTGCTCTCGCGCGCTGGTGGCGGTGGTGCGGCGTGGCTCTGGCGAAAGTGCCAGAGACGGAGCGTGAGCGCGAGTGGGCTGCTGCCGGCATGCCAGAAGCGCTCCGTCGCCACCGGATCCGGCCAGCCGAGCGCCTCCGCCCACCTCTCGCCCAGGCGCTGCGCCTGGTGCTTACGCCACGGAGCGATACCACTAGCGACAAAACCGAGGTCGAGGAGCGGTTGGTAGCCGCCGCCAGCGACCGCGGCGATAATCTGCGTCTCCGGGTAACGTCGCAGAAGGCGGTCCAACCAGGCGGCCGGTTCCTCCTGCGCGTCAGATGGGAGGTCATCCCACCCGTCGAGGAGGAGCAGCACCTGGCTGCCTTCAAGCTTTTCCCGCAGCAGCGCGCCAACCCCCGGTGCGGTCAGTGGACCAGACCGGCTCTGGAGGGCGCGGGCCAGCGGCGCCGCCGGATCGGCGCCGGGAAGGTCGGCGTCACTACTCAGGTCGAGCTCTGCCAGATGGATCAGCACCGGCACCAGCGGCTGGAGAAATACGAACGGCCCGGTATCGTCTGCGGTGGCGCAGGCGTGGGCGCAAAAGGCGAGCAGTGTGCTTTTGCCGGCTCCGGCGGGCGCCGAGATAGCCACGCGGCGCCCGTTGAGCAACAGGTGACGCATACTCGCCGTCGGCACCGGCGGCGTTGCCATGGCAGCGCCGAGCTCCGGCCAGAGATAGCTAAGAGCGTCGACGGCGTCCGGCCCTTCGCCCGCCGGGGGTATTGCCGGCTCAGGGCGCGGCGGCAGCAGGCGCGGGGTGACGAAGATGTCATCTAGGGGCGCCCACGAGTGGCCCAGGTGATAGGTCGCGGCATACGCTTGTGTCTCTGCCAGGAAACGCTTTTCCACGCCAGCGCGCATCCACGCCTCCGTTTCCTGAACCCGCGCCAGAGATCGATCGCGCAGCCGGCGCAGTGTGGGCGCCAGGCGAAAAAAGAGAAAGGCCAGCAGCAGGCCCAGGACGACGCCGAGGGCGAGCGAAGCGAGGTCGGGCTGCCAGGCGGCAAGCTGCAGCCACGCTTCAACTGAGTATGGTTCGGCGGTCGGAATTGGGGTGGAGCCTACCATGGTAGAAGGATTATAACACGAAACAGCGCGTGAGGAACGTGTGCGAGAGCCTCGGCGACCGCATGCTCCACAGGACAATGCAAAAGGGGCAAGACGGCGAGCGCCTTGCCCCTTCTCTAGGGTCGGCAAAGGGAGGGGCTACCTCCCTTTCCTTCCGAATTAACGATTACTGTGACGGACTAGCAGTGCCTTTGAAGACAGCTGGCATGTAGAGCATAAACACCTGACGCTCGATGGTGACCACCACAGAGGCGGTGTTGTTGCCCGTGAAGATGTCGGCCGTCGTGGTGCCCACTTCCGCGGTGTTCGTCGCCATGCCTGCGCTGTCGGCAACAACGGCAATGTTCACCGTCACGGTATCACCACGCTCGAGGGTACCCAGGTCGCAGATGACCACGTTGGCTTCCTCATTGCACGGCGACATGTCAGAGGCAGTGGCAGAAACGAAGGTGACCTCTGTCGGCAGCGTGTCCGTAAGCGTAACGCCTGCGGCGAAGTCGCCCACGTTCTCGACGGTCAGCGTGTAGGTGAAGAGGTCGCCCACCGTCACCGTATCTGTCTCCACCGACTTGGTCAGCGACAGATCAGCCTCGGGCTGGATCGGATTCTCCGGCGGCAGCACTTCGATGCGCGTGCCGAAGACGTTGTGGTGGTGCAACAGCAGCGCGCCGAGCGAGCGGTTGGCGACGTAGTTGTCGCGGTCGCCGACCACTGGAATCGCCTCGCCGTCGAGGTCTGCCCAGGCTGGCGCGCCGGTGAAGCCACCGCTGAAGTCGAGCCCCGGGTTGGCAGCATCGTACGTCATCAGCGGGGAGACATCGGCGACGCCGCTGAGATCCCGGCTAAAGCTAACCACGTAGTAGTTGAAGTCGGTGTTGTCAGGGTTCAGACCGAGGTCCTCCGCCCAGACCGGCAGCCCCATCACGTTATTGTTAAACGGATAGGTCGCCAGCGAGGCGCTGACGCCGTTCAGATACCACTGCGGCGCGTACGTCCCGGCAGTCAGGTCGAGGAGCCAGGTGAAGAAGGTATCGTCTGAGTAACCATAGGCGCCAAGATCCCAGTTGAAGAGGACGTAGTCGGAGCTACCATCTTCGTCCACGTCAATGTAGACGTCAAAAAAGATGGTGGCAGGGGAGTCCCACTCGGCGTAAGAGCCGATACCGAAGTTGATTAGCGTGTCGGTGATGATCCCGTTCGGGTTGGTGACGGTTGCGGTGCCGCGGATGTCAGACATTGCGCCGATGAAGGCCATGTCGGCCGCATCGGCCTTGCCGGTGGTCACCGGCTCGTCGGGATCGGTCGCCTGCAGTTCGTAGGCGCTGACCAGGGAGATAATATCGAACGGGAAGTCGAGACCCGTGAAGATACCATCGCCAGTGAGGGAGATTGCTTCCGTAGCAGTGACGTTAATCGTCGACTGTACGGCGCTCATCTCAGACGCGGGTCGAGCCGTGACGTAGACCGGCAGACGCAGCGGCGGTCGCTGGTCAGTCAGCTCCATCTGTCCGCGGATCTCGCCGGCGGGATGATCTGTTGTATGGACGTTGACGTAGAAACGCTCGCCCAACAGGTACATCAGCTCCGTGGTGCCGGTGAAGTCGTCGGAAATCTGGATCGTGCCGTTGACGGGGAACGGGCCGTCTGGTGCGTTAACGCCGTCAGCATCGTAGAGCCACCACACGACCGGGCCGTTGGTGTTGGGCAGGCCCAGGTGGATATGAGCAGCGGTGGGGGTGATGTCGTCCACGTCGAGCCAGTAGTCGAGCTCGCCGGTGGCGTGGGTATAGGTGAAGACGGCCATGCCGGTGGCATCTGTGGTCACCGGCGGCGCCTCATTCTCACCCTCCAGATCGGCCGTAAAGACCACCTCTGGCGGCATCAGATGTACCAGGCCGCCCTCTTCGGCAATCCAGTGGCGCCAGAGTCCGAAGACGATCGGATCGATCGACGGGTCGGGGAGGTGGCGCATGTCGGCGGCGGTCGCGTTCATTTCGACTGTGATTTCGGCGACGCCGAAGGGCGGGAGCGTGACTGAAGCAGGCGAGACGGTGATGTCGACGCCCACCTGATCGTTGAGTGCGGTGTAGAAGACGTCATATTCGACCGTTTCGGCCATCTTATTGACGACGCGCGCCGTACGCACCATCGTCGTCGCATCGGTAACCTCGACTTCGCCGAAGTTCACCGAGACGCCACCCGGCACGCCGGGACTGTAGACGACGACGTCGGCGTTGGCGGCAACGGCGAGATCGATGCGACCGGCGCCGGCGCGGGACGGACCGACGGTGGGCGAGGTCAGATCGGGATCGATGCGCACGTTGTGAATGGCTGTATTCATCAGCAGCGCCTTCAACTCTTCGACCGACCAGCCAGGATTTAGCTGGCGCAACAGCGCCAGAGAGCCAGCCACGTGCGGGGCAGCCATAGAGGTGCCGCCGAATGAAGCGCCGTTATCCCCGGTGAGGGCGGCGGCGGAGAAGATCGACACGCCGGGCGCGGCGACATCCGGTTTGACGAGGGCGTCACGACGCGGGCCGCGGCTGGTGAAGGAGGCGGTCGAGTCGACGACCGCAGGCTCCTGGTAGAGGAACGAGTTGTCGAGGGACGCATCGAAAGTAATCGACACGGGCCCCTCGTTCTGGTGGGCGTCGATCAGGGCAGCGCCAATTTCATTGGGGATGCTGTAGGAGGGCATCTCGTCGCTGCCGAAGATGTTCAGATCGAACAGCTCGGAGTCGTCCGCGAGGAGCATGCCCACGGCGCCTGCATCTTCCAGATTGTTACCGCGCGTGGAGGAGCCACATTCGCCCTCGGTCCACACCAACAGCGCGATCGTGCCGGAGATCTCCGCTGCGTTCGCGGGCGTAAACGGCTCGCATCCGCTTGACTGGTCTTCCGGATAGCTGAGCGGGGCGGTCAGGGTGGTAAAGCCGGTCCAGTCGAACGCCACACCCTTCCAGGCCGGATGAAACCCGGCGATAGAGGTGTTGTTGACGCGGAAGGCGTCGAGCACCGCCGAACTATCGGCGATGGCGGCGACAGAAACCGCGCGCTGGGCCACGCTGGGGCTGCCGGTGACGAAGAAAACGTCGGCGCTGTTGCCGGCAGAGACGGCGACGAGCACACCTGCGGCGGCGGCGTTATTGGTGGCAATCACAGAGGCATCTTCGATGCTGCCAAAGGAAGCGCCAAGTGACATGTTGACGACGTCCAGGTGATCGGAGAAGTCGCCGTCGCCATTGGGGTCAGTCGCCCACTCGAGAGCGGCGGCCGTCAGAGCGGTGGAGCCGCCGCAGCCAAAGACTCGCAGCGCGTACAGCTCGGCTTCAGGAGCCACGCCGGGCGCGATGCGGAAGTTGCCCAGATCAAGATCTTCGGTGTAGGGGCCCGTGTATGTGCTGCCGTCGCTGTTCACACCATAACCGGCAGCGGTGCCGGCGACGTGGGTGCCGTGGCCGTGGCAGTCCATCGGATCGGGATCGGGATTGGGGATCGGGCTGCCGCTATCGCCGCTGGCGTCGTAGTTGTCGCCCGCAAAGTCCCACCCGCCGACCACCTTCGCGTTCGGATAGGCGCCGATATCGCCGATGATCGTCGTGTCATTGATTAGATAGAGATTGGGATCATCGCCGCCTTCGCCGCCAAAGTCGGCGTGGAGGTAGTCAATGCCGGTGTCGATGATGCCGATGCTGATCCCGTCGCCTGTCACGTCGGGGCCCAGGCTGTCCCACAGCTCCGGTGCACTGATGAGGCCGACGCTGGAGGCGTGAGTGGGTTCGTGGATTGGCACCGGTTCCACGCTTTTAACGCCCGGCAGCGCTGCAATCGCTCCCAGCTGGCTGGCATCTACCTGAATGGCGATGCCGTTGTAAACGCGCTGCAGACGGTAAAGGACGGTTGCGTCCATTGCATCCAGCTGCGAGAGCACCACCTGCTGGGCAGATTCAATACGCTGAAGCTGCGCCTGAGCCGCGTTCACGGCCTCCGACTCCTGAAGCGCGCCAAGCTGGAGTGCGGATTCATAGATCTCCGCCGTCGGCGCCTGCTCTAGCTGTACAATAACCTGTACGGCCCCCTCCTGGGCGGCGCGCAGGGCGGGCGGGATATCTCCGGCGGGGAGGTCGTCTGCGTCCAGCGTCGGGAGATCGAGCCGTTCCGGTCTCCGGAGTTGCTCTGTGACACTGGAAAGGGGCTCGTCATCGGTCTGAATCTCCTCATGCGCCGTGCCGCCGAGGACGACCTGCACGATGAAGAGGGCAGCCAGAAATACGGCGCCCATAGCCATCAAAGTCCGTTTCATGATTTTCTTTTTCCTCCGTTGTGAAGTAAGAGAAGTTCTCTGCAGGTGGAGGCAACAACCAACGATGGCACCCCACTCGAGAGACTGTCCTAATGCCTGTGCAGCAACTGGCTGCTATGTTGGTCCGGCGGTTACGGAAAGTTGCTGTCCCTTCTACGGCACCTCCTTTGAGCGCAGCCGACGAGGATTGACTGCCGGCTCCACTGATCACTTGGTACAGTCTCGCTCTGATTCTCCCCCAGAAACAGTTGCCGCCCGCTCAGATCTGGCATGCGTGCTAGCGACTTTGTGAGAGATGAACGCGCACTACTTCCTCGATCGGATTTTAGCCAAAGCTGCACTTCCGTCAACTGGATCGGATGAGAAATAGCTCCTTCCACCGCCGCATCGGCGCGAGCGTTATGATGAGGTGCTCCGCCGGGAACTACCCTGCCCCGGTGAGGGAAGCTATACTACCTGGCGTTATGTTTACGCTTTCTCTGCTGGAGATTGCGCTGGCCGCAACGCCCATCCTGCTCGTGTTGTACCTGATGATTGGCCGCAATTGGGACGGCAGCCAGGCGGGGCCGGCGGGATGGCTGGCTGCGGGCGCGATCGCCCTGCTTTTCTTTGGCGCCGGACCGCTACTACTTCTGGTCGCTTTCGGGCGGGCGGTGCTGCTGGCGTTGTATGTACTCTACATTATCTGGATGGCCCTGCTGCTTTACAACGTCGTGGCGGATGCGGGCGCGATCGACGTCATCGGCCGCGAGCTGCCGGGGCTGGCGCCAGACCGCCCGGCGCAGGCACTATTACTGGCCTGGATCTTCGGCAGCTTCCTCCAGGGGGTCTCCGGCTTTGGCGTCCCGGCAGCCGTCGTCGCGCCGCTCCTCGCCGGGCTGCAGTTCCCGCCCAGTGTGGCGGCGGCGGTGGCGCTTCTCGGCCATGGCTGGTCGGTTACCTTCGGCAGCCTGGGCAGTAGCTTTCTGGCGCTGATGGCGGCGACCGGGCTACCCGGAGAGCAGTTGGCGAGTGAAAGCGCCGCGCTGCTGGCGCTGGCCTGCCTCGGTTGCGGCGCCGGCGTCCTGTTGGTGGCCGGCGGCTGGGCGGCGCTACGCCGCCGCCTTCCTTTTCTCCTGGGGCTGACGGTCGTGATGGGTGCCGTTCAGTGGGCGGTGGCGGTTGCCGGGCTGTGGACGCTGGCGGCCACCGCGGCAGCGCTGGCGGGTCTGGTGGTTAGCCTGTTGGACTTCCGATTTTCGCTCTTCGACTTGGGCTTTCTGCACCGCAGCAAGGGGCGTCTATCCGGTGAAGCGCTTGCCCGACTCGACTGGTCGGCGTTAGGGCGCGCCTTTGTTCCGTACGCCATTCTCGTGGTGGTCATCCTGCTCGGCCAGCTCGTCCTGGCGCGCCCGCTTGACTGGCTGGAGCTGAATCTGGACTTCCCCGTCGTAGAGACGGCGTTGGGCTGGCGCACGCCCGCCGGCCCCGGTCGGTCGATCAGCATCTTCGGCCACGCCGGAGCGCTGCTCCTTTACGCCAGTGCGCTCTCTTTTCTCTGGTTCCGCCATACCGGCGTCTTGCTTCCGGATGCGGGCGCGCTGCACTCAGCCTCCCAGTACAGTGGACGCGCCATTCTGGGCAAGACGGTGCGGCGATCGGTAAAGTCGACCGTTGGCATCCTCGCTCTGGTCGCCATGGCGGTGACGATGCAGCACGCGGGCATGACGCAGGTGCTGGCGCTGGCGCTAAGCGCCAATACCGGGCCGCTCTTCCCTTTCCTCAGTCCCTTTATCGGCGCGCTGGGCGCCTTTGTGACCGGCAGCAACACGAACAGCAACGTCGTCTTCGGCGATCTGCAGCAGCAGACGGCGCTGGCGCTAGATCTGGCGGTGCCGCTGATGCTGGCGGCGCAGACGGCGGGCGGCGCTATCGGCAGCGTTTTCGCACCCGCCAAGGTGCTGGTGGGAGCCAGCACCGTCGAAGGGGCGGACGATGGAGAGGTGCTGCGGCTGGCGACGCTTTATGGGGCAGCGATTCTGCTTGTCCTGGGGGTGGTGGTGCTGGGGGCAGCTCTGTGGTAGACCGGCGGCTGGCGCGCCCAGAAAGCGCCGATCAGCTAAGGCGTCAGTAGGCCGCGCCCGGCGAGGTCGTCCTTCAACTTCTCCACGCTCTCGAAGGTGTGCGTTTCCATGCCCATCGCGGCGGCCACGCGCGTGTTGCGCGCCTGGTCATCGATAAAGAAGACCTGCTCCGGACGGACGCCGAGGCGCTCGAGCGCAATCTCAAAAGCGCTTTCCTCCGGCTTGGCTGCCCCAATACGGTGCGAGTTGACGATGACGTCGAAGTAATGATCGACACCAATCTGCTCTGCCAGGATCATCTCCAGCCGGTCATCCCAGTTGCTGAGAATACCCATCCGGTACTGGCCGTGCAGGCGGGCGACGAGCTGTTCCATCTCTGGGTCCAGCCCTTCATCGCCGTGGAATTCGGCCACAAACGCCGCCTGCTCCGTGCGCGTCGCGAAGCCGTAGGGGCGGAGCAAGACGTCCCACATCTCTTCGTGCACCATACGCCCTGTTTTGCACTCCCGCCAGACGTCGCTGTCGTAGAAGTGCAGCCAGAGAGCGTCGCCCGAGTCGAAACCCAGCTCACTCGCCATCCGGTCGCGCTGCGTGCGCGCCGTCTGGGGATCGAGGGAGGTGATAAGAACACCGCCAACGTCGAAAAGGATCGTATCAATCGTCATCTGGGCCTCAAAGCTCGACCGGCTCGCGGTCGATGCGCGCCCTTTCCGCAGCCATGATGCACAAAATTCGCTCCACCGTCTCCTCCTGCCGCTCCTGAGCATTGATCACGCAGTAGTCAAACTCCCGCAGTCGCTTTATCTCCTGGCGGGCGGTGGCGATGCGTAGCTTCAGCCCTTCCGGCGTCTCCGACTTGCGCTCGCGCAGCCGCTGGATCATCGCTTCCTCCGAATCGGCGATCAGGAAGATGAAGATGGCGTTGGGGAGCAGCTTCTGGATCGTTGCCGCCCCCTGGGGATCGACGCGCATGATCACGTCGCGCCCGCTGGCCAGCGCCTCGCGGATTTGCTGCTTGGGCACGCCCTTGTAGTCGTTGTAGACGAGGGCATACTCCAGCAGCTCCCCTTCGTCGATCATGCGCGCGAATTCGTCGCTGCTGACGAAGAAGTAATCGCGTCCGTGCACTTCGCCGTCGCGGGGCGGGCGTGTGGTTGCGGTGACCACGAAGTAAAAGTGATGCGGGCGCTTTTCGATCAGGCGGCGAGCAATCGTATCCTTCCCCACGCCAGAGGGGCCAGAGATGACAATCAGAAGGGGGTGTTCGGGGCGCTCGTAAGGATCTGGTGTCGTCAAGGTGGTTGCACTCGCTATCGGTGACCGTATAATGAATTTATCTGCTTTGCATCAGGTGGAGGAGTGACCATGCTGCTCGCTCCATCACTGATTATTATGGGGATTGCGCCTGATCGCGCAAAAGGAAGACAGAGAGAAGCGATGCCTGTTTATGATTTTCGTTGTCGAGACTGTGGTCGTGGCGTTCGGCTCTCCTACTCTTTCAGCGAGTATGAGACGGCAACGCCTACGTGCACGCACTGTGGCAGTGACCAACTGCGGCGCCGCATTGGCCGTGTGGCGGTGGCTCGTTCAGAGGATGCACGCATGGACAATCTGCTAGACGAGAGCGCGCTGGCAGGCCTGGACGAAGAAGATCCGCGCGCGCTGGGTCGCTTTATGCGCAAGATGAGCCGGGAAATGGGCGAGGACCTGGGCGAGGAGTTTGGCGAGGTGGTCGACAGACTGGAAAGTGGACAGTCGCCGGAAGAGATCGAAGAGTCGATGCCCGATCTGGCCGCCGACGACGCCGGGGGCTTTGACGACTTTTAATCCCGGTCACCCTCCGCCAGGCGTTCGGCCACGATAGTCTGTATCTCCTGCTGGACGATTTGCGGCGGCTGATCGCCGTCCACCACCACCCACCGCTCCGGCTCCGCCGCCACCAGCTGTCGATATCCCGCCTGCACGCGACGATAAAACGCCTCCGCCTGCAGGTCCATGCGGTTCATCTCCGCGCCCTGTGTCACCCGCCGGCGCAGCCCTTCTGAAATGTCGAGGGAGAGCAGGATCGTCAGATCGGGGCGTAGGCCGCCGGTGGCAAAGTCGGTGATGTAGACCAGCGCCTCCAGATCTAGCCCCCGTCCATAACCCTGATAGGCGATTGTGCTATCGGCATAGCGGTCGCAGAGTACAACTTTGCCCGCTGCCAGCGCCGGGCGTATCACTTCCCCGACCAGCTGCGCCCGTGAGGCGGAGTAAAGGAGGATCTCCGCGACCGGCATCATCGCCGTGTTGTGCACGTCGTGAAGGCAGCCGCGCACCTGATCGCCGATGCGCGTCCCCCCCGGCTCGCGGGTAGTCACGACGGAGATACCCTGCTGCTTCAGATGAGCCGCCAGCATAGCAATCTGGGTCGTCTTGCCGCTGCCGTCTGGACCTTCGAAGGTGATAAACATCAATCAGGGGAAGCGGTGCGCCCTTGCGTCGGCGGCTGTTCTTTATCTCCAAGCACACCTGATCACCGATGAGTCGTTATGAGGCCTCGTCTGGTGGCGCTACCGCTCTCAGGAGCGGTTTCGTGGCGTACCGAAAATACGCACGTGGCGGTTGGGCTCGCTGCCGTAGCTGTGGGAGACGAGATTGGCCTGGCGCGCCAGCTGGTGCTGATAACGGCGTATTGAAGAGCCGGCTGGCGAGAGGTCTACACTTTCTTCGCCGGCGAGAATGCGCTCGATGGCGCGTTCCGCTTCGGCGACGGCAAGCTCAAAAGGGTCGCTGGAAGTTGCCTCCAGATTAAAAATTTCTGCCAAAACATGCTCCATCTGCGACACTGTGTTCGCACGGAGGACGTAGATGGGAATGCGGCGCTGTTCGGCATCGCTGATGACGCGTCGGCGACGTCGGTAATAGTTCTTCAAGGTAATCAAAACGTGCGCTTCATCGACATTTTCTACGATGTCGACGTCGACCCCCAGCTTCCGCGCCGCCTGCCGCAGTCGGTTGCGGGCAACGCCATAGGGAAAGACGCGCCGCGTAGCGGTGCGGCTACGTTGTTCGCCGACGACGGTCGCCGTCGTGCGGCTGCCGCCGTTGGGTTCCGACGATGTCGTCGCGCGCTGCCGGCGCACCGTCGGTCGCCCGCCGCTCGTATCGCGGGAGCCGCGCCGTCCGGAGAGGGCCGGCGTCTCCACCGTCGCCTGCTCGCGCTCGACGTGTATCTGACCGTCATCATCGCGGTAGCGCAGTTCAACGGCCATCGCTTCGCCGCGCAGTACGGCGTCGACCGAAGAGGCGACGTCGGGATGCACCAGCACACGCTGGCGCTCCTGAATCTCGATCAGGACGTCGAAGGTGGGCGGCGCCCGGCGCTCGAGCACCGTCTTTTGCGTGCCGCGGCGGCGCGCCTCTTCATCCGACAGGGTGACGCTCTCGATTCCGCCTACCAGGTCAGAAAGCGTCGGGTTGAGGAGCAGATTTTCCAGTGTGTTGCCGTGAGCGGTGCCGATGAGTTGTACGCCGCGCTCATTAATCGTGCGCGCGGCTGCCGCTTCCTGCTCGCGGCCGATCTCGTCGATGATGATTGCCTCGGGATTGTGATTCTCAACCGCCTCGATCATCGTCTCGTGCTGGCGCGAAGGGCGAGGAACCTGCATCCGGCGGGCGCGGCCGACGGCGGGGTGGGGGATATCGCCGTCGCCGCCTATTTCATTCGACGTATCCACAATGACCACACGCCTCGTTTCCGCCAGGACGCGCGCCATTTCGCGGAGCATGGTCGTCTTGCCGACGCCGGGCCGGCCGAGCAGGAGAATTCCCTGCCGGCTCTCGACCAGATCGGCAATGATGTCGATGGTGCCATAGACGGCGCGCCCCACGCGGGCGGTAAGCCCGACAATGTTTCCCCGCCGGTTGCGGATGGCGGAGATGCGATGGAGCGTGCGCGGCATCCCGGCCCGGTTATCTTCGTCAAACTCGCCGATGCGGTTAACCACCGCGTCGATCTCTGCTTTCGTCACTTCTTCATTGCGCAGCGTGACTTCGCCACTGGTGTAACGCGCCGTTGGTCGGCGCCCCAGGTCCATCACTACTTCGAGTAGTTCTACTTCATTGCCCAGCTCGTCGATCCGTTCCCGTATACTGACCGGGAGAACAGCCAGAAGGGCATCGAGATCTTCACGAGCCTGTTGGAGAGCAGTTGCATCTGAGGGCGTCATTTTCCTTCCCGCGAGTCGTTGGTTTCCGTAAGTGTAAGTCTAGAGCAAGTCTTGACCGTCTTAAAGGAGGCGGAACAGCGATCTATCGGAGCTCTTACCCGATGCCCACCACTTCCGACCGCTCTGTGACCGGCTGTCTCCAGAGCCGGCATGTAGTTGCGCTGGAGCAGCGTACTCGCCCGCGCCTGGGCGGAGCGAGGTACGCGCGCCAGGCGAGCGCTCGCCGCTTTGACCGGGACGGCGATGTGGCGCACCATGACTGCTTGGCTGCTTGCCAGGCGGAAGCCCATCTGTTCCAGTGTATGGCTTACCCAGCTCTGATAACGGCGCACGCAGCAGTAGACTGGATGCTCGACGCCCACGTCGCAGAGCCGCACGGCGGCAGCGATAATCTGACCGGTATGCGCCGAGGCGTTGGGATGGATAAACAGTTGCAGCCAGCTTGCCGTCGCCCCATTCTGGATATCGACGAAAGCCGTCAGCTCTCCCTCTTCAAAAAGGACCCAGATATTCCCATCGCGCGGCGGTGACGGTTCGACCATCTGGATGAGCGGAGGAACGGTGTTGGCGTAGAGCCATTCCACATCCCATTCGTCGGCCGCGGCCAGGGGGCGCAGAATCGGCTCGCTCTCTTCCGACGGCGCCCCTGTCAGAGCCCATATGTCCTGCCGCGTGTAAATGGCGAAGCCGGCGTGACGCAGGAGGATAAGTTCGGGCGACATTTCATCTGTCTCGGCGACGATGCTATGCGCGCCCCGCCGGCCCAGCGCGCCGACGACGCCGTCGAGGAGCGCGAGCCACGCGTTTTCGTTCAGCGGTGGGGGGCTCTTTCCATCGCCGCTTTGCGCGTCCTCGCCCGCTGCAGTGGCGCTCACGCAGAGCAGGTGTGCGATCGACTGATCGGCGCGGAGTTCTACCTGTGCGAAGCCTGCGTCTTTGCCGTCATCGTCGCGCCAGACATAAGTGGTGGCGTCGCCATAGCCAATCATGCTGAACAGCGCTCCCCGTAGAGGCTGCCAGTTTCTGGTAAGCGCCGATTCGGCGTGTAGCAGCGTGCTTTGTCCGCTAAGCCGCCGCAGCAGTGCCAGATCGCGCAGGCTGAACGCTCTTATCATTAGAAGCAGTGTAACAATTGTAAAGCGCCGGTGCAAGCAGTGCGGGCTCCCACTGCTTGCGTTCGCGCTCGAATTTCACCGGGGCGATTGCAGGTGACGGAGAGCTACAAGGCGTGCTATAATCCGCTCGCACTGACTCCGTTTTTAACATGACTCTGTCTTTACTGTGGAGGTAGATAATGTCAACTCTCATCCCCACGCTCCGCGAAAGCATTCGCTACCGGGGCCGCCTGGGGCATTACAGCTGGTTAGCGCACAGAATCTCCGGGTTGGGTATTCTCTTTTACCTCATCATCCATGTGTGGGACACCGCCAATGCCACGTTCAGCCCGGCGACGTACGAATGGTCGATTGCGCTTTTCAAGCATCCCTTCTTTGGGCTGGGCGAAATCATGCTCATGGCGGCGCTGCTCTTTCACGCGTTCAACGGGCTGCGCATTGCCCTGTTGGACTTCAAGCCGGAGTGGTGGCGCTATCAGGAGCCGACGGCGATTGCCGTCTGGGCCATCTTCGCGCTTCTCTTTGTGCCCCTTGCCATCTACATGTTCAGTGGCATTATCTCGTACTGCGGCGAGGCGCCCGTGTGGGGAGACAGCTGCTGGCAGATCCCGCCCTATCCGCTGCCAAATTAGGAGTCTAGGATGACAACAGTAAGTGAAACGACGACACGTACGGTCGAAATCAGCGGGCAGAGCCCACTCGAACGCTATGGCTATCTCTTTATGCGCCTCTCGGGAGTGGCCCTGATCTTTCTGGCCATTGGCCATATGATGATCCAGCATGTCCTGAACGAAGTCCACAATCTGACGCTGGACTTCGTACGGGTGCAGTGGACCTCGTGGGGATGGCGGACGTACGACATGTTCTTGCTGATCTTTGCCGTCGTCCACGGCTTTAACGGGCTGCGGACGATTCTGGAAGATTATATCCACGGTCCCCGCGCGGTCCGCATCATCCGCTGGGGCCTGGCCATCTTTATGATTATCACCATTATCTGGTCGGCGGTCGCGATCATCACCTTTGATCCCGGCATCAGAATCGATTGACCAGGCGCAAGGCGCGAAATGCGAAAGGCGAAAGGCTGAACAACAATGAAGTTACAGACACAAACGTTTGACGCTATTATCGTGGGGGCCGGCGGCGCCGGCCTCATGGCGGCACTTTATGCCAGCGAGGGCGCGAAGGTAGCCGTAATCTCCAAGCTCTATCCCACACGCTCCCACACTGGAGCGGCGCAGGGCGGTATCGGCGCTGCGCTGGCCAACGTCGACGAGGACCACTGGGAGTGGCACGCCTACGACACCGTTAAAGGCTCCGATTATCTGGCCGACCAGGATGCCGTCGACGTGCTCTGCAAGGAGGCGGTCGACACCGTGATCGAGCTGGAGCACATGGGGCTGCCCTTCGACCGCTTGCCAAACGGGCGCATCGCCCAACGCCGCTTTGGTGGACACACGAACAATGAGACGGGGCGGCCGGTGGAGCGCGCCTGCCACGCGGCGGACCGCACCGGCCATATGATTTTGCAGACGCTGTACCAGCAGTGTCTGAAAAACGACGTCAACTTCTTCGACGAGTATCACGTCGTCGACCTCATTCGGGTCGGGGACAGTGTGCGCGGTGTGATCGCCATCAACATTGCCACCGGCGACTTCCACATTTTTCACAGCAAGGCCGTTCTCTTCGCCACTGGCGGCTGGGGCCGCTGCTGGGAGGTAACCTCGAATGCCCATTCGCTGACTGGCGATGGCACGACCATCTGCCTGCGCCGGGGCATTCCCCTGGAGGATATGGAGTTCTACCAGTTCCATCCGACCGGCATCTTCAAGCTGGGCATTCTGATCACTGAAGGGGTGCGTGGAGAAGGGGGCGTACTGATCAACAGTGAAGGCGAGCGCTTCATGGAGCGCTACGCGCCGACGATCAAGGATCTCGCAAGCCGCGACGTCGTCAGCCGCGCCATCTATCTGGAAACGCAGGCCGGCCGGGGCATCAACGGCAAGCGGTACGTCCACCTGGACGTGAGGCCGGAGACGGTTAATTATTACTTTGAAAAGGAGGGCGAGGAGCGTCGAATCGACGCCGCCTTTATCGAACAGAAGCTGCCCGACATCGCGGACTTCACCCGTACCTACCTTGGAGTGGACCCGGTGAAAGAGCCGATGCCGGTGCAGCCGACGGCGCACTATGCCATGGGTGGTATTCCTACAGACGTCAACGGGCGCGTGATCATCGACGCCGAAGGCACCGTCCTGGATGGCCTTTACGCGGCGGGCGAGTGCGCGTGTGTCTCGGTGCACGGCGCGAACCGGCTCGGCACCAACTCGCTGACCGACCTGGTCGTCTTTGGCCGCCGCTCCGGACGTCACATGCTCGCTTACTGTGACGGCGCTTCGTTGGACAACCTGCCGGACGGGGTCGCCGACGAGGTCGTGGCCGAGTTCGAGCGCATCCGCAACAACAACGGCGGCACCACACCTTACGCCTTGCGCGACCGGATGCAGCAGCTGATGACTGCCAAAGTCGGCGTCTTCCGCGTCGAAGAGCGAATGCAGGAGGCGGTGGATGAGCTACGCGAGCTGCGTCAGGCCTTCGAGGACGATATCGTCATCGACGATAAGGGGACGATGTTCAACACCGATCTACTGGAAGCGTGGGAACTGGGTTCGCTGCTCGAACTGGCGGAAGTGACCGCCGTTTCTGCGCTGGCACGGAAAGAGAGCCGCGGCGCCCACGCCCGTGACGATTACCAAGAGCGAGATGATGAGGAGTGGCTCCGACACACGCTGTGTTTCAAAGAGGGCGATGAATACCGGCTGGATTACAAAACGGTGATGATCGACCGTTACAAACCGAAGGAGCGCGTTTACTGATGAGCAATATCTCCGTCGATACAGGACGGGCGCTGGACGTTCACATGCGTATCCGGCGCTACAACCCGGAAAAGAGCGACAAGCCCTGGTGGGGCGAATATACACTGGAAGGAGTCTCGCCGACCGATTCGGTGCTCGACCTGTTGCACCAGGTGAAGTGGACGATGGATGGCTCGCTGGCGCTGCGCCGCTCCTGTGCACACGGCGTCTGTGGCTCCGACGCCATGCGGATCAACGGCGCCAACGCGCTGGCCTGCAAGGTGCTCGTCGGGCGTTTGGCGAGCGGAAAGCAGGAGGTCAACATCCAGGTAGAGCCGATTCTGGGCCTGCCGGTGCTCAAAGATCTGATCGTCGACATGGAGCCTTTCTTTGAGCACTATAAGTCGGTCTTGCCCTGGTTCATCAGCGAGGCCCCGGCGCCGGCTGATGGGCGCGAGCGTCTCCAGTCACCGGCCGACCGCGACAGGTTTGACGACACGACCAAGTGCATTCTCTGCGCCGCCTGTACCACATCCTGCCCCAGCTTCTGGGCGAACGGACGCTACGTGGGCCCGGCGGCCATTGTACAGGCCCATCGTTTCATCTACGATAGCCGCGACGACGGATACCAGGAGCGGTTGGAGCGGATGGCCGATCAGTTCGGCGTCTGGAAGTGCCGCACGATCTTTAACTGCACCAACGTCTGCCCGCGCGAGATCGAAGTCACAGAGGCGATTGCCGAGGTAAAGATGAGCATTATCAGCGGCAAGGTCTAAAACGCGTCAGACGAAAAATGCAATGATAAAAAGCGCCTTCAGATCGAAGGCGCTTTTTATTATCTACCGCTATCCTGTTGCCGGCGCTCCTGCGAGAGCGCCCTTAACGGCGCCAGGGAACGAATGACTCCAGGATGGAGCCGCCGATAAATTCGCGGAGTATTGAATCGTTGGGCACCTGGACGTCTGCCTGAATGGGATCGAACCACTGCAGGAAGGCCAGGAGACGGTTGGCTTCGATACGCTCCAGCGTCCCCGGCTCCACCTGTAGCAGGAGCGGTTGCGCCAGCGGTTTGAGCATCGAAAGTTCGTAGACCAGCGCCGAATTGAAGAAGACGTCGGCGTTGTTCTGGAAAGGAAAGATGCGCGACTTCTCGCCCCGGCGCACGCTGGGCCAGCGGCGGATGGTATCGGTGGCGCTGTAACCACGCCGCGCGGCGTCGCGCACGATGCGCCGCAACATGCGTGTGTCGGTCGTGGGAACGCGATTGTGGCGGTCGAGGTTGAGCTGCGTGAAGGCAGAGACGAAGATCTTGTAGGTCACCTCGTCCGGGATCCCCTCGATCAGCCGGGGGTTGAGGGCGTGGATGCCCTCCACCAGCAAGATGTCGCGATCGCTCATGGCGAGCTCGCTGCCCAGCTGGCGTGTACCGGTGTGGAAATCGTAGACCGGCTGGAGGACACTCGCGCCGTCAAGAAGCTGCATCAGGTGCTGCTGGAAGAGGATGAGATCGACTGCTTCCAGAGCCTCAAAGTCATAGTCGCCGTCGGCGTCGCGCGGTGTATCTTCGCGGTTGACAAAATAGTTGTCCAGATTGAGAGTAACGGGGTGGATGCCGTTGGCCAGCAGCTGTACGGCCAACCGCCGGGCCAGCGTCGTCTTGCCGGCTGAGGTCGGTCCGGAGATGAGGACGATGCGAACCTGTGGCTCGCGGCTGGTCGCTGCGCGGGCAATCTCGGAGGCTACCGTCGCCAGTTGCCGTTCGTGCAGCGCCTCGGCGACAAGGATCACCTCCTGGATGCGCCCGCTGCTGATCGCGGCGTTCAGCGCGGCCACATTGGGAATGCCGATCAGCTCGAGCCACTTGTTGTAGTCCTGAAAGATGCGCGCCAGTCGCGGTTCATCCTCGAAGGGCTGCAGGCGGTCGGGCTGGTGGCGGCGGGGAAACTGAAGGATAAAGCCGCGATGGTAGGGGCGGAGATCGAAAAGGGGCAGGTAGCCCGTGCTGGGCACCATGAAGCCGTGGAAATAGTCGCGCACGCCGTTTAACTCATAGACGGTCAGATAGTCTTTGCGTCGGCGGGCAAACAGGGCTGCCTTTTCCTGAAAAAGTTCCAGTGCCTCGGCGAGGGGCACGCGAACCTGCGTAATCGGAAGATCGGCCTCGACCAGCTGGCGCATCCGCCGGCGGAGAGCGGCAAGATCGTCCCCGGTAAACATTTCACCGTTGTCGCTCTCGCAGTAGTAACCGCCGAAGGGCATGGAGTGGTCGATGGTGATCGCCCGCTCCGGGAAGAGCTCGTCGACCGCCACGACCAGCAGAAAGCTCAGCGAGCGGCGGTAGATGCGGACGCCATCTGAGTCGGCGGTGCTGATGGGCACCAGATCGGCGTCAGTGTAGAGCGTGTGAGACAGCTCGCGCAGCTTGTTGTTGACCAGCGCGGCGACGATCGGCGCGCGCGTCTCTGGCTGGGCTGCCTCCATGAATGCTTCTACGCTGCTCCCGACCGGGCCGTCGAAGGCCCGCCCGTCTGGGAAGCGAACCTGAACAAGCTGGCGCGGCGGCGCCGGGGTGATCTCGCTCGGAATAGTGCGACTGATTTGCGTCATGGCGGTCATTTCCTTATCTGATAAACAGGTGGGATACTGGCGGTCGCTTGGGTGTGACCGGCGGCTCTGTACCCTCAGGGTCAGGTGATGGGAGCACCTGACAGATAGTGCTTCACTAATTGTACACTACTTTCGACACCTTTTGTAAGCGTGTCCTGAACGGCTTCCAGCGGCACGCGCCGAAAGACCTGCTCCTCCATCCACTCCGCGTCGTCCAGCCGCTCTTTGAGCGCGTCCGGCGCCATGTTCATCCGCCCGGCATAGATGAGGATGGTCTTTGTCGTCGCGCCGGGGCGGAGCTGGTCGGAGAGCATGTCGCGCCAGCGGATGAGGTCGCCGTCCCCCGCAAAGGGAAGCCAGCGATGCGGCTGCGCCTGTGCGAGGATTGCTCCGGCATCGGCGGGTAGTGAGCCTGATGCCAGATTGTCCAGGTAGGTGAGCAGGATATTGTGGGCCAGGAACCGTTCGCGGTGGTCGGCGGGCCATCCCTCGGCTTCCACGAAGTAGGGCACCAGTACCTCCCAGTACCAGCGCAGATCGAGCAGCAGGTGGGCCAGGTAGCCGGCGATAAAGACGGCGTGAGCGGACGCGAGATGGGCACTGGAGGCCAACTCCGGATGGCGGCGCAGCATCTCCTCGTACGCTTCGACGCCGGGCGTTGGTGGGAGGCGATAGAAGTGGGCTACCTCCCGCGGCGTGGCGCTGATCGTCTGGAAGTCGGCAGCCACATTGCCCAGATAGAAGGCGGGCCAGTGAGCGTCCAGGCAGGCGGCGACCTCCGCCGGGAGATCCGGGTGGGCGCGTATTTGTTCTGCTACCTGCAAATGCATGAAGGGTGTCGGCATAGAGGCCCATTTTAGTTGGAAAGAGGGGCAATGTAAAAAGAACTCAGTGCTTCTTCAGATTAGACGGAATGGGAGGGAAAGGGCTGTCCGTTAGAGAGGGGACTGCTCCGGTGGGGCGACCCATCTCCAGCTCACGGCGGCGTGGCGCAGGGGCCAGTCGACGTGGGGTGGGGGCTCGTTTCGCTTTTCGCCGGCGGAAGCGACAGCGCCGCGGCGGGTCGGGTGGGGCAGGAGAATGGTCTCCACGCGCTGCCCGTCGGCAACGGGCGCCGCCTCATCTTCGTAGACGAAACATGGATAGCGGAAGAAGAGCTCGAGGTCGCGCAGAAAGCGCTGGATCTCGTTGCCGTGGCGATCAAAGCCGAAGACCTCGGCGCGGGGGAAGGCGTCGCCCTCCCGGTAGAGCCACGTGTAAAGCGCGAGACCGCTACGTTCATTCCCCCAGTCGTCTATGGCCAGCGCGGGGAAGATCGGTGCGTCAGTGCCGTGCTCGAGGATCGCGTACCGCAGAAAGAGCGGCGCCTCATCCTCATGCAGCAGCAGCGTGACCGGCGCCTCTTCATCTACAAGTCGTCCCTGAATCTGATGCGTGATTGGCTGCATAATCGTGGTGCGCGTAGTGTAGTGAACTATTGGAGGAAGGTCAAAAAAGTTGACGCGCTCCCCGGAGAGGGTTATACTGGTTTTTGCCTTTTCGGGGCATGGCTCAGCTTGGTAGAGCGCTCGGTTTGGGTCCGAGAGGTCGTCGGTTCAAATCCGGCTGCCCCGACTGCTTGCACTGGTGTGTCTGGCGAGCGCATGCGGGCATAGCTTAGCGGTAAAGCCCCTGCCTTCCAAGCAGGTGACACGGGTTCGATTCCCGTTGCCCGCTCTTCTTTTTCTGGGGTGTTGTACCTGACAATGTCCCGCCGGGGCCTGTAGCTCAATGGCAGAGCAGTCGGCTCATAACCGATCGGTTCCAGGTTCGAGTCCTGGCGGGCCCACCTTCTTTTTCCATCTGATTCTCCGTGTTTTCCACCGGTGCAATTTGCCCGACGCCGCCTTTACCACCTCGGTAAAGGCGCTTTTTGTTTTTGCCGATCGTCTTCGGGCAAATTCGTCGCCGATTTCGCCACTTTTTCTTTGTGAAAGTGACAAATTCCGGTATACTAAGTAGTGGGAATTGGTGGCAGGCAAAACCACCAGTCGCTTAGGCGGCCGAGACGGACTATTGTTTCGGCTGCCTTTTTTTATTGCCTCACTTTTTTCAGCCGCTTCCTGAATGGGAATGGGCTGCTACGCCTGCGTCTCCGTCGGTGGTTGGACGCCACCGCGCCGCGCTTCTAGCTCCTTCAGCACGTCCTCCCAGGCAAGGCCATTGGCCACCAGCAGGACGAGCATGTGGTAGACGAGGTCAGCCATTTCGGCAACCAGCCGCTCGTTACCCTCGGCCTGTGCCGCCACAATCACCTCGATCGCCTCCTCCCCGACCTTTTTGGCGATCTCGACCTTGCCCGCGGCCAGCAATTCGGCGGTGTAGGAGCCCGGCTGCGGGCTGTCCCGGCGTTCGAGGAGCAGTTCAAAGAGCGTTTCAATCGTGTTCATCGCGTTCTGTTCCCTTTGTGTCCCTAACGGCGTCCATTTCGTCGAGGGAGCGGTAGAAGCAGCTCCGCTCACCGGTGTGGCAGGCGGGGCCGTGCGGCTCTACCAGCACGAGCAGAGTGTCGCCGTCACAGTCAACGCGGATCTCGCGTACGCGCTGCCGGTTGCCCGATGTCGCTCCTTTATGCCATAGCTCTTCGCGGCTGCGGCTCCAGAAGTGCGTCTCGCCGCTCTCCTGCGTGCGCTGCAGCGCCAGCCGGTTCATCCAGGCGACCATCAGCACGTCCCTGCTGGCGGCATCCTGGACGACGGCGGGGATCAAGCCGCGGTCGTCGAATTTGAGTGTTCCTTCTTTCACGACTTCCCCTCCGCGAGGCTTGCTTCGGGCACGTCCACCCGGGAATCGCTCGCCGAGCCTCCTGGAGCTTCACGCCAATCTGTCCCTGGCTCGACCGTCCGCACAGGGATTCCCTGCTGCGCCAGATAGCGCTTGACCTCGGCGATGTCCAGCTTACGGTAGTGGAAGAGCGAGGCGGCAAGAGCGGCGTCTGCGCCCCCGGTGGTAAGGATGGTGGCGAAGTGGTCGAGAGTGCCGGCGCCGCCGGAGGCGATGACGGGAATGTTGACGGCGGAGGCGACGGCGCGGGTGAGGGCGTTATCGTAACCTGCCTGCGTGCCGTCGGCATCCATGCTGGTGAGCAGGATCTCCCCGGCGCCCCGCGCCTCCGCCTCCTGCGCCCACGCGACGGCGTCACGCCCGGTCGCGATGCGCCCGCCGCTGACGTAGACCTCCCAGCGCGGAGGGTCGCCCTCTGAGCCAGTGGCGCGGGCGTCGATCGCCACGACGACGGCCTGGCTGCCAAAGGCCTCGGCGCCGGCGGTGACGAGAGCCGGGTCGCGCACGGCGGCGGAGTTGATGCTGATTTTATCGGCGCCGGCGCGCAGAATTTCCCGCATATCTTTGACAGTACGGATCCCGCCGCCGACGGTGAAGGGGATGAAGACCTGGTCAGCTACTGCCCGCGCCATCCGCCGCACCGTCTGCCGCGCCTCGTGCGTGGCGGTGATGTCGAGGAAGACGAGTTCGTCGGCGCCCTCAGCATCGTAAACACGTGCCTGCTCTACCGGATCGCCGGCGTCGCGTAAGTTGACAAAGTTAACGCCCTTGACCACGCGGCCGTCCTTGACGTCGAGGCAGGGAATAATGCGTCTGGCTAACATCAGGTACTCTTCCTTGGTTGCGTCGCGTCTTGCGCGACTGTACTTGCACTGGTGTGCTCTTCGCCTGCCGGCATCTGGGAGTCCGGGCCCACCGCGGCGGCAATAGCGAGCGCTTCCTCCAACGAGACATCGCCTTCGTACGCGGCGCGACCAATGATGATGCCGGTGATGCCCTCCCCACGGTAGGCCACCGCCCGCCGCACATCGTCCAAAGAGGCGACACCGCCGGAGACGATAACCTGCAGCCCGCTCTCCCGGGCCAGGGCTGCCGACGCGGCGACGTTGGCGCCGGTCAGGAGGCCGTCGCGGCCGATGTCGGTGTGCAGGGCGAGCCGCACGCCGTGTCTGGCCATCGCGCGCCCCAGATCGGCGGCACTGACGCCGCCAGCCTGCTGCCAACCCCGCACCTGCACCTGCCCGTCGCGGGCATCGAGCGCCACGACCACCCGCTCGGCGCCGAAGCGGCGCACCGCCTCAGCCACCAGCACCGGCTGTTCTACGGCGACGGTCCCAACCACGATCCGTTCTGCGCCACTTTCCAGCGCCTGACCCATCGCCTCCAGGCTGCGCAGGCCGCCACCGAACTGGATGTGCGCGCCCGTCTGCGCCAGCGCACGCACCGTCTCGCGCGTGGCGCCCCCCTCGCTCAGCGCGCCGTCGAGATCGACGACGTGCAGCCACTCTGCGCCGGCGGCAAGCCACCGGCGGGCGACCGCGACTGGAGCGTCGCTGAAGGTGGTCTGCCGGGCCGGGTCCCCTTCCTGCAGGCGCACCACACGCCCGCCCCGCAGATCGATGGCCGGATATATCGTAAAAGGTGACGTCATCTGCCTGTGTCCTCCGGTTGTTCAAAGCTCCTGGCGCCTCCTCCGGACCACTTTAGGTAGTTTTCCAGCAAACGCAGCCCCACCTGCTGGCTCTTCTCAGGGTGGAACTGGATGCCGACGACGTTGTCCCGAGCGATGATGGCGGCGAAGGCCGTCTCGTAGTCGGTGCGGGCGATGATACTATCCGTCTCCGCCGGCTCGCAGTAGTAGGAATGCACGAAATAGGCGTGAGCGCCAGGCGGTAGCCGGTGCAGAATGGGGTGTTGAGCGACAGGCTGAATCTGGTTCCAGCCCATATGCGGCACCTTGAGCTCCTTCCCTGTGAAGCGGCGCACGCGGCCTGGGAGTAGATCCAATCCCTCGTGCCGGCCCATCTCTTCACTCTCCTCGAAGAGGAGCTGCATGCCCAGGCAAATGCCGAGGAAGGGGGTGCCACTCTCCACAGCGGCGCGGATCGGCGCCACCAGCTTCCGGCGGCGCAGGGCCGCCATGCCGGCGCCAAAGGCGCCGACGCCGGGCAGGACAAGCCGCTCGGCCGCCCGAACTGCGGCCGGGTCGGCGGTGACGGCGACTCGTGCCCCCACGTGCTCGAGCGCCTTCTGCACCGAGCGCACGTTGCCCGCGCCGTAGTCGATCATCGTTACTTCTTCCATACCAGTCCTCGCAAATTTTGTTCTGCCTAGGTCAGAGGCGCATCCGCTAAAGCGTGCCCTTCGTCGACGGAATCCCGCTGCGGCGCGGATCTACTTCCACCGCCTGCCGTAGCGCCCGGGCCAGGGCCTTGAAGAGCGCCTCCGCCTGGTGGTGGTCGTCGCGCCCATAGAGCACGCGCGCGTGCAGGTTCATCCGCCCGTGGACGGCCAGCGATTCCAGGAAGTGGTCGACGAGGGCGGTGGGCATCTGGCCGATCATGGGTGTGTGCCATGCTGCCTCGATGACGCTGTAGGGGCGGCCACTGAGGTCGACGGCGAGAAAGGCCAGCGCCTCGTCCATGGGCACATACGCATGGCCCATGCGCCGGATCCCCGCCCGCTCGTCCAGCGCCTGATCCAGCGCCTGGCCGAGCACGATCGCCACATCTTCGACCGTGTGGTGGGCGTCTATCTCCAGATCGCCCCTCGCCTCAACGGTGAGGTCGAAGAGGCCGTGTACCGCGATGTGGCGCAGCATATGGTCGAGAAAGCCCACGCCGGTTGCAATCTGGTGCCGGCCCCTGCCGTCGAGGTTGAGAGTGACCTTAACCTCCGTTTCCGTTGTCTCCCTGTGTACGGTTATCTCTCTGCTCATCGTTGTTCCTTTCTCGATTGGCGCCCTCTCAGGCGAGCCTGTCCAGGGCTTCCAGCAGCCGATTGTTCTCTTCAGGCCGTCCGGCGCTGATGCGGATGCAGTTCTCCAGCCCCGGCTTGGCAAAGTAGCGCACGAGGATTCCTTCCTCTTCCAGTTCTTGCTTCAGTCGCGCGGCATCGCGCCCCATAACGCGACAGAGGACAAAGTTCGATTGGCTGGGAAAGGGCCTTAAAAAGGGGATCTGAGCCAGTTCCTGCTCCAGCCGCTCGCGCTCGGCGACCAGCGCGCGCACCTTTGCTTCCAGCCACGCGCCATCCTCCAGGGCGGCGATCGCGGCGACACTGGCGACGACGTTGACGTTATAAGGTTGCTTGATTTTCCACAGGTGGGGCATCAGCCACTCGGGGAAGGCACCGTACCCCACGCGCAGGCCTGCCAGCCCTGCCCATTTGCTGAACGTGCGCAGGACGACGAGGTTATTATAGTCATCTTCGACCCAGCCGATACGGCTCCCACCACTGAACTCCACGTAGGCCTCGTCGAGAATGACCAGCACCGGCAGTGCCAGCAGGCGGCGCAGGAGCGCATCAGTAATCACGCTGCCGTCCGGATTATTGGGCGAGCAGACGAAGAGCACCTTGGCGCGCGGATTGCTCTGCACCGCGCGTTCGATGGCGTCGGCGTCGAGCTGGAACGCTTCGTCGCGGGGGACGGAGATCAGGCGGCCCATGTTGACCGCCGTCGAGAAGGGATACATGCCGAAGGAGGGCGGGCAATTAATGACCGCGTCGCCAGGAGCGAGCACGGCGCGGAGAACGAGGTCGATCAACTCGTCGGCGCCGGCGCCGGCCAGCAGCCGCTGCGCGGGCAGTCCCGTGTAGACCGCCAGCGCCTGCCGGAGGGCGGTCGCTTCCGGATCGGGGTAAATGTGCAGGTAGGGCGCGTCCCGCAGCGCCTCCCGGGTGGCGGGGGACGGGCCGTAGGGATTTTCATTGGCGTCGAGTTTCACGATCTCCTCCGGATCGCGCCCCAGCCGCGCAGAGAGCACGTCGAAAGGAACGATGGGCACATAGGGCTCCATGGCGGCTATGTCCGGTCGGAGGTAACGTCGGGGGTTAAAGTCGCTCATCCGCGCTCCTCCCGACCTGCCCTGGCAGACACCTTCCGGCGCACACGGGCAGCGTTGGCGTGGCCGTCCAGCTCCTCCGCCTCGGCGATGAGCGCGGCGGCATCACAGAGGGCGGCGGCGCTCTCGGCGTCGAGGGCGACGAAGCTGTTGATGCGCACGAAGTCAAATACGTTGAGGGGCGACGCGAAGCGAGCGGTGCCGCCGGTCGGGAGGCTATGGCTCGGACCGGCGACGTAATCCCCGAGCACCTCAAAGGAGCGCCCACCGAGAAAGAAGCAGCCCCCGCTGGCGATCTTCTCCGCGAGCGCCCGCGGGTCGTCCACGTCGAGACAGAGATGTTCGGCGGCGAAGTCGTCGGCCAGCCGCGCCGCCTCGTCCAGGTCAGCCGTCAGTACGATCCCTCCGCGCTCGGCAAGGGCCGTCGCGGCGATCTCGCCGCGCGGCAAATTCTCCAGTTGTTGCCCGACCTCCACCTGGACAGATTCCGCCAGGCGGCGGGAGGGCGTGAGGAGGATTGCCGATGCCAAGCGGTCGTGCTCCGCCTGGGCGAGCAGGTCGGCTGCCAGCCAGCGCGGGTGGGCCTGCTCGTCGGCAATGATCATCGTCTCGGTGGGACCATAGAGTCCGTCGATGCCGACCTGCCCGTAAACCTGCTGCTTGGCGAGGGTCACAAAGAGGTTACCAGGCCCCGCAATCTTATCCACCTGCTGGATGCTCTTTGTCCCGTAGGCGAGAGCGGCAATTGCCTGCGCGCCCCCCAGCGCGTAGAGATGATCGATACCGGCAACTGCGGCGGCGGCGAGGATAGGCGCCGGTACTCCGTCTCGCCCGGGCGGTGTGACGGCGACGATCTCCGGCACGCCCGCCACCTGCGCCGGAATCGCCGTCATCAGGAGCGATGAGGGGAGAGGCGCGGTGCCCCCGGGAACGTAGATACCCACCCGGCGCAGTGGCGTGACGCGCTGGCCCATCCACCCGCCCATCTCCGTCGTGCTCCAATGGGGCAGCGGCTGGCGGCGGTGGAAGTCGCGGATGCGACCGGCGGCGAGTTCCAGCGCATCGCGCAGCGCTTCGGGGATTGTCTCCAGGGCCTCCTCTATCTGCTCCGCCGGCACGCGGAGCGTCTCCAGCTCCACGCCGTCGATGCGCGCCGTCCACTCCCGCAGGGCGGCGTCGCCCCGGGCGCGCACGTCCTCTAGTATGCGACGCACGGCGTCCGCCGGGGTCAGCGCTTCGCCAAAGATGCGCTCGATGCCGGCCTGGATGTAGGGCGGCGCCTCCTGCTCGAGCCAGTTGTCGCGCCGCAAGATCGTGTCATGTGCGCTCTGTACATCATATATCTTTAACAACGGTTCCTCCAGTTGAAGTCGTGTTCTCCTCTTCGAGCGCCGCCAGCATCGCCCGGTAGCGCGCTGGCTCCTCTTCAAAGATGTAAGTGACGGGGGTGACGACGACGCCGCTTCCGCCGACCTGGCGCAGGGCGGCAATGGTCTGCGAGAGCTGATCCTTGCGGACGACGATATTAACCGCGTACCAGCAGGTGGCGCCGTCGTCGCTCGCGCCGTTGGGAAGCACCTGCGAAATGGTCGGTCCCTGCAGGCCGGAGAGGCGCGGGTGGTTGAACATGCGCCGCCCGATCTCCTCCGGTGAGTCGCCGCGGATGTTGGCAAAGACGAGATGGCACTCCTCCGCGCGGAGGTGCGCCTCGACGTACTCGATCAGCTCCCGCGCCATCTGCAGCGCCGCGGGCCGCTCACGCAGCGCCTCCCGGTTGGCGATGAGGATCGCCTGCGACTCGATGACGGTGCCGTCGGACAGCTCGCGGAGGTGGTTATCGCGCAGGGTCGTGCCCGTGGAGACGAGGTCGCAAATCAGGTCGGCGTAGCCGATGGCAGGCGCGATTTCCAGCGTGCCTTCCACTTCGACCAGTTCGTGAGGAGTGACGCCGCGCGCCTCCAGAAAGCGCCGGGTCAGTGCGGTGAACTTGGTTGCTACGCGGACGGAAC
>JAWVYW010000004.1:0-57209 GCA_033722535.1 Promineifilaceae bacterium (SeqCode)
CCACTTCTGGGCGCCCGACGTCTACGAAGGGGCGCCGGCGGCGGTGACGGGCTTCGTCTCCACTGCCTCGAAGGCCGCAGGCTTCGCGGTGCTCATCCGTGTATTCACCGCCGGCATCTTCGGCGCGCCGGAGATCGATCCGCTGATGAACCGCTGGTGGGCGATGCTCGTCGCCATCACCATCGTCACCATGACGCTGGGTAACCTGATGGCGATTTTCCAGAACAACCTCAAACGCATGCTCGCCTACTCCAGCGTGGCCCAGGCGGGCTACACGTTGATCGGGCTGGTGGCGCTTACCGCCGACGGGGCGGGGGCTGCCATGTACTATTTGCTGATGTACGTGATGACCAACGTGGCCGCCTTCGGCGTGATCGTGCTGGTGAGCACGCGTACCGGCTCTGACGACATGAAAGATTTCTATGGCCTCAGCCGCCGCTCCCCGTATCTGGCACTGGCAATGTTGGTCGCCCTGCTCTCGCTTGGGGGCATTCCGCCGACTGCCGGTTTTATCGGCAAGTTCTTCGTCTTTAAGGCGGCGGTCGACGTCGGTCTGTGGTGGCTGGCGCTGATTGGCGTGCTCAATGCCTTTATCGGCCTCTACTACTATCTCACCGTCGTTAAGTACATGTACCTGTACCGTTCCGAGGATGAAGCGGTCGCCATCCCGGTCTCGCGGGCCGCTGGCCTGGGCCTGGGGCTCGCCGTGCTGGGGATTCTTTGGCTGGGCATCATTGCCGGGCCGGCCTTCGAGTGGACGCAGCGCGCGGGCCTGGCGTTCTTTCCATTTCTAGGATAGCCGCCGCAGCCGCGGCGGTAGGGGTAGCGCCTGCAGTGAGGTGCAGCTTCTGGATTGCGCGCTGAGATGATTGTGATACAATTCTCAAGTTGCCATTAACAGTGACAAAACAAAAAAAACCTGACCAGTCAGCACACTTGGGAGCGATGCTCGGCGTTGTCAATAAAGTCGCCATCGTCGTGATCGTGATCATTATCGCTGCGCTGGGCTTGGGAATGCTACTGGATCGAGCGTTGGGTACCGGTGGAATATTCACCGTTCTGCTGGTTGTAGCGAGTGTGCCCCTCACGCTGACCGCGATTTTCAAGATTAGCATGGCAACGATTGCCCAGATCGAGGCGCAATCTGAGGCCGAGGATACGGAGGACGACGCGACAGAATGAAAAAACGGTATATCCTGCTTTTGCTGTTGATCCTGTTAATTGTCTTGAGCGTGCTCGGGCGTTACGCACCGGTGCGGCCTTTCATTCAGCTTGCAGGTGAGTTCTACCCCGGCATTGATCTGCCGGCGCCCTTTTACGGGATCACAAACACCTTTGCCGCCGCTCTACTGGCCTACGCCGTCCTGCTGGTCGTCGCGCTGGCAGCTGGGGCGCGGGGGCGTTCGGCCCAGGAGGTGCCGACCGGCTTCTACAACTTCATGGAGATGCTGGTCGAGGGAGCCTTCGGATTCGTTAACGGTATCGTCGGCGACTGGGATCGCACGCGCGTCTTTTTCCCTTTCTTTCTGACCCCGCTGCTGCTGCTCTTGCTGACCAACCTGATGGGGCTATTGCCGGGCTTCGACAGCATTGGCATCTGGGAGAACAAGCCGCACTTCTTCGCAGAGCAAGATGTGCAGTCGGCGCTGTTGGAAGCGGAAACGGAGTTTGCAAACATTCAGGCGGAAGCAGAGCTTCAGGACATCCCGCTTCAGCAGGCAGTTGCGGATGCCCTCTCAATTGAGGCGTTCGCTGCCGAGGCCTCCGAGACAACCGATGAGACGGAGCTGCTGCATCTGGTCGAGATGGAGTATTTTGCCACGCGCCTGCCCGCAGAGGAGGTAGAGCATCTGGCGGAAGAAGGTCGGCTGACGTTGGAAGAGCTGGAAGAGGCCTATCTGCACGAGCTAGAAATCGCCTACGACGAAGAAAACGTCGGCGATATCAGCACTTCCAATGGCGAAGGACCCGGCCTGTTGCTGCGCGCGCTTGAAGGCGAAGACAACCAGAAGCCGGAAGATGCGGACTGGACGATTGTTCCCTTCTTCCGTCCGGCGGCTACCGACCTGAGCCTGACGCTGGCTATCGCCATCGTCTCGATGATCATGGTGCAGGTCTACGGCTTCCGCTACCTGGGTCTGGACTATCTGAGCAAGTTTTTCCCGGTCGGTATTCTCCGCGGCTTCGCAGACGAGTTTGCCACCAATCCGATGGGCGGTATCGTGCTCCTGCTCATGCCCGTCGTCGGTATCCTGGAGCTGATATCAGAGTTCGCGAAGGTTATCTCATTTGCCTTCCGTCTTCTGGGCGCCATGTTTGGCGGTATGGTCCTGCTATTCGTGCTCGCCGGTATCTTCGCGGGAGCAAATGTGGTTTTCTACGCTCTGGAGCTCTTTGTCGGCCCGATTCAGGCCTTTGTGTTCGCCTTCCTGACGGTCATCTTCATGAAGAATTCCACCGAACACCACGGTCTCGGAGATGATCACAACGGCCATCATTAAGAAGGCCACGGTATTGTGATGGGTTGCCGGGGACACCGCGCGACCAATGTTTGGGAAAAAGTGTAGTGGTCGAACTGACCTAAAATCATAACTTTTTGGAGGATGTGACGAATGGAATTAAGTGTTGAAGCAGCAGCTGCTCTGGCTACGGGAATGAAGGCGTTGGGCGCCGGTCTGGCGATGTTTGGTGCAATCGGCGCGGGCGCCGGTATCGGTATCCTGGCCAGTGGCGCTTTGCAGGGCATTGCTCGCAATCCCGACGCGGCCGGTAATATTCAGACCAACATGATCCTGGGGATTGCGTTCGCCGAAGCGGTTGCAATTTATGCACTGGTGGTGGCCCTGATCATCCTGTTCGTGCTGTAGTCCGTATATCGCAGAAGGAGAACGAGACTATGGACGTCTTACTGAATCTGGGCATTAATGTTGGCTATCTGGCCATGCAGATATTGCTCTTTAGCATCTTTATCATTCTGCTTGGTCACTTCCTCTACGAGCCAATCCTCACAACCCTGGAGGAGCGCAAAGAGCGCATCGCCAAGGGGCTGGAAGATGCCCGGCAGGCGGCGATAGCCCGCGACAATGCGGACGCGGAAGCGAAGAAGATTCTCGATGCCGCGCGCGCCGAAGCTGCCCGTCTTCGCCAGCAGGCCACCGAGCAGGCTGAAGAGACGGCAGAAGGCATCGTCAAGCAGGCGCAGGCGGAAGCGCGCCAGGTTGTTGCCGACGCGCGCGAAGACGCGCGCGAGGAGCGGGACCGTGTGCTCGCCGATATGCGCAGCCAGGTCGTCAACATTGCGCTGGCTGTCTCTAACAAGCTGCTGGGTGAGACCCTGGAGTCAGCGCAGCAGCGCCAGCTGGTCGACCGCTTCCTGGCGGAGCCCCCGCCGGGGCTGGACCAGCTTGCCGGCGATCGCGCCGTCGTAACGAGCGCGCTGCCGCTGACCGACGACGAGAAGAATCGCATTCGGCGTGCGTTGAACGTCGACACCGTTGAGTTCCAGGTCGACCCCTCTATCCTGGGTGGCGTGATTGTCCGTGTCGGCGACCGCGTTGTGGACGCCAGCCTGGCAGACCAGATGCGCGCCATGCGCGAAACACTTGCCTGATCCAAACATGGTCGCTCTTTCACACTTTGCGTCAGCGGCCGCGAACGTGCTAATTACACCTGAACATTAACATCACCGGCTGCCGCTACTGGCGGTCGCACCTTTCAGCGGCTGTCGCCTGTACAGGCGATGGACTCTCGTTGAAACGAGGAGAGATGGGGCGGGGAGCAAGGTGATGACGGAGGCCAGCCTCTACGGAGGCTGGCCTTTTGCTTCGCCATCAACCTGCTTTCAAAGCGGTGGAGCAGCGACTCAGCTGCTGGAGGTAGGAAGGTACTGGGCAATCTTCGAGGCGAGGTTAGCGAGCGGCATGCTCTGGAGCCAGATACGACCAGGGCCGGTAAGCGTCGCCAGGAAAAGGCCTTCGCCGCCAAAGAGCATGTTACGCACCCCCTTCACGCGATTGATGTCATAGGTAACGCTCGGCTCGTACATCGCGATATGGCCGGGGTCGACCTGCATCGTCTGGTTGGCCTTGAGGTTGTAGGTGCGCACCTCTCCGGCGATCTCTACCCAGGCGATACCAGGT
The DNA here is from genome assembly GCA_033722535.1 of Promineifilaceae bacterium (SeqCode). Classification (GTDB taxonomy): domain Bacteria; phylum Chloroflexota; class Anaerolineae; order Promineifilales; family Promineifilaceae; genus JAAYYY01. The sequence goes on from JAWVYW010000004.1 coordinate 4,140, forward strand.
CCGGTCAGCTTTTGCAGGATAAAGCCCTCGCCGCCAAAAAAGCCGGTCCCCAGCTTCCTCCGGAAATGCACCTCCAGTTCGACCGATTCCTGAGCCACCATAAAGGCATCCTTCTGGCAGATACGGCTCTCGTCCGGCCCAAGCTCGACGACGACGATAGAGCCGGGCGCTTCCGGCGTGAAGGTGATCAGACCGCCGGACCCCTTACAGGTGTAGGTGGTCAGGAAGAGGCTCTCACCTGCCAGGCTGCGGGCCAGACCGCGCATCAGGCCGCCGCGGGTGTTGGTGCTCATCTCGATATTACCGGTCATCCAGGCCATGCCCCCCGACTCGGTGAAGACGCTTTCCCCCTGTCCGAGAACGATATCCAGCGTCTGCAGGGTAGTGCCGTGAATTTTATAGTCCACTGCTCGGTGCCTCCTTTGTCAAACCTGACAGGTTGTTTATACTGGCGGTTGAGCTGGATTATAGCAAGCCACGGAGGGAGTGCATCTATGGAGAGCGCATATGCCTGATAGTACAGACGCCGACACTCTGCACGAGGAGGCGGGGTCGTTGCAGCGCCCAGACTACGGCGGTGGAACGATAGCTAACATTCCGGCGACGACGGCGGCGCTGCTCGGAGCGCCCTTCGACGGCCTGCCGCCGTTGCGAGAGGCTGCATGGCAGCCGCTGGCGGACGGGGTGAAACGGGTCGTCGTCCTCGTCGTCGACGCCATGGGCTGGAATCTGGTGCAACGTGTGCTGGACGAGCAGAGTTGGGTGTGGACGCGGGCGCTGGCACGCGAGCGGGTGTCCTCCGTCTTTCCCTCGACCACGGTGGCGGCGCTGACCAGCATGTGGACGGGAACGGCGCCGGCGCAGCACGGTCTGATTGCCTTTCACCTCTTCCTGCCGGAGTTCGCCGTCCTCGGCCAGATGATCCACTTCACGCCGGTCTTTGCCCACTGGCCCGGCGGCCTCGTGCAGGCCGGCCTGGAGCCGGAGAGCTTCCTGCCGGTGCCCGGTACAGCCGAACAGCTGGCGCAGGCCGGCATCCCCACCTATTCCTTCAAGCCATATCAGATCGTCGATTCTCATCTGAGCAAGATCCACGGGCGCGGCGTAGCGGAGACGCTGCCGATCGTCACCGCCGCCGACCTCTGTGTGCGCATCCGCGCTCTGCTGGAGGAAAAGGCGGGACAGCGGCTGTATGCCCACGCTTACTGGCCGGCTGTCGATTCCCTGAGCCACATGCACGGCTGGGATGCCGAGCCGGTGGCGGCAGAAGTGCGGTCGCTCTTTCAGGTGGTGGAGCAGGAGCTATGGCAGCCGCTCAGCGCTGCGGCCCGCGAAGGAACGGCGCTCTTTATTACCGCCGACCACGGACAGACGCTCACGCCCGCCGCACAGGCGATCTCCCTCACCGACCACCCCGAGCTGCAGGCGATGCTCCTGATGCGTCCTGCGGGCGAGCCACGTACCCCTTACTTTTACGCGCGGCAGGGGCAACAGGCGCAGATCGTCGCCTATCTGAGAGACAAGCTGGGCCACGCGATGACTGTCTGGCCCGCTGCCGAGGCGTTGGCAGCCGGGCTGTTCGGCCCGCCGCCCTACGCCCCGGATGTTGCCCTCCGGCTCGGCGACGTCGTCGCCACCATGCACGCGGGTTATATTCTGCTGACAGCCGACGAGGAAGAGGATCGCTCGGTGAACTTCAGAGCGCGCCACGGCGGCATGACGCGCGCCGAGATGGAGGCTCCGTGGCTTGGCTACCGACTCGATACGTAGGCGGCGGGTACCTGTGACGGTTCACGCTCATCGTCGGGGCTTCACGCAGAGGCGCCGGCACCCGCCGGTGGGTGAGAGAAAAGACAACATACATCCCGGTGTCTTGACACAGACCTTCTCTTTGACTAGCATGATGTCCGTTGTCCAACTGGAGGTGACATGACCGCTCCCCAACCTGGTGATCGCGCCGACCGGAAGAAGCAGACGCTGACCGAGATGCTACGGCAGCGGGCGGCGGTACTCATCGATCCGGTGGCTGCGCTGCTGGCTCGTTATGGCGTTTCGCCTAACGTTCTCACCATCGGCGGCATGCTGGCCCACTTTATCGTCGCCTGGCTGATCACCCAGGGCATGATGGCGGCGGCTGGCGTGGCCATCCTCTTGATTGCCCCCCTCGACGCCTTCGACGGCGCGCTGGCCCGCCTGCAGCAGCGTCCGCCCGCCTTTGGCGCGTTCCTCGACTCGACGATGGACCGGCTGGCGGAGATCATTTTGTTCGGCGGCTTCATTTTTTATTTCGGGCGCCAGGGCGACACGCTGCTCGTCGCCACCGCCTACATCGCCCTCACTGGCTCACTGATGGTCAGCTACACCCGCGCGCGCGCCGAGGCGCTGGGCGCCAGTTGTAAAGTCGGCATCCTGAGCCGTGTGGAGCGCTATGTGTTGCTGACACTTTTCCTGTTCCTGAACCTGCCGAACGTGGCGCTAATCATCCTGGCGATCTTCACCTACATTACCGTCGCCCAGCGCATCTTCCACGTCTGGCAGCAGATGAACGACGCATGATGGGTGAACGCCCTCTGGAGCCGGTGCGCCTCCGGACCCGGCTGCGCGCGGTGGAGCCATATTGGTTCCCGATTGCCATCTTTCTGCTGGCGGCGGCGGCTCTTTTCGTCTGGCACCTACTGACCGGGCAGACGCCGGATCCGATCGCCCTGCACGTCTCCACCATCGGCTTCGACGTCTACTGGTATGGCGTGATCCTCATGACCGGTATCCTGCTCGGTGCCTACGTCGTCTCACGCCTCGCCTACCACCGCGCCGTGCGCGTCTGCGCCGCCCATGTTCCGCTCGCTCTCCGCCGGCTGCCTCTGCCGCACTTGGGGCTGGCCCTGCCGGAGGAGGTGCGGGCGTCGCTGGCGCGGCATCACGTAGAGACAGTGGGCGAGCTGCTGCTGCGCCTGGGCTTTGGCGGCGAGGCGCTGGGCCTGAACCGGGACGGAGAGGCACTGCTGCGAGAGCGGCTGCTGGCCCAGCCGCAGATAGAGGCGGCGTGGGTCGAGGATCCGCCCTGGCGGGTCTGGAATCCGGGCCACGTCTGGAACGGCCTCATCTGGTGCCTGATCCTGGGCGTGATCGGCGCTCGCCTCTACCACGTGCTGACGCCGTCGCCGAGCATGGCTGCCGTGGGCATCGAGGGGCCGCTGGACTACCTGCGCAACCCATACTACCTGTTAAACATCCGGCGTGGCGGCCTCGGCATCTTCGGCGGCATCGCCGGCGGGGCCCTCGGCCTCCTCATCTACGCCTACCGCCTCCGCCTCCCGGCGCTGGCCTGGGCCGACATCGCCGCCATCGGCCTTGCTCTGGGGCAGTCCGTCGGTCGCTGGGCCAACTTTGTCAATCAGGAGCTGTACGGCGCGCCGACCGACCTTCCCTGGGCGATCTTCATCGATCCCGCCCATCGCCTCTCCCCGTTCGTCGAGTTCGAGCGATTTCACCCCGCTTTTCTTTACGAATCGGTCTGGAACTTTCTCGTCTTTTTATTGCTCCTATTCCTCTGGCGCCGCTATCGAGCGCGGCTGCTGACCGGCGATCTTGTGGCTCTGTACCTGATCCTCTACGGCGTGGGTCGGGTGCTGATGGAGACGGTGCGCCTCGACAGCGCCACGCTGGCCCTCTTCGGCATCGACGTCGGCATGGCGGTGGCGACGGCGGTCTCCCTTGTGCTGGCGCTGGTAATGGTGGGTTGGCTGCTCGTACGGCATTGGCAGCGCCGCCCCAGTGAGCCCGCCAGATGATCGAGGCGCGCGGGCTGACCAAGCGGTTTGAGGACTTTATCGCCGTCAATCGTCTGGACCTGGACGTGCAGGAGGGGGAGCTGCTGGCGCTGCTGGGACCGAACGGCGCCGGAAAGACGACGACCGTGCGCATGCTGAGCGCCATTTTGCGCCCTACGGCGGGGCAGGCACGCGTCGCCGGCTACGACGTGATTCGTGAGCCGGATCGCGTGCGGCGCGAAATAGGAATGCTAACCGAGCAGCCTGGCCTCTACCTGCGCATGAGCGGTCTCGAGTACCTGACATTCTACGGCCGCCTCTATGGCATCGACGATGCCCGTATCCATGCACGCGCTCTCGCCCTCTTCGACCGCTTTGCCATGCAGGGGGCGGCCGAGCGGCGGCTCGGTACCTACTCCAAGGGAATGCGGCAAAAGGTGGGCCTCATTCGAGCCATGCTCCATGATCCCGCCGTCCTCCTGCTCGACGAGCCAACCTCGGCGATGGACCCCCACAGCGCGCGGCTCGTGCGCAATGCCATCGCCGAACTGCGCCGCGACCGCCGCAGCATTATCCTCTGCACCCACAATCTTAACGAGGCGGAGCTGCTTGCCGATCGCATCGCGATCATTCACCAGGGCGAAATCGTGGCCCTCGATACCGCAGCTGGGTTGAAACGTCGACTCCTCGGCGATCCGCAGATGGAGCTGCGCCTGGACCGCCCGCTCGACGGGCACCGGGCAGCGCTGGAAGCGCTGGTGAGCGTCGACTGGGTGCGCGGCGACCTCATTCGCTACCGGACGCCCGAGCCGGCGGTAAACAATCCACGCCTTGTGCAGCGCCTCACAGAGCTCGGTCTGGGCGTCGTCGGCCTCTACCCGGTGTCACAGAGCCTGGAGGAGGTGTATTTGCGCGTCGTCAACCGGGATGAGGCGAGCGGACTGACCGGAAAAGAAGAGCTGGCGAAGCCTGGTGCAGAGCTCGCCCGTAACGGCAAAGGAGAGATGTAAAATGGCGTCTGTCGACCCCCTGCGAAGTGTAGACCTTCCTTCCAGAGCTGGCCGGCTCCTCCCCTTTGACGCCCACGATCTTCGGATGGCGCTCATCGTCACCCGTCGCGAAGTGCGTGATTCCTTCCGCGACTGGCGCATTATCATCCCGATCATCCTCCTGACCCTCTTCTTTCCCCTGCTGATGAACTTCACTGCCCAGCGGCTGCTAAGCTTTGTCAGCGACTACGGAGCGGAGATCATCGCTACCCGGCTGATCCCCTTCCTGCTCCTCATCGTCGGCTTCTTCCCTACCAGCTTTTCCCTCGTTATTGCTTTGGAAACCTTCGTGGGGGAGAAGGAGCGTAAGAGCCTGGAGCCGCTGCTGGCGACGCCGCTCACCAACACGCAGCTCTACATGGGTAAGATTCTCGCCTCTGTCATCCCTCCGCTCTTTGCCAGCTATCTTGGCATTGGCGTCTACCTGATTGGTCTGGCGCTCACCCTGGACTGGTATCCGCCGCCGGAGCTCTTCGTCCAGACGGTCCTGCTGACGACGGTCCAGGGGCTGCTGATGGTCGCCGGCGCCGTCGTCGTCTCCAGCCAGACCACGAGCACGCGCGCGGCGAACCTGCTCGCCAGCTTTATCATCGTGCCGATGGCGCTCTTGATCCAGCTCGAGGCGGTGGTCATGTTCTGGGGTAACTACACCGGCCTGTGGTGGCTGATCCTGGGGTTGTTCGTCGCTACGCTGATACTGGTGCGGGTTGGTCTGGGCGTCTTCAACCGTGAAGAGCTGCTGGGACGCGACATCGACCAGATCCGCATCGGCTGGATGTGGCGCATCTTCTGGCGCCGCTTCAGCGGCTGGCAGACAGAGAGCGGCTATCCGGGGCCGGTGCGGTGGTTCCGGCAGACCCTCGCCCTGCTGCCCGCGCTGCGGCTACCCTTCCTCTTCACGCTCCTCGGATTTGCCGGTGCTGTTGCCTTCGGCGTCTACCTCGCCTACCGTTATCCCTTCGCCGCTCCGCTGCAGGCCGCCCTCGCCGACGTCGACCAGGTTCAAAATCTGGCCCAGCTTAGAGGGCTCCTGGGGCGGCTGCCGCTGTTCATCTTTCTCCACAACCTGCGCGTCGTCGCTCTGGCGGCCCTGCTGGGCGCTTTCACCTTTGGTGTGATCGGCTTTATGATCTTCATGCTACCGTGGGCGCTGATCAGCTACATCTCCGTCCAGCTTGCCTTCGCGGGGCTGAGCGTGTCCCGTTTCCTGCTGGCGACGATTGCGCCCCACGCCATCGTCGAGCTGCCGGTCCTGCTGCTCATCGCCGCCGCCGCCCTGCGCTGGCAGACTGCCTTCATCTCCCCCGCGCCGGAGCAGACAGTCAGCCAGACGTGGCTCGAAGCCGGCGCCGACTTCGCCCGCCTGCTCGTCGGCCTCGGCGCGCCCCTGCTCCTGCTCGCCGCTCTGATCGAGGCCTTTGTCACGCCGTTGGTGGTCATTGCTCTGTACAGTTAGTGTGGGTGGTATGGGTGAAGAAGTAGCACCGTCAGGGCGCGCCGATGGCTTTTCTGCAAGTACCAACTCTAGCTGAGATGACCCGTCCATCTCATCGCGCTACACGGCTCTTCCTCCCCTTCGTCTTCATCATTAGCTGCCTGCTCCTCCAGTCGATCCGGCTCACCGGCGATGGGCTCTCTTACTATGCCTATCTTCGCTCGGTGCTGTTCGACGGCGACCTCGACTTTGCCAACGAATTTATAAAATACAACCCACTGGGGCACGCCACGCCCGACCCGGCGCAGAGGACGGCGACGGGGCTGGTCGCCAATCCCTTCGCCGTGGGGCCGGCCTTTCTCTGGGCGCCATTTGTGCTGCCAGTTCATCTGGTATATATGAGTATCGCGGCGCTTACTTCCGGCGCGGTAACCGGCTATGAGCTGCCCTATGTCGCCGCCGCCGTGTTTGGCACAAACTTCGTCGCCCTCCTGGGCTGGCTTGCCGCCGTCGAGGTCGCCAGCCGCTACGCCAGCCGAAGCACGGCTGTCGTTGCCGTGCTGGCGGTGGTTTTCGGCAGCGCTTACGTCAACTATCTCTACTTCGACCCCGCCTATTCCCACGTTCTCAGCGCCTCGCTGGTTGCGCTCTTCATCTGGAACAGCCTCTGCTTTCTGGAACGGCCTGCTGACCCGCGCGCGCCGCTGGTCGCGGGCCTACTGGGCGGTCTGATGATCCTCACGCGCTGGCAGAATATCTTTTTTCTGGCGGTACCTGCCGTGCTTATTGCCGCTCGTTGGCTCGGCAACCGGCGGCGAGGAAGGAGAGAGCCGCTGCCGACGCTTCCCCAACTTCTCCTGTTTGGCGTGATTCTCTTCGTGCTACAACTTCCCCAACTCGCCGTCTGGCGCGCACTCTACGGGGCGTGGCTCACGGTGCCCATGGGCGGCGCCTTCATCCGCTTAGAAGAGCCGGCGCTGCTGCAGATTCTACTTTCGCCCCGGAACGGCCTCTTCTCGTGGACGCCGCTCGTCGCCCTCGGGCTCCTCGGGATGCTCGCCCTCTTTCGCCTCGACACCCCCCTCGCGCTGGGGCTGAGTCTGGTGGTGCTTGCTCAGTGGTATCTGAACGCGACGATTGCCGATTGGTGGGGCGGCAGCGCCTTCGGCGCACGGCGCTTCATCGGCAGTTCGCTCGTCTTCATCGTCGGTCTCGCAACCATCATCCGCTATGCGCGCAGGCAGCGTCCGCACCGGCTCGCCATCTACGCTATGCTCCTGGGCGGTGTGATCTGGAACTTGCTTCTTTGGACGCAGTATGTGATCGGCTCGCCCCCTGTGCGGGCGACGGCCGACCTGGGCCACATCTACGCTGGGCAGCTCCACTATGGGCTGGCGAACGTTTACCGGCTTCTGGGGCGGGGAACGTGGATCGATCTGGCGGTCCGCTCCGGTGTTCTGGAACAGAACTGGGGTAACGTGGGGGCGGCGCTTGTCTGGCTGGCAGCGCTTGTGGCTGTGGCCTTCGCCGCCACTGAGCTGTGGTTGCGGCTCACGAGCTGGTGTAATGCCGGCACAGCCTGATCGCTGCTGGCAGCCACAGCTTTAAGCGACGCCGCCCATCTCCCGCGCCCGGTCACGCATCCGGTGTAGCAGGCTGCTAATCTCGTCCAACAGTGCCTCCTGCTCCGTGTCGCGGCTGACGAGCAGGGGCAGGCCAATCGCCACGTCGAGGTGGGCAAACGGGTAGGGAACCTGGTAACGGTCCCAGCGGTCGAGGCGATAGGCGTGGCGCGCGTATATGCCGATCGGCAAAATCGCCGCCTCCGCCTTCTTTGCCAGCACCGCCACACCCCCTTTCGGCTCGAAGACCGGGCCGTCCGGGCCGTCGGGGGCGATAAGCGTCTGCTTGCCGCTTCTCATCGCCTGGATGACGCGGACGACGGCGCGCCCGGCGGCGACCGGATTTCCCTGCATGTCGACCAGGATCGGCTTTCCCCCCAGCCGTTCGGCCACCGTCCCCAGTGTGTCGCCGCGCGTGTCGCCCACCGTCACGGCGACAAAGTCGGCAGCATCGAAATGGCGGTCGCCGAAGACGAGGAAATTCATTACCTGCTCGTGCCACAGGGACCAGAGCAGGGGTCGTCCCGTTTTCTGGGCGGCCTCCAGGTGCTCCCAGCCCTCGACGTTAAAGTGAGCCGTGCGGGTCACGATGCGCGTGTAGGCGAAGAGCGCGTCACCCTGGAGCTGCCGCCAGAGACGGCCAGGGCTGCCGGTGGTCACGGCGCCTCCTCCCGCGCCCGTGAGCTGGCTTGCTTCAGCGCGACCCGCGCCAGCCCGGCGAACAGGAAGCCGCTGTTAAAGATGAACCACACAGTCCAGAACGGCAACCGCAGCACGACGAGCGTGACGATCAAGTAGAGCAGGTAGAGGACGTTGACCAGCCGGTTGGAGAAGAGCCAGACGATAGAGGGATAGGGGATGCGGCTCGCCATGAGGGCCGCCAGCGCCAGCAGGAGGAGGAGGAAGGCCTCCTCGGGCGCCACTTCGCCCGGTAGGCTCAAATCGGAAAGAATGGCCAGCGTCAGCGTCGCCCCCGCGGTCGATATCGTCAGCCCCACGCTCGTCGTCTGTCCCTCTTTTTCCGGCAGTAGATTGAAACGGGCCAGGCGAAAAGCACCGGCGACGACGTAGAGCAGAACGCTCGGCCAGACAAAGACCAGAGGAACGGCGTCGCCCGCGTCGAGGTGGGTAAAAGCGAAAACGGCGGGTGCCGTTCCCAGAGCCACTATATCGACCAGGGAGTCAAGCTGCAGACCAAAGGAGGAACTGGCGTCGAGGCGACGGGCCAATTCGCCGTCCAAAAGGTCCAGGATGTAGCTGCTCATAATCAGCAGACCGGCGCCAAAAAGGAAGCCCTGGGCAGAGAACAAAATAGAAGCGACTCCCGCGCTTAGCGAGAGGAAGGTGATCCCGTTGGGGATCAGGTAGCGGTATCTACTGCGCCGCAGAGTGGACATTGTCGACGCGGGCGTTATCGTCCGCGGACTGTTTGCGCTCGCCTGGCAGCAGCGCCATCGGTGTCAGTCCACCGCGGACAAGTTCTCCTTCAGCGACCAGAAGCGTTGCCTCGGGCGGCAGGAAGAGGTCGACACGTGAGCCAAAGCGAATCAGCCCAAAGCGCTCGCCGGTCTGGACGATGTCGCCGGGGGCGAGGTAGTTCACGCAGCGCCGGGCCATAATGCCTGCGATCTGCTTGACCAGCACCCGGCCGTAGGGAGTAGCGACGACCATCGCGATGTGCTCATTCTCGGTCGACGCTTCGGGACGGAAAGCCTGCAGGAATTTGCCTGGCCGGTGATCGACCAGCATGATGCGCCCGCCGATCGGTACGCGCTGTACGTGTACGTCGAGAATGGAGAGAAAGATGCTGATGCGGATCGTCTCCTGCTGCAGGTAGACCGTTTCCCGCTCCCGCTCGATCCCCACCACGCGTCCATCGCCCGGGGCGACGACCATCCCGCTCTCGCGCGAGAGCGGGCGGTTCGGATCGCGGAAAAAGTAGAGGATCAGGAGCCACAGCGCCGAAGCGACGAGCAGCAGCAGGCGCGTGGGCCAAGCGGGCCGCTCCCGCCATAGCGCCACCGCACCGCCCCACAGGGCCGTTGCCACCGCCAACGTCGCGCCCCCCCCTTCGGCAAAGGGCCACGCTCTGTCTGTACCGTACTCCTCCATCATACCTCTTCCTTGCTTTCTTCTATGCCGCGGCATTGTAACGTCGGGAGGGTACCTTGCCAAATGAGGCACCGGGCGGGTAGATGAGTAAAAGCATAGCACCCCTGCTGGTCGGCGCGCCCGCTCTCGATCCCGATTTTTGCCTCTGGTAAACTGAGCGCCATGAATGACCGCCGACTCTTCGCGCTCTTCGTTACTGCGGTTGCCGTGGCCATTGTCGCCGGTGCGGCGGCGATCGGATGGGCCGTTGTGCGGGGTGACCGGAGCCTTCTGCGCGCGGCGCGCGTGGAACAGGAGCAGATATCGCCCAACGCCGATGGGGAGCAGGACGAAACGCTGATCAGCTACGAACTGGCGCGCAACGCGACGGTCTCGATTTACTTTGAGGACGCTGCGGGTGAGCGTTACTACTTCCGGCGCGAGCGACCGCGCGGCGCTGGCCCCTACGAGGTCTACTTCGGCGGCGTCGTCGACGGCTATCGCCTGCCGGGCGAACAGCTGCAGGGCGAAATCGTTAGCCGCTTGCTGCAGGACGGTGCCTATACCTGGGTGGTCGAAGCGACAGACGCGGAGGGAGTGACAGAGCGCGCCAGCGGCTCGCTGCTGGTCGCCGATGCCGACCCGCTGCTGCCGGAGATCCGCGACTTCTCGCTGGATCGAACGGTCTTCTCGCCGAACCAGGATGGCATTGCCGACCGTGTGGCAGTGAACTACTTCCTCGCCAAGGATGTGGCGCAAACGCGCGTTTACCTGGTGCAGCCTGACGGTGCCGAAGTGCCACTGCCGGAGCAGCCGCTGGAGGCGCGACCGAACCAGCGCGGTATGCACACCTATAGCTACGAGGGTGGGGTGGATTTGAGGGCGCAGCCGCCGCCCGATGGCATCTATCCCCTCGTGGTCGAGACGCAAGACGACGAAGGGCAGGAAGTGCGCGTCGAAAGAACGTTGACCTTTGAGTACGGTGGCCTTCCTTTTGCCAGCATCATCTCCCCTGTAGAGGGTGACACGTTGGCCTTTAACACGACCACAGTCGAGATCTGCGACACCCTCTATTTCACGGTGACGGTCGAGAACTATGGTACAACCCCTATCCGCACCGCCGGCCCGTGGTCGGGCGCCGTCTATGACTCTGACTGGAACTACAACACCGTCGGCTGGGCGACGGAGTCGGGCGTGTGGCGGTTGGGAATCGGCTTTGAAAATGCGCTCAGCGACTACCCCTATCGCTGGGGGCTGGGAACGCCGGAGACGCTGACCGAGATCGACGGCGAGTACTACCTGATGCCCGGCGAGCGCGGCGTCGTCCGCGGCGGCATCCGCGTCCTCGACGCCTTTGGCGTGCGCAACCCGCAGCCGGTGTGGGCCGGTCTGATCCACGAGGATATCGAGATCTCCGTGCACAACAATCGCGTCGATACACACGACATTCTGGTCGCCGTCCCGACGGCGGAGGAGAGACCGCGCTGTGCGCCTCGCGAAAAGACGCGCTATGCGCCGTAATCTTCTTCCCGGCGAGGGAGCCGTCGCAGTCGCTCTCGTGCGGATGACCAGCCGGCAAGAGGCGTGCCGCTTAGCTCCTGTTAATCGCCGCTTAAACTGGGCCTCGTTTTCGGCCTCTATACTCTTTGATACTTGACCGTTTAGTTGCCCGTTGCCTGCGCTGGGTTCGGGTTCTGAGAGTGCTACTGGCGCTCACGCGCGTGAGCGCTCCTAAGATAGGGCGAATATGCTTGATGTTGCCGTAGTTATCGTCAGCTGGAATGTGCGAGACTATCTCGCCGAGTGTCTCTCTACCGTTTATGCTGAACTGCGCTACAGTCGCCTCAATGGCGAGATCTGGGTGGTAGACAACGGCTCGACCGACGGGACGCTGGCTCTTCTCGGCAGCCTCTTTCCCCACACACGCCTGCGGGCCAACGACACGAACATTGGCTTTGGCGCGGCCAACAACCAGGGAATGGCCGATGCCGCAGCGGAATCGCCGCGCTACTTCTTGCTGCTTAACCCCGACACCCTCATTCGCCCGGGTGGCATTTCGCAGATGGTCGACTGCCTCGACCGCTGTCCTGAAGCCGGCATGGTTGGCGCGCGCCTCGTCTACCGCGACGGTCGCTTCCAACACAGCGCCTTTACCTTCCCCGGCATCACCCAGCTTCTGTTTGACCTGTGGCCGATGCCCTCCGCACTGTACGACAGCCGCCTCAACGGTCGCTACGCGCGCCGCCTCTACCGTCCCGACGGCGATCCATTTGCCGTCGATTTTCCCTTAGGCGCTGCCATGTTGGTACGCCGCGATGTGGCCGAGGCAACCGGCGGCTTCGACGAGTCGTTCCACATGTACTGTGAAGAGATTGACTGGGCCTGGCGCATCCGTAACGCCGGCTGGGGCATCTACACGGTGCCCGGCGCGGAAATTGTTCACTACGGCGGCGAGAGCACGAAGCAGGTACCGGCGCGGTCGATCGTCAACCTCTGGCAAAGCCGCGCCCGCCTCTACCGCAAGCACCACACCCCGGCGCGGTTTGCGCTCGCCCGGCGTCTGGCTACCCGTGGCCTGGCCCGCAAAGCGGCCGCCGCGCCCAATCGAGAGCTTCGGGAGGCCTATCGGAGGGCAGCCGGCTTCTGGCAAACTGTGGTCGCCGCCGAGGAGGGCGAGGAGGGCGTGTCACAGGCGAACCCGCGGGCAAACGGCCAGCCTCCGGCCGACGTCCTTATCGATGCGGTGAGCCAAACGGTCGCCGCAGTGGGGGCGGCCGATGCGCCCGCGGCCAATGCGCCCGCGACCGACGAGGCCGCACCCAACGACCCCACGGCCAAAAAGGCAGCCGTTTCCCCGGCTGCCGAACCGGCCGCTTCTCCGGCTGGAAAAGCAGGTGCGGACTGATCCTCCCTCTGGACCGGCGCCGGAGACGCAGGACAATACTCTCGCCGTCGCGATTCTGACCCTCAATGAGGCCGCCACCATCGGCGCCTGCGTCGAAAGCGTCCGCTGGGCCGATCACGTCCTGGTATTTGACTCATTCAGCGACGACGGAACGGTGGCCCTGGCCCGCACAGCCGGCGCGGAAGTGGTCCAGGCCCCTTTTGAGAACTACGCCCAGCAGCGCAACCGGGCGTTGGACCACCTTTCCGCAGCGTGGGTCTTCTTTGTCGACGCCGACGAGCGCGTGCCCGCCTCCCTGGCAACCGAGATCCGCACCGTCATCGCCCAACGTCACGAATCCGGCTGGTACGTCCCCCGCCACAACTACATCTTTGGCCGCCTCACTCGCGGCGCCGGCTGGTTCCCCGATTACCAGCTGCGCCTCTTTCGCCGCGGGCGCGTCCGCTACGAGCGTCCGGTGCACGAAGTGGCCGTCGTCGACGGTGCGGTGGGATACCTGCAGAATCCGCTCGTACACCACAACTACCGCGATCCGGCCCACTTCCACGCCAAGCAGCGGCGCTACACCCACATCGACGCCGAGATGCTGAAAGCGGAGGGGGTGCGCCCGCGCCCCTACACTCCCTTCCTCCAGCCGCTGCGCCACTTCTGGTGGCGCTTTGTGACGCTCCACGGCTACCGCGACGGCCTGCATGGGCTGCGACTGAGCCTCTACATGAGCTACTACGAGTGGCGCAAGTACCGGGCGCTGCGGCGGATGGTGCGGGGAGACCGCGCCTTTCGCTAAACGGCCCGCGCCTGCCCACCAATGGCTGGCTTTATCTCCCAGCGCAGCGTCTCCGGCGCAAGCACGATCTCCTGCACCGTCGCCCCGTGGCGCATGACGAGGACGTGCCGCCCCTCCTCATCCTGCCACTGCCGTCCCTGCTCCACGCCTTCCCACTTGCCGCGCACGGCGATACGCCGCACGCGCACCGTGCCGTCTTCTTCGAACAGGCAGTCTACGCCGATGTCCCGCATGATCGTTCTCTCCTTGAATAAGCGAACTAAATGAAAAGCCTGCGCGAGGCTGGGCGTGCGCGCTGCCACTCGAGGGCCGTTCGCCGAGTCTCGCGGAGATTCGTTGGTGCTCTAGAACAGTGGGCAGCGGCCGGCGCCCGCCAACTGAGGCAAGATAAAGCAGAACAGGGCCAGCAAGTCGAGCGCCACCAGCAGCACGCCCAGCGCCAGCGGGGTGAGCACCGCCTGTACACGCGCGCCGGCAGCCAGACGTACCCACACGCCCACCCCCATCGCGACGCCTATGGCTACCGGGATCAGCGCCGGGAAGAGGTAGCGCCCCTGATGCTGGACGAACGTGACATTATAGCCGAGATAAAGGGCGATGTTGAGTGCCAGGAGGGCCAGCAGGAGCGCAATTTGCGTCGGCGCGGGCCTGCGGCTACTCGCCGGCTGCACGGGTTCTCGTAAGTGCAGCGCCAGGAGCAGACCTAGCAGGACCGCTACGCTGAAAAGAAAAAGCAGAGTGTAAATGCGGCTGTCCATGACGACGCCCATCCAGCCGAACTGGCCCCAGAAGCTGCGGAAGGTGGTGCGGGCGAAGCTGGCGACAGCCGTAGGCGCGCCCACCCGGGCCATCCAGTCGGCGGTGCGCAGCTGCCCCACCACCACCGCGTCGTGCGCCTGCGTGGCCAGGGGGTCCAGACCGCCGTAGACGACGACGTTGCGCAGCCACCACGGCGCGCCCAGCAGGGCCGCCGGCAGGAAGGCCAGCGCCCCAGCGCGCAGGAGCCGCGACCAATCGCGCCAGTAGCGGAACAGGGCCAGCGCGACGATGGGCGCCATCAGATACGCGGTCCCCTTGGTCAGGAAGCCGAGCCCCAGCAGCACGCCTACCGCCAGCCAGGCCCGCGGCACAGCTTCGGCCTCCGCCGATGGCACGTCACCGCGATCTGCGTCTGCCAGCCGCAGCAGGAGGATGAGCATAAGCGCGATCAGCAGCTCGGCGAGGCTATCGTTGTTGACCGAGGCCAGAATGGCAACGTGCTGGGGCAGAAAGGCGACGAAGATGGCGGCACTTAGCGCGAGCCATACCCTGTCGGGCCAGATAGCGCGTGCTGCGCCGTAAGCAGCGACGACGACGCCCGCGCCCAACAGGAGCGATAAGAGGCGCAGAGGCAGTAGCGCGCCGTCGAAGAGCACGAAAAGGGGCGTCTGCAGCAGGTAGTAGAGCGGCGGCTGCCAATCTTCATACGTCAGCGGCTCGATGCTGGCGCCAGGGCCAAAGCCGGCGCTGACGATGGCAGCCCGGTATGCCTCGTCGTAGTCTGCCGGCTCGATAACGGGGAGGCGGCCCTGGGCAAGCTGGCGGATATAGTTGTAGTGCGCCGGCTCGTCGGGCGCCTGCCACGCCGGCGTGTGTACGGCGTAGAGTGTACCGATAGCCAGGTAGAGGGCAATAACGGCGAGCAGGAGGAAGCGGGCGCGGCGTATCTCTTCCTTGAACAGCATGGGCCTCATGATAACTGATCTGACAACGGGTACCATATAAAAGGTCGTCACAAGGTAGGCGTTCTTGCATGGCTCTAATTCGTGCCCGCTATACTTGTGGATGTTCTTGACCAACGCTCTGCCGCAGGCGAACCTGCGCAGCTCCAAGCCACGAAAGGAGAGCTCTTCATGTCCCAACCGATCGCCGAACAACAGTTGCCGCTGCCGCCAGGTCCGGACGGTATTCCCTTTCTGGGTATTCTGCCGCAGATTGCGGGTAATGCCCTCGACACCTTTGTAGAGATCGGGCAACGGTATGGACCCGTCGCCTCGCTCCAGATGGGACCGCGCACGATGCTCCTTGCCAGCCATCCTGACGCTGTTCAGTACATTCTGCAGCAGAACTACCGCAACTACGGCAAGCCCTACGATCAGGTCCGCCCCCTCATCGGCAACGGTTTGGTCAGCAGCGAAGGCGATTTCTGGCTGCGCCAGCGCCGGCTGATGCAGCCGATGTTCCACCGCCGCCGCGTTGAAGGCTTTGTACAGCAGATGGGGGCGGAGACGGCGGCGATGCTTGCGCGCTGGGAGCCTTATGCCAACAGCGGAGAGCCCTTCGACCTGGCAGCAGAGATGATGCGGTTGACGCAGCAGATAATCGCCACCACGATGTTCAGCGCCGACGTCGGCCGGCAGACCGATTTGCTTTGCGACGCCTTCACCGCCTGCCTGGAATATCTGAACCGGACACTCTTCATCCCCTTCGATTTTGTGCATCGCCTCCCCACGCCCGCCAACCGGCGCTATCAGGAGGCGCTGGAGACGCTAGACGAGGTCGTCGCCGCGCTGATCGAAGGGCGGCGTGCACTGCTGAGCCGAGATCCCGAAAGCGCGCCCGACGACCTGCTGACGATGTTGCTGACCGCCCAGGATGCTGACAGCGGCGAGCGCATGACCGACACACAGATCCGGGACGAGGTGATGACGATCTTCTTCGCCGGCCACGAGACCACGGCCAGCGCCCTCGGTTGGGCCGTCTATCTGCTGGGGCGGCGGCCGGATGTCGCGGCGCGCGTGCGCGAGGAGGTGGAGACGGTCCTGGAAGGTGAAGCCCCGACCGCTGCCGACGTGCGGCGGCTGCCGCTAACGGGGCGCGTCGTAGATGAAACGCTGCGCCTCTTCCCGCCAGCCTGGATGTTCGCCCGCCTGGCGCGCGAGGACGACGCGGTCTGCGGCTATCACATTCCCGCTGGCAGCATGGTCATGCTCAGCCCCTACGTTACTCATCGCGACCCGGAATTCTGGGAGCAGCCGTACCGCTTTGACCCCGACCGCTTCCTGCCCGAGCGCTCCAGGGAGCGCCACCGTTACGCCTACTTCCCCTTTGGCGGCGGTCCGCGTCTGTGCATCGGCAAGGACTTCTCGCTCGTCGAGTCGGTCATTGCGCTCAGTATGATGTTCCAGAAGTACCGCTTCGAGCTGCTTCCAGGCCATCCAGTGGAGGTACGGGCGCAGGCGACGCTGCGGCCCCAGCCGGAGGTGATGGTGCGGATCAAGCCATCTTCGAGCTAAAGCTCAGATCCTCCGGAAGGCTCGCAGCCTCCCGCAGGGTGTGACGTCACTATCCCTCAAACTGCACGTACTGCTGCAGGTGCTCCACACCTAGCAGGCCGACGATCAGGTGGTAGAGCGCGAAAAGCTCCAACCCGAACGGCAGGTAGCCCCCATAGCCGAGAAGGGGCATCTCGAAGATGTAAAGGAACTCGAAGGGCGGAACGTGGTAGATCCACTTGGGGTAGGCATAGTAGTTCCACAGCTCCCAGAAGAAGCCGCAGATGAGCGTCCCCAGCATCAGCGCTAGCACCGGTCGCCAGTCCCCAAACGCGGTATAACCGGCCAGCGAGCGATTGCCGAGGGCGGCGTTCACCGGCGCGAGGATGAAGTAGAGGGAGAGCCAGATAAAGGGGTAGAAGATCCGGGGCCAGATCATCATCAGCGCGAACATTACGACGCCGGTCACCAAGAAGCCTAGTAGAATGGGCCGCACCGGGCGCAGGCGCGGCCCGCGCCGCAACCGCCGTACCGAGCCCCAGGTGCTGACGAGCTCGGCCGTCCCAAAGACGGCGGGAATGACGGTCGAGAAGGCGACCGTTTTCAGGAGGCTGCGCGTCACGAAAGGCAGCTCGCTCTCGCCCAGGTACTGCCAGTTGAGCGTGCGCAGGTTGATCGCCTCGAACAGCCACCATAGCGGGGCGGAGACGACGAAGAGACCCACATAGGCGCGCCAGTTGCGGCGCAGGAGGGAAGTACCCCGCCGCAGGAAGACGAGGCCGTCTACAGCCAGCGTGTAGCCCAACCATAGAGGGAAGAAGAGGAAGTGCGTACGAAGGCCCTCCAGCATCCAGTTCAGAGGCCAGAAGATGGCGATTAGCGCCAGCCCGACCCACAGCTGCGGCGCGCGGCCCAACCTCCGCCCGCTACGCGTGCCCTCCACGGCAGTCCTCTCCCCGCTCAGCGCCGGTAGGCGACGATCAATCCATCACGGATCGGCAGCAGCGTCGAGATCCACCGCTCGCCGTCCGTGAGACGGCGGGTGGTCGTGCGGATCGCTTCGGTATTCTCCGAAGTATCTTCCTCGTCCATCACGCGTCCGCTCCAGAGCATGTTGTCGATGATCAGCGCCCCACCGGGACGCAGGCGTTCATAGATGACGTCCAGCGAACTTGGATAGCCTTCTTTGTTGATGTCGTTGAAGATCAGGTCGAAGGTTTCATTCCCAGGCAGCTCGCGCAGCGCCTGCACGCTCTCGCCGACCCGGTAGCGGACCAGCTCGCCGTAGCCGAGCGCCTCCAGGTGCTGGCGCGCCTTTTGCGATAGCTCCTCGTCCCACACGGTGTGGTAAACTTCGCCGCCGCCGTTCTCACGCACGGCGCGCGCAAACCAGGCGGTAGAGTAGCCATAGCCTGAACCGAGCTCGAAAATTCGATGAGCGTCCATCAGGCGAGCGATGAGGTAGCAGGCCTGCCCGGCGGCAGGGCCGATAATCGGGAAGCCGTGCTCCTCCGCGTAGGCTTCCATCTTCTGCATCTCGGACGGCCGTTCAGGGACGAGGTCGTTGAGGTAGGCGCTGAGCTGTTCGTTGGTGTAGGGCATCGTTCTCTCTCCGTGGTGCAGCCGCCGTCAGGCCGTTTCGGATGGCCGAACGAGGCGGCTGAGCTCTTCTTCGACCACGCTCTCGTCTAGCTTGCGGAAGAGCGGGTTCGGCTTTTGCAGCTTGCGGCCGGCCGGGATTTCCGTGCGCTCCCAGGCGCCGACGGCGGGTGTTGGATCGTAGGTCAGGGCGGTGTGGCTACGCTCGTCTTCTTCGAAGGTCTGTACTTCCTGCGCGCCAAAGAGCTGTCCCTCTTCGCCCAGCATCTCGTGCAGGCGCTGACTGGTAAAGGGCAGAATGGGAGCGAAAATGATCTTAAGGCCGTTGAGCGCCTGCAGAGCGGTGTAAAGCGTCCGCCCGGTGGCCTCCATATCACTCTTCGCCGTCTTCCAGGGGCTCATCTCTTCCAGGTACTGGTTAACCTTCGTCGCCACGGCCATCGCTTCCGAAGCGGCAGCGCGGAACTTAGCGGCGTCGTAGAGCGCGCCCACCGTCTTAAGCCCTTCGTCCACGGCGGCGAGCAGTGCCCGGTCCGCCTCTGCCAGCTCGCCCGGCTCCGGCACGACGCCGTCGAAGTAACGGCGGGTCATGTTGAGGACGCGATGAACCAGGTTGCCCCAGTTGGCCACCAGCTCGTTGTTGGTACGCTCGACATACCCTCCCCAGCTCCAGTCGCTGTCACGCGTCTCCGGCATCGCCACGGTCAGGTAGTAGCGCAGGGGATCCGGATCGTGCCGCTCGAGCGCGTCGTGCATCCAGACGCCCCAGTTGAGGCTGCCGCTGATCTTGCGGCCCTCCATGTTCATGAACTCATTGGCGGGTACGTCGTAAGGCAGGTTAAGCTGCTCGTCCGGGTCCTCTTCGTAGAGGCGCTCCACACCCAAAAGCTGGGCGGGCCAGATGATGGCGTGGAACGGGATATTGTCCTTGCCGATAAAGTAGACCGTGCGCGCGTCGTCGCCGTACCACCACTTCTTCCACGCTTCTGGGTTGCCCTGGTTGGCGGCCCACTCGATGGCGGCGGAGAGATAGCCAATGACCGCTTCAAACCACACGTAGAGCACCTTATGCTCGTAGCCGGGCACCGGCACCGGTATTCCCCACTCCATGTCCCGCGTCACGGCCCGACCGTGCAGCCCCTCGTTGAGGATCAGGTTACGGGCAAAATTGATGACCTGCGGGCGCCAATGCTCCTTGTCCTCCTGAATCCAGTCGGCGAGCCCATCTTCCGCCAGCTGACCCAGGTCGAGAAAGAAATGCTCCGTTTCGCGCAGCTCCAGAGCGCTGTCGTCCATGCGGCTGTGGGGATTGATGAGCTGGCTGGCGCTCTCAAAGAGCGTGTTGCAGTTGTCGCATTGGTCGCCGCGCGCCCGCTCATAGCCGCAGACGGGGCAGGTGCCCTCGACATAGCGATCGGGCAAGAAACGGTCGGATGCCGGGGAATACATCTGTTCCGTCGTCTTGCGGTACAGGTACTCCTTCTCCAGCAGCTTGAGGAACATGTCCTGGGAGACGCGGTAGTGATTTTCTGTGTCGGTGTGGGTATAGAGATCGTACGTCAGCCCCAGCCTCTGGAAGAGCTCCAGGAAGCGGTGGTGGTAATGTTGAAAGACCGCTTCCGGGGTTGTTCCTTCCTCGTCGGCCTTTACCGTCACCGGCGTACCGTGGCTATCGGAGCCGGAGACCATGAGCACGTTGTTGCCACGCAGGCGGTGATAGCGAGCATAAATGTCCGCCGGCAGATAGGAGCCGGTGACATTACCCTGATGAATATCGGCGCTGGCGTAGGGCCAGGCGACACAGACAAGAATCGGTTTGGCCTTTGTCATCTATTCTTCGTAATCCTCTTCATCCTCTTCGTCTTCGAAATCTTCGTCTTCTTCCTCGGTTACTTCCGTGAGGAGCTCGGCGAGCAGCTCGAAATCATCTTCGTTGATCTCGAAGTAGCTGTTCGGTCGCTGGAGTAGGCTGCGATAGTTGGCGTTGCTTTCCAGTTCGACGCTCTCCAGGGGGAGCGCTCGCTCAAGCGTATCCACCTGCTCGTCGAGGTCGATGGGGTAGAAGCGGAGATGCTGCGCTTCCTCTTCGGTATAGAAAAAGCCCTTAGGGACGCTCCCCTGTGCCTCGCCGGTCACCGTTCCTACCGCGAAGAAGACATGGTCTTCCAGCGCATAATAGACGATGCGGTCGCCGGCGTGCAGCGCAGGCCCTTCTCGTTCGACCACGGTGATTCGTTCGCGGAAGCCGGGGACGGTGACCTCTTCTTCCGTCTCCATGCTCAACGACTTAATGTAATAGTGGGTGGATCGGGCGTCCGCCTGCCGCGCGGCACGCGTGGCGGCGCGCACTTCCTCTTCATCACGAATATTTTCCCAGATTCGCTTCTGAATGGCGATGTTCAGCTCTGCGACAGAGCCGTCGTCATACTGTACTTTCATACGCGGGGGGTCCAGTTCGATAACCGTGTACCGACCCCTGCGGTTTGCGTATACCTCGTTGACTTTGAACATATTTCGCGGTTCATCCCTCTTTGTTCAGGTTGCAGTTGCATGGTAATGATTTTTATAGCTGTTGACAAGAGGGAGAGAGGCTTTGCCACGCGCGGGTGCGGCTGCAATCGTGGCTTTTTCTTTAGCAGAGCAGCGCCGTCAGCCGGTGCGCCGTTCCGGCATTTCAGGTGGCATGCCTTCCGCCCCGTCGACTCGCCTTTCCGCGTGTAAGGCAGGCGCGTTGCTTTCGAGCCGCATAAGTAAAAAAAAGAGGCACGCCAGCAGCATTACCAGTGAGATGATCTGCACCACGTGATAGCCGCCCTGCGTCAGCCAGGCGTTGTCGCGAAAGGCATCTACGAAGAGCCGCCCGGCGCTGTAGACGGCGCCCGCTGTCAGAAAAGGCACGCCTGCTCTGGAGGGCAGATCCCGCCCTCGGATAAGCGCCAGCCGCCAGACGCCCAGTGCCAGCAGGGCGAAGGCGATTTCGTATAGTTGGACGGGATGCCGGGAGACCCCGAAGAGAGAGATACTCCACGGTAGGTCCGCCGCCTCGCCGTAGCCCGGCCCCGCCAGAAAATCGGCCAGGCTCAGGGTGCTCAGCCCTACGAGCAGGCCGGGCGCCAGCGCGTCGAGTGTGCGCCAGGGGGGTAGGCCGCGCGCGCGCCCGTAGAAAAAGGCGGCGAGCGCGCCCAGCAGCAGGCCGGCCCAGATGTCGAAACCCGCCGTCAGGGGCCAGACGATAGCCAGTGGCTGCTGCCGGTAGGCTTCCCAGTGGCTGGCGACGAAGGCCGCACGCGCCCCGACAAAGGCCGCAGCCAGCCCGAGTACCGCCAGGGTGTACGTCGCCGCCACATGCTGTTTCAACAGTGCAGCTCCCTTCTCCACCGCGCTCAGCGCCAGCCACGCCCCCAGAATGTAGATCAGACCGGCCGTGGGTACCGCGGCGAAGCCCAGGTCAAGGACCGGCAGCATTGCCCTCATCCGCGAGTAGCACCTGAACGTTCTCTTCCAGCACCGCTTCCGTCACCAGTCCAAACTGCACGTGACGGATCACACCGCTCGCGTCGATGAAGAAAGTGCTGGGCAGAGAGTTGACGCGGTAAAGGCGGCTCACTGCGCTTTCCGTGTCCAGCGGGATGGGGTAGGTGATGCCCATCTTGGCGGCAAAGGGAGCAACTGTGGCTACCGGCTCCCCATCGTCTACGCCGAGAAAGATGATGCGCCCGTTATAGCGCCGGCTGGCGGCCTGGAAATGGGGAATTTCCGCGCGGCAGGGTGGGCACCAGGTGGCCCAGAAGTTAACCACTACCGGCTGACCACGGTAATCGCTCAGGCGCACTGTATCGCCGGTGAGCGTGGTCAGGGTGAAGTCAGGGGCGCGGTAGCCGGCAATCGGTGCCTCAGGGAGCGCCGGTTTCTCCGTGGCTCCCGGCGCCACGACCTCTCGCGACTCGACGATCCATGCCGTTCCCAGCAGAAGGGCGCCGAGGAGAAAGAGCGAGAGAGCGAAGCGAGACATCAGGAGGCGATGGTGGCCACGTCGGCGAGGGAGATCACCCGCTCTCCCTGCTCGACTCCGGCGGGGACGCCGGTCAGGTCGTAAACCATGGCGCCGTCGATGCGCACCGGCACAATGTCGCCGATGGGTAGCTCGCCCGGTACAAAGACGAGGCCGTCAATTTCCGGAGCATCGCGGTAGCTGCGGCCCACACTCACGCCGTCGCCGTGCCCTTCGACCAGTACCGGCAGGACGCGCCCGACCTGTTCCTGGTTGCGAGCTAATGAGATCGGCTGCTGCAGCTCCATCAGCTCGTCGCGCCGCGCCGCCTTCACCTCGTCTGCTACCTGCCAGGAGACGGTTGCCGAGGGGGTGGAGGCTTCGTAGGAGTAGGTAAAGGCGCCCACGCGGTCAAATCGCAGGTCACGCACGAACTGCTTCAGCGCTTCAAACTCCTCGTCCGTTTCCCCCGGATAGCCGACGATGAAGGTCGTCCGAATGGCGATGTCAGGCATGGCGGTGCGCAGCTTCTCGACGGTCCGGTAGACCCAGTCGATGTTGGCGGGCCGGCGCATCCGTTTCAACGTCTCTCGGTGGCCGTGCTGCAGGGGAATGTCGAGGTAGGGCAGGATCTGCTGGTGCCGGGCCATCGTCTCGATCAGCTCGTCGGTCACGTAACCCGGGTAGGCGTACATGACGCGGATCCAGTCGAGGCCGGGCGCTGCTTCGACAACGCCGTTCAGCAGTGCGCTGAGGCCGTTCTTTATCCCCAGGTCATGGCCATAGTCGGTAGTATCCTGCGCGATAAGGATCGCCTCGCGGATGCCCGCTTCCTGCATGGCGACCGCTTCGGCGATGATTGCTTCCGGGGGCCGGCTGACCAGGGTACCCTTGATCTCCGGAATGGTGCAGAAGGCGCATGGACGCCGGCAGCCGTCGGCAATCTTCAAATAGGCGCTGGCCCCCTGTTGCGCGATGCGGAGCACGTTTCGTTCGTCGAGACCGACTGTCGTCGCCTGATCCGGGAGATGGTAGAGAGGCTGCGGCCGTTTGCGCCGCCGTAGATCGCGGATAAAGGGCACGATGTCCATCCAGCGCCGGGTGCCGATCACGCCGTCGATGCCGGGTACCTCCTGTACCAGCATAGGCCCATAGCGCTGGGAGAGGCAGCCTGCGGCGATGAGCAGCTGGTCGGGACCCTTGTCGGCAGCCAGCGCGCGCAGGGCGTCCAGCGACTCCTCCTTAGCGGCCTGGATAAAGCCGCAGGTGTTGACGATCAGTATGCCCGCTTCCTCTGGATCCTGTGTGCCGCCAAACCCGGCCCGCCCCAGCAGCGCCGCCATACTCTCCGAATCGACTGTATTCTTACTACAGCCCAGACTGAGAAGATAAAATGCTTTCTTCTGTTTCGCTTTGCTCATACTGTTTGCTTAGGTCAGCGCGGACCGGGCGTTATGGCGCGGCCGGGCGGCTCCCCATCCTGTAATCTGGTCAAATTGAACTTTACTGCGCCGTTGTCTGCCAGCTTTCGTCCACCACCTCGCCGCGCCCGCCCAGCTTGCCGAGCTGCGTGTCGTTGATGGTGATGAAGATGCCGGCCGCGTTCCCTGTCAGCAGGCTGGCCTCGCTTTCGGCCTCCCACTCAAAGGGACCGTCTTCCTGAGTTACCTGATCTTCAAAGACAATCTCGCCGTCGATAGTGACCCGCATCCACGTACGCTCGGTGATGTCGAGCTGGAGGCGAATACGCTCCATCGTCGCCGGCAGCGAGGGGCGGGTGGGGGCGGCGGCGACGGTAGCCGCCGCATCTGGGTTATTACGTCCCGTCGGGATGAGCGGCATCGACGTCGCTTCCGGCATCAGGCTCTCTTCCGGGCCACCGTCGTCCGGCTGTGGTGCGGCGCCGTCGCCTTCTCCATCGGCGGTGAGCGCCGCCGTATCCGCATCCGCTTCCTCGGCATCGCTCAGCACCGTTTCGACCACCGCCTGTAAATTGTCGCGCCCATCACCCTGCCCTCTAAGTAGAGGAACAAAGCGCGAGGCGGCGAGGCCGATGGTAATCAGAAGGGCGACGATGATGACCAGACGGACGGTAGACTCCGCACCATCTGGTGCGCCGTCAAGATTTACGTTAACGGGGTTGAAGAAGGGCTGATCCGCGCGTGGCTCCAGCGGTGCGGCGGGCGAACCATTGCTGTGGGCT
This sequence comes from Promineifilaceae bacterium (SeqCode), assembly GCA_033722535.1. Lineage (GTDB taxonomy): Bacteria > Chloroflexota > Anaerolineae > Promineifilales > Promineifilaceae > JAAYYY01. The sequence continues at coordinate 28,846 of JAWVYW010000004.1, forward strand.
CGTGCGCCCCGGCCATTGCCCTGCTGGCTTCCGTACCGTTCCAACAGCGGTGCCGGGTCAAGCTCCAGAAAACGAGCGTAGTTGCGCAAAAAACCGCGGACATGCACCGGCGTGGGCAACTTCTCGTACTCACCCTCTTCCAGCGCGTGCAGGTAGCGCTGATTGATGCGAATCTGCTCCTGCACCTCTCCTAGGCTCAGGTTCTTCATCTCGCGCGCTTCGCGCAAGATAGTGCCTATTTCGTCCATGGCTGGCCTTCTCCCACGTGTACGCGTTCTGTTAAAGAGGAAAAAGCCACTGACAGTGCCAGTGGCTCTACCTTCCCTCGATCAGGCGTCCACCGGACCTCGCTCCGCCGGGCAGCACAACGGCTGCCCTGTCGCAAGGAAGGTCAGGCGGGCTGATCGCCGTCCAGCTCAATGTTGACGTCTTCGGCTGCTTCCGGCGTCGGGCCTTGCATCTCCGCTTCGGCCGCTTCCGCTGCTTCTTCTTGCGCTTCCTCGTCCGCATCTTCAGTCTCGCCGGACTCGGGGTGGACATAAACCAGCAGCTGCGGGTGGAAGTCGCGGTCGAGGTGAATGCTGACGCGATGTTCGCCGAGCTCGCGCAGCGGATCGCCGTCAAATTTGCGGCGATCGATCTCGGTGCCCAGCTCTTCGTTGAGGCGGTCGGCAATGTCCATCATCGTCACCGAGCCATAAAGGCGACCAGTCTCCCCGGCCTTGGCGCGGAACACCAGATGGGTGTTGTTGATCTTCTCGGTGAGCTCTTCGTACATCGCCCGTCGCTCGGCGCGCCGCGCTTCCGCTTTGGCCCGCCACGCAGCCGCCTGTTTAAGCACGCCGGGCGTCGCCTTCACCGCTAGCTCGCGCGGGATGAGGTAGTTCCGACCATAGCCGTCGGCGACGTCGTGAACCTCGCCCGCGTAGCCCAGATTGTCGACATCTTCTTTCAGTAGTACTTTCATAACAGCTCTGTTCTCCACTCCTGGTAGAAATAGAATCCGAATTAGTGCAATAGAGACTATCGCAAACAAAAATGGTAGCAGAGCGCACTGCTTTTGGCAACCGGGGGTGCGTTGGGGCGCGAGTTTTAAGCCCCCACCTATCTTTATCGCTGCTGGTTGGCGGCGTAAACCTCGTCCATGGCACTTAGCACGTCCGCCAGCTCGCTGACCTCCTCACCGATCTCCTGGCGCAGCCGGCTGGCGCGCCCGCTGTCGATATCTTTGGCCCCCACCAGCATCGTCTGAGTATAGATAGTGCCCATCGCGGTGAGGGTGTTTTCCAGGCGCAGGCGCGCCCGCTCCATCGCGTTTTCCAACTGAGCCACCGCCTGCAGCTGGCGCTGCAGACTCTGCACGTTTTGCTCTATCTCCTGACGCACCGCCGGATCTTGCTCCTGCGAGAGGCGGCTCTCCAGCTCGGAAAGCCGTTTGTGCGCCTGCTCGCGGTTGCGCCGATGCAGATCACGCTCCTGCTGGTAACGGTCCAGCCGCAGGGCGAGGAGGTAGACCTCTTCCAGCCACTCGTCGAGCTGGGCGGCGGTATCCTCGAGATGGTCTTTCAGCACGGTGTCCCGCCGCTCGCGGATAGCGGCGGTGATGCGCGAGCGGTAGTCGAAGGCGTCTCGTACCTGCTCTTGCAGCCAGTTATTCTGCAGCCGTTCCGGCTGAAATTCATCCCTGAGCATCGCAGCGACCACTCGCCGGTGTGCTTCTGGATCGGTCAGGCTGCTGTAGACCAGCCCGCCCTCCACCAGTGCACCGAGCCCCAGCCACAGGTACCACGGAAGCGCGCCGCCAATGCTCTGCAACAGCGCCGGGAGCTGCACGGCGTCGACGGCGGCAAAGATTGACAGTGCGGTCAGCGTGAGAGTGGCGGCGATGACGAAGGCGCTTTCCGGACGCAGGAAGGCATACTGTAGAATCGCATCGCGGGCCCGCTCTTCAAGCGATTTGCGCACGCTGTTCATCTACCATTCCTTCTCGGCCTTTGCGCCTGCATGGCGAGTGCAGCAAGCGTTACTCGCCAACCGTCTCTTCGCCGGCCACCTCTTCCTCCTCTTCGGAGAGAGCGGGGGCCTCAGCCAGGCCCAGACGACGCTTGCGCTCTTCAAGCTGAATATCGATCTCGGCGCGGCCCAACGCCTCGTCCATCTGGTTATCCAGGCGCTCGGCGTACATCTCACTGTAGGCGCTGGCGCGGTCGAGCCGCCCGCGAATGGACTCTCCCAGACGGGCGATATCAGCGTCGCCGACGCCCATCAGATCGTCCAGACTCTTAATCGCTTTGACTGTCGCCTCTTTCGACTTCGCCAGCTTCATGAGCGCTTCTAGCTCCCGCTGTTCCTGGCGGATTGTCGTCAACTTGGCCTGTAACTTGAGGCGCGCGTTCAGGAGCGATTCGTACTCCCGCTCCTGGCGGACCCACTGCTCGTGATACTGCTCCTGCAGGCGGCGCGTGCTGTTCAGCTCGTTCTGTGCCGCGCGCGCCAGGTCAGTCTTGCCCTGCATCAGCAGCGTGTCGATGTTGCGGTCGAGCTGTTCCGCCTCTCTCTTGTACTCGCGATACTTGCGTTCCAGCGTTTTGACCTCCCCGCCGACAGTGGCGGCGGCCTCTTCCAGCTCAGCCAGGTTCTCTTGGGCGTCGCGAATGTACTGCTTCATCACCGCCACGGAATTCGCCTGTAACGCCTGGTCGACCATGTCGTGCAGGTTGGCCGAAATAAGTGTCTGTGCCTTTTCCAATAAGGTTGCCATAGAGTTCTCCTTTTTTCTTGCTAAACTGTTCGGGTTTTGCTTGCAGAGGTCCTGCTTAACCCGCTTCCTGCCGGGTCGCAGGGGGCAGTAGAATATAGATGATCATCTGCGCCGCCTCCGGCCTCTTCAGCGAGATCTCCCCGCCGTGGAGGGCGATTGTCTGCTTCACGACCGTCAGGCTAGGGCCATAGCGGCTGATCTCCAGCATCGACTCCGCTCCCTCTTCTGCGAAGAAGCGGGCAGCGCGGGATGCTTCCTCCTCAGGCAGCGAACCACCACGCACGTGGAACATCAGGCAGACGTTCTGCGCTGCAGGATATGCCTTGAGCGTGATCCGGCCTCCCTTGCGCCCCCGGCAGAGGTCGGTCATCATATCGAGCAGCCGCCCGCAGGCGCGCGTGAGCCTCTCCCGATGGCAGTAAACGGCGGGGAGTGCTTCTTCAAGATCGTAGCTCATCTCGATGCCTTCTTGCTCTGCCTGGTACTGGCGCGTGTACGCCGCTTCGTAAAGGACGACCGAGATCGGATCGACCGTTTCGGCGCGCATATCGAAGGCCGAGCGTGCCTCACCCGTCTTAAACTCGGCCATGGCGATAAAATCTTCGACCAGATGGCTCAGCCGTTCGCTGTTGGCCTGAATGATCTGCAGTGAAGACATCAGCGCCTGATCAGTTTCCACATTTTCCAGCTCCTCCGCCAGCCGCTGCGAATAGCGCCGCACAAGCGCCAGCGGCCCCTTGAACTCCGGCTGTAACATATTCAGTACGCCGCGCTTTAGCGCCTCGAAGTTCTGACTGGCGGCGCCGCGTCGCTGGAAATGGCGATCAAGCTGAGTAAAGGTCAATTCGCGCAGTTCGTCGATGCTGTAAGGTTTCGTGATATACTCTTCGGCGCCGCTGCGGCGCCCGCGGTGCACGTCCTCCGGTTCGCCTTTGGCTGTGAGGAAAATAAAGGGTATCTGCAGCCAGAGTGGATTTTCCCGAACCTTCTGCAGAAACGTAAAGCCGTCCATGACCGGCATCATCACATCGGAGATAATGAGATCTGGCTGGTGGTTATCGAGAACCGCGAGCCCCTCCTGCCCGTTCGTGGCGGTCAGAATGTCCAGCCTGTAGCGCTCGTGTGGTAGCTCCAGGATCTCCTTCAGCCCATTCAGTAGGTAATGATCATCTTCTACGACCAGCACCGTTGCGCGGCGGCTCACCTCTCTCTGTTGGTTGCGCTCGCCCGGCGGCGGGACCTTCCCGGCAACCGGTAACTTGATGATAAAGGTACTCCCCTCATTCTCCCTGCTCTCGACCTCGATGATGCCGCCGTGGAGCTCGACCAGCCCTCTCGCAATGGCCAGACCGGCGCCGGAGCCCTGCTGTTCCAGCTGCTCGCGGTTGTGCTGGTAAAAGAGGTCGAACAACTGGTCGTGCACATGGGGCGGGAAGCCAATCCCGGTGTCGCTGACCGCTATGGAGAGTTTGTCTTCGGTAGCGCTCGCCCGGACCGCCACCTCTCGCTGGCCCCGAGATTGGTAGCGGGTAAACTTAATGGCGTTGTCGAGCAGGCGGGAGATCGCGTCCTGCAGTTGCGAGGGAACACCGTAAACGGCCGGTAGTTCAGGTGGGATGTCGGTGGTGAGAGTGATATCGGCGTCGTGCGCTGCCGCTTGAAACCGCTCAATCTGCTGGTTTAGCAGCGCACGCGTCCGTTCAATGCGCTGCGCTTCTGCGCCGAAGTGTGTAGCGGCTTCGCCGGTGCGGATCTCTACGATTTTGATCAGGTCCTCGACCAGCTCTGTTAGCCGCGCCGAGCCAACTTGTATTCCACGTAGATACTCCTGGAGCTGAGCGGGGTCGTCGAGGCCAACGAGGCTATCGGAAAGCATCTCGTAATAGGCCGTCACGTAGGTCAGTGGCGTACGGAATTCGTGGTTCAGAAGCTGCAGAAGGTTGCGCTTGAGCTCCTCCAGCTCCCTTTCGCGCACCTTCTGGAGCTGAAAAGTACGGTCGAGCTGACTCTTAACCAGCTCGATCAGCTCGTCACTCACAAAGGGCTTGGTGATATACAGCTCTGCTCCGCTGCGCCGGCCGGCGAACACTTCATCGCGCGTGCCGCGGGCGCTGAGGAAGATGACCGGAATGTGGATCCAGGTAGGATTCGCGCGCACCGCCTCTAAAAAGCCAAAACCGTTGAGCCGCGGCATCATGATATCCGAGATGATCAGGTCCGGCACCGCCTCTTCCATGCGCGCCAGCCCCTCCACGCCATCCGTCGCTTTCAGCACCTGCAGATCGTATCCAATCTCGAATAGCTGCAGTAGATCGGCGATACCGTTGAGGATAGAGCGATCGTCCTCTACCAATAGGATGGTTGCTGATTGCGTCATCTTTCCCGCTTGGGAGGATGCTTCCTCCGCTCATTTTTGCCGTGTAACTCAGCCGGTGCGCAGCCGCCGGGCGACGATCAGCAGCGCGAGCAGAGCAAAGGCGGCTGCTATCCCGCTCCCGAGTCCGATGCCGGTGTCGGGTAGCGCAGCGGCCGGGCCGCTCCCGCTTGGCGTCCCACCGACAGCGGCGACCGTGGTCGCTGTGATCGTTTCGGTGACGCCGATGGGCGTCGGCGTCGCTTCCTCGTCTTCAGCCGTTTCTTCAGCCGTCGCCGTGGGAGAAGGTTGGGGGGTGTCGCTCGGCGCGGGCGTATCGCTCGGCTCGGGAGTCGCCGTTTCCGTGGGACGCGCCTCCTCCGTCTCCATCGCGGCGACTGTCTGGGTGACGCGTGCATTCTGCGCCAGCGTCGTTTCGTTTATCTGAGCGATGGCCGTACCGGTGGCGTTAATTTCTGCCTGTTCGCCGTTGCGCAAGGCAATAGCGCCGCCGGTGCAGGCGGAAGCGATCCCTAGAATGCCCAGAAGGGCAGCGAGCAGGATGGCAAACGCCGATGCTTGTCCTGCCTCCAGTGTGTACCGCTTTTCACGAAGACCTTTCTTCATACGACCCTCCTCAGGACATCGTGGCTCATGGGCGCCCGCTGAATGGAGCGTCCGAAATTAGCGCCCTAGATGAGCAGATCCAGATTATTAAAAGGTACAAAAACGACCGTCCCATCTTCCAGAGCGACGTCGGCGCCGCCCAAACGTAAGCCGACCGCTGTGGTCTGTGCCCGACTATGGACGGCTACGATCTTCCCCACGCGTCCTGCATGGGGCGCGCGTAGAATGCGCACCTGCTGCCCCTCTTCCACCGGTTGCACGGCGGGCGACGGCGTTTCCTCTCTGGGGCTCGCCGGGAGCGGAATGACGATCTCCGGGCGCCCATTCTCCATGCGACCAAATAGAGAGGCCTCCCGATCTTGTGACTGTTGTAGCAGCCGGAAAATCGGCGCTGCCATGGGCTGCCCGGCAAAGCCATCGGTAACGAGAATGGGGAAGCGGAAGTTTGGCAACTCGTCGACCAACCGACCGGCAACGGAACCGACGACGACGCCGCGTACCGAATTTTCCTCCGCTTTCGCCAGCACGTCAACTCTGTCGACGCGGCCCGCGACGAGAATCGCTCCCCGCGCCTCCATCCCGACATGCTCTTCACGCAGCGCTTCGTCTGCCTCTGCGGCGGCGACGTCGATGCGCCCGTGTCCCTCGCGACCGGAGCTCCACCGCGCTTGAATGAGAGAGCCCTGCGTTTCGATGACCACGCCCCGGTTCAGGAGCACACTATGGACAGTACCCTCCATCATCGCCCGCAGCTCAAAGAGATCTGGCGTGTGCTGTAAGATCAGGCGTCCGTTGCGCACCTGCTGTAAGATGCCGTTTACCGGCGACGTGAACTTGGTGCCGCCAAAGAGACCGGATTTGCGCAGGAGCGGCTTTTCCCGTTGTACGGCCGCCCCCTCCTCCACCAGCAGATACTTCTTTACCTCTTCCGCGTCTACGCCCAGAATTTCGTCCGCGCGGACGATTGTATATCCCTGCTGGCGCGATGTGCGCGCCACGACCTGAACCGGCGCGACCTGGTCCCCAGGGCGCACGACGACCTCTCCCGGCTCGGGTAAGAGTCGAGTGCGACGAATCCTCGTTAGTGCGTTCACTCGCGTTATAGTTGGCGAAATTGCCATCGATTATCCCCCCAGCGCCCAGCGCCACTCTTGCACTAGGTCGCGGCGTGCTTCGTCGTCGCGTGGTAAGCGTAGCGGCCGTCCCCGCGCATCGATTACCAGCCCTGCCGCGCCACCAGAGACGTCGACCTCCCGCGCCCGCCCCGGACCGGCGCCAACGTCGAAGGGGCGCTCTGGCTCGAGGCGCACTCGGGCCGCGACGCCGGGCGCCAGTGGTAGCACCTCCAGCGCCCCGGAAGCCACGTTCATCTCCAGACGGTCCTGCTCCTCCGACTCGACCACAACGCGCAGCGCATTCTGGCCCGGCTCACCGCGGCCGGAAGGGGCGACGACCCAGCCCATCTCCACCAGCGCGCCTCCCTCGAGAATCTGAACGACAGCCAGCGGCTCGTGCGGCGCCAGCATCCCCAGCGCGGGAATAACACTGTAACGGTCGATGGCAACGGAAAAGACGCCCGTTGGCTGAAGTGCGTCAAGGGCCATCAGGACCGTCTGCCCTGGCCGCGGCGTGTTAGTCAGCGCTCTGCCGCGGAGTATCAAGCGCTGGAATGGCGGTGCGACGCTACCGCCTTCCGGCCAGCTCCAGCTCTCTCCTGCTTCCTGGACCACTCCGCGCAGGATGTGGCGGACCAGCGCCTGCTCTATCAGCAGCTCTTCCCGTGCCGTCGGCACGCTGTAGGGGTGCAGCGCTCGGTCGCGAACAAAGGCCTCCACGCTCTCGGCTGCATGTGCGTAAGGCAGCCACCGAAGCAGCTGCTCCACGCGGGTCGCTTCCAACCAGACCTGTTCCAGTGCTCGGCCGACTCCCCGGTTGCTCCGCACGTAAAGCTTGCTGCCTTCGGCATCGGCCATGGCCAGCGTAACGCTTCCGCTTCCCAGGTCCACCCCCATGACCCGCCCCTCATAAAGGGCGGCAAAATAGTCGATCATCGTCGCGAAGGCCCGCGCTGTCGCGCGCGGCGGGTAGTCGCTCAGTTCTACGACGTCTTCGATGCCGGGCACAGCGGCGATCTTCAGCTCCTGGTAGAGCTTATCTATAATCCGCACCGCATCGGCCAGCATCTCTTTATCCAGCGAGGGGCGCACATTGTCGGCGACGTCCGTGTTGGTCTTGCTCCCCAGGAGCGACACGAACGCCGGGCGCATGTCGCGGTTGCCGGCAAAGAGGACGTGCGGGCGCTCGCCCGCAGGGAGGAGCTGCACGCCCATCTCTACTGTCTCTGCTAGCGTGCGCAGGCGGCTATCATCGCCCCCGTCGGTGCCGCCGGTCAGCAGGATTATGTCGGGCCGGTGACGTAGGATTGCCTGGACCTGGCCCTGTTCGTCCCGATCGTCGGCCATGCTGAACGTATCGACTTCTTCCGCATAGACGGTTTGTATCGCGCGGCGGGCGCTGGCAACGCTGACGTCCTCCAGCAGACCGGCAATCAACACCTGCAGGGGTGGAGCGACGCTGATCGTCGCGCCAAAGATGTCTACTCCGGCTCCGGAGGGCTCTGGCGGGCTGATCAACTCCCCGTCCTCCGTCAGCAGTGGGCGCCCGCTTATCTCCGAAAGCCGGACGATCGCCTGATTGATGCCCACCATAATCCCCTCCCACGGCGGCGTCGTCGTGGTAGGGGCGGAGGCGCGGGCGATCAGCCGATGTTCTCCCTCGACCACGTCGAAGAGGGCCACCGTGGTGTTGGTCGCGCCGCAGTCGGCGATCAAGAACGACCTTCCGGGAGAGGGGCGCGTCTCGGGAGAGGGTCCACTCTGTGGAGCGGGCTTGCTCTCTGGAGCGGTTGGTTCGCTCATGGTATGCTCCCGGCGACGATGGCAAAAACCCCGTCGATGGCTCCGGTCAGCCAGTCGAGCAGCAGCAGAAGCGAAGTGCTCAGCAGCGCGGCGAACAGAGCGCCAAAGGTGATCATCAGAACGCCCCGACCAATGCCGCGGATCGCCCGCTGCCAGCCGGCAAAAACCACCTCTCCTTCCGGGTTTACTCGTCCTGTGAACTGGAAGTAGAGCAACACGCTCGCCGTCAGGAGCGCGGTGACGATTGTCGCCAACGGATTTCCGGTGACCGTCGCGCCCGCAAGTACTTGGGGAATCAGCGTCCCGGCGATAACACCGATCAGGGCGACAGCCGCCCCGACCGCCGCGAGAAAGGCCACCGAGCTGTGGCCCAGCCAGGCCACCGGGCGCAACCAGGTGAAGAGGAGCAAGAAGGCCAGCGCCAGCGGTATGGCCCAGATGGCGTTTTCGGGCGCCGCCGGATCGGCCAGCAGCCGGCGCCCCACCGGTACAAATATCTCCTCTACGGCGATAATTAACGCGTAGGCAGCGGCGACGCCGACCAGGATGTGAACCGCTATCTGGTAGAGTGGATTATCGCCGATGATGTAGCTGTAGATGAAGAGCGTCAGGAGCAGCCCAATCACAAATCCTGCCAGTTCGATCATCCTTCCCCCCTGACTTTACGCACACGACCGGCGCTGGTCGTCCGTCGTGGGCGCAGACTGAGCAGCAGATAGTAGAGATTACCCAGCCCCAATAGTCCAATTACCGTCCAGTGGCCAAGGGCCAGGGCATCCAAAGTGGTTTCCGTCGCGGTTGTGCGATCCGGGGCGGCGGTAAACGCCTCCAGTTGACCGCTCGTATAGTAGGGGAGGGCAACAGGGGCTACCGCTGGCGTGACTGCGGCGACAAGCGGCTTCGTGGTGAAGGTATCGACCTGTTCGATCCAGTTAACCAGATCCTCGCGCTCCCCGGTGACGACGACCACTAAATTCACCTCCGCCAACCGCTCCTGCGCCGCTGGGGAGAGGGGGGCGCCGGTCAGAGAGGCGCACGCGGCATCCGGCGCCAGGCAGCTGGCGAGCCGCCGCAGGCCGACCGCTTCGCCGGGCAGATAGCCCAGCGACAGCGCGTCGAGAGCCTCGAATTCGGCAACTGCCGCCGTCGCCAGCGGTAGACCGGCGGGAGACTGGCTGACAAAGAGCACCTCACTCTCACCCGCTTCCAGCGCCTCCAAAATCTCCCGCGCCGGCGCTTCCAGCGCGCCGGCCATTGCCGGCGTATAGTCGAAGGCGACCAGCACGCTCTCCCCGGCGGCAGCGGCCACCGCTGCCGGCACCTCGCCCGTCGCGGGGGCGGGAGGTGGGGCCGTCGAGAGCAGGTCGGGCAGGAAGAGGCCGGTCAGGAGCGCAGCCAGAAGCAGTACGGCCAGCAGGACACGCAGTAGCGGCGAGCCGGCGACAGAGCGGTCGGCGGCTCCAGGATGGCCAGTTGCCACCACAACGTCGGTCGCGTCGCTGCGTACCAGTTGTCGCAGGAGGGTCACCTGCTGCTGTTGGGTCTCGCTGGTGCTGGTCGGCGTCAGCATCTCTGAGCGGCGGCGTTCGGCGACGACGGGGGCAATGCCGATCACGTCCCGCAGGCCGGCCAGCGGGCCGCTCGTTTCCTCGGGTACGACGTCCGCCTCTTCCTCCTCGAGCAGAGCGCGCGGTTTCAGGGCGCGCAGCCAGTCAGGAATCTCTGCCTCCTGTAATTCGGCTGCGGCAATCTCCGCCTCCGCTTCGGGGGGCAGTTCGTCGAAGTCGGCGCTCCACTCGCCCGAGTGCTCGAACTCAACTGCTTCCTCCACCTCGGCGGCCGCTTCGGCTTCTGCGGGCGGGCGCAGCCACTCCGGAACCTCCTCGAGCGGGGCGCGCTGGGCTTCATCCGGGGTCGTCTCAATCGGTGCGCTCTCTTCCAGCCAAACGGGTAGCTCCGCTCCGGCCAGCTCCTCTGGCACTCCTTCGATGCGCATGGAGCGCCCTTCCTCACTGGTCTCCGGCGCGGCGGGAGCTTCCTCTGCGGTGGTTACTTCTTCCGCTTCGCTCTCCAGGAACTCATCTGTCTCTTCGAGCTCAAACATCACATCGTCCAGCCAGGCGGGCAGTTCTTCGTGGGGGACCACTTCCGGTCCATTTTCCCGCGCCCGTTCGCTCTCCAGCAGCGTCAGATCGTCAGGCAGCGCCTCGTCCAGCTCCAGCCACTCCGGTGCCTCGCCCGCCTCCTCTGCGGGAGGCTCCTCATTCTGGGCGGGAGGTGCGGCGGCTTCCACCTCGTCCAGCCAGTCGGGGAGCTCATCAACACCGTCCATGTCGGCGAAAAATGCCTCCATCTCCGCTTCAGAATCTTCACCGCCGACGGGCAAATCTTCCGGCGTCGCCGGCGCGAGCAGGTCCGCTTCCATCTCTGGCGGCGCCATCTCCATCAGCCAGTCGGGCAACTCTGCGGTCGCCAGCGGCTCCGCTTCGCCGGGCGCTGTCTCTGCCAGATTCTCGTCCAGCTCGCCCAGCCAATCCGGTGGCTCTTCTTCCTCTGGCGCCTCTGGCAAAGCCTGAGCCTCTGGCAGCCCTTCCGTCTCCCGGTCCGCCTCCTCTTCGAGCTCCACCTCTGTCAGCCAGTCGGGCAGCTCATCCTCGTCGGCTACTGCTTCCGCTTCCGCCTCTTCTTCCGCGGATGCCAGCCATTCGGGCACCTCGCCCTGCGAGACCTCGCCCTGCGAGACCTCGTCTTGCTCAGCCGCGGGCGGCTCTTCCACTCCTTCGATTTCCGTCGGCGAGTCGGGTACATCGGCGGCTTCGGCTGCCAGCTCTTCGGCTGTGCTCTCGGCCGTTGTAGCCTCCGTTGGTTCGGACATTTCACGCAGCCAGTCGGGAATTTGATCTTCCTCGATTTCGCCGAAGCCCGGCGGCATTTCATCCTCGAGCATCCACAAAGGCAGCTCTGCTTCAGCCTCGGCTCCAGCCGCGCCGCCCTCCGCCGCCGTCTGCGATGTGGCCTCCGCTAGCCACGCCGCGAACGCTTCTTCGTCATCCCGCCCCTCACTGGCAGGGGCCTCGTCGGCGAGCGCCGGTTGCTCTGCCTCTGCCCGCTCTACCTCTGCTTCGCCCGGTTCATGTGGCTCCGACTCCGTCGGCGACTTTTCAACTCCCGGCTCCAGCGCCGATGTATGGCTGGCGTTGGCGGACGGCCAATCCGGAGTCTCCGCCCCGACCAGCTTCTCCGCCTCGGCCTCATCTTCACTTGCGTCAGCCGGCTCGGCCAACCAGTGGGGTATCTCTGCCTCCTCTTCAGAGGCGCCGCCTATCTCCTCCGCGGACATTTCCTCCAGCCAGTCCAGTGTCCCGGCCGTCTCTTCTGTCCCACCGAACATCACTTCCCAGTCGTCCAGATCGTCGCCGCTTACCGGCTCCTGCTCCGCGTCCGCCGCAGCCGAAGTTGCCGGCGACGTCCCCGTGTCGGTAGACTCCGCCTCGCCTTCGCTGAGCGCCTGCAACCAATCCGGGAGCGGTTCGTCAAACTCCTCTTCGTCCGCGTTAAGCGAATCTTCTTCATCCGCCCCTTGCTCACTTTGGGTAAAGCTCTCCGTCATCTCGTCGTCCAGAAGCCAATCCGGGAGCGAGCCAGCAATGATTTCTTCGTCGCTCACGTCGTCCGGCGGCTCCTGCGGCAATGGCTCAGCACTGGCGCCGGCCTCCGCCTCTAGCGAATCGTCGCGATCCGGTTCCTGGGCACTACCTTCCTCCGCAGCCATCTCTCTCTTGCTTTCCTCCGCCGCACGCCCGTGACCGGCATCGTCTCCCGTTTTAAGCCAGTCGGGGAGGCCGGTTTCGTAGTCCAGCTCTGCCGTCTGCCCCGGCGGGCGAGCCGGTAGGGAGAACGGTTGTGTCCGACTCTGCTGCGAATCGTCCTCTTCTGGCTCCTCTTTCGGCAGCTTGTCGCCGAGGAGGCGGGTGCCGCAGTTATCGCAGTAGAGTAGATTGCGGGAATTTGGCGTGGTGCAACTAGGGCAAACCTGCCGCGCGTGGCTCCTGATAGCCTGGCCGCAGCGGTTACAGAACTTACTATCGGGCGGATTCTCCGCTCCACAGTGAGCGCAACGTATGGGTTCCATCATTACGAACTATACGGCCGCTCGATACCGGCCAGCAAGCGCAGGCTGAGCGTGATGACGCCGAGGGCAATGCCCAGCAACAGGCCACGCACGCCGGCGGCAACAAGCAAATTATCCACTGTTGCCCGCACGGGCGCGACGACTGCCGCTACCTCGGCCGGCAGCGGGCTCTGGGTGAAGAGAAAAAAGAGGACGGCAAGCAAAAAGAGTACCGCTCCCACCGTGCGCTCCCTTTGTAAGAGGCGAAAGCCAGCGAACAGTAGCAGGAAGACCAGTAGAGAGGCGAGCGCCGCTTCCAGCGGGGCCTGAATATAGAAGAAAACGAGTTCGACGGCGCCCGTCGTAAAGCCGAGGGCATCTGTGAGGGCGAGTCCGAAGACGCCCAGCATGCTTAGCAGCAGCAGGAAGCTATAGCTGCTGCCGTCGATGGTACGGCGAAAATGGACGCCGAACAGGTTGAGGACGCCCATCGCCAACGCTACGGCAGCAAGAAAGGTCGCCCAGCCCAGGATAGTCCCGGCGACCGGCGGGACCGTTAGCAGCCCAAAGAGGGTGACTATCCCCACCACAATAGCGACCAGAGCAGGAAGGCCCCGGCGGAGTACGTTCATCCTTTTGTGACACTCCTTTGTTTAAACTACGAACGAATGGTGGCGTGGAGCAGTACCGGCGGCTGCCGCTACAGAAGACCGACGGCGCCCAGTAGAGCGACGAGAAGAAGGATCGCCACCAGTAACCAGCGTAGCACATCCTGCGTGCGCAGGCTGGCGAGCTGCACGGCACTGCCTTTCAGATAGGCGCCAGCAGCAAACAGTTCCTCACCCCACAAGCTATTATCGGTGTAGGCAGTCGCCACGGCCATTGCCGTGACGTCGTCGGTGCCCAGCACCTGAATCATATCTCTGCGTCGCGCTGCTTCGGCGATCAGCGTAAGCTCACTTCCAAAGCGCCCGACGCCGACGTTGCTGCCGGCGCTTTCCAGGCCCAGCAGTGCGGAGACTCCGGCACCATAAACGAACGGAAACCCTTCGTCGGCGATAAAGCGGCTGTCGCGAAGACGGAATTGCTCCCCACGCCCGACAGCGTCGTAAGCGGCTTGACCGACGCCCAGCGCGGCAGGCCAGAGGGTGGCTGCTCCGACAGTTACCAGTGGTGTGACGCCGCTCGTGCTCCCAGCAGTGGCCAGATAGTCGAATGCCTGGAGCGCCGCGACGCTGCTGGGGCCGCCTGGCCCATGCAGTGGGGCGCGCCCCACAGTAACATGAAGGCGACGCCCGCTCTCCACTGCCATCCCGGCCTGTTGCTGGAGCACGTTCAGGCCATCTAGCGGCCGTAGGGCGAATGGCCCCGCGAGCCGGCCCAATGGCGGCCGATCATTCCCCAGCCTGCGGGAAATGATGACAATTAGCGCCGTAGCCAGCGCAATGATCAGGACGGTGACTAGCTCTTGTTCACTCATCGACTGCCTCTCCACCGGTCCCGGACAGGGCGCGGTGCAGGCTGTTCCACGCGGCGGGAGATTCCACGAGCGCCGCTACCTGCCCGATCGCATCCGCTGACCACAGCAGCGCCAGCGCCGGTTGCGCCACCCATACCATCTGTCCGAGCAGAAAAGCAAAGGGTCGGCTAACTTCCATCGCAATCAGTGCAGGTGTGGTCCACCCGCGTCGGGAAATTGTCTCTGCCACAAGCTGAAGTCGCTCCCCATCTGGCCCGGTGTGAAGCGCCATAAAAACACCTTGATAAGTTGACGTAACGCGACTTTGATGCGCGCAAAGTATAGCACGTTTAAAGAGGGGTGTAAAGCTAACATTAAGGCGCTGAAGACCACCACCTCCTGTGCGTCACCTCGAGACCACGTACATGAGTACTACGCAAAGCGGTGCTTTGTTGTATAATCAGCCAGTCGGCGGAAGTCCCCGTGCCGGCCGGCGATCAACTATCCAGGAGCCCGGAGGAACTGTGCGCGTCAAGATCATACTGAATCCAGCAGCCGATCGCGGTCGTGCGTCTCACCTGCGCGACCGGCTCCATACCTTTGCGCCTGATGGTACAATGGTAGAAGTTGTGCTAGCCAAGGGACCGGAGCATATTCAGGCGGTAGCCGCAGAGGCGGCGGCCGCCGGATACGACGTCGTCGCCGCTGCCGGCGGAGACGGCACGATCCACCACGTGGTGAACGGCCTATTGCGCGACCCGGCGCCCTCTGCGCGCCGGACGGCGTTGGGGCTGATTCCCCTGGGCACAGGCAATGACTATGCTTTTGGCCTGGGGCTGGACGCGCCCCCCACGGCCTCGGTACAGCGGCTCTTCAACGGCGAGAGGCGCAGCATCGACGCGGCGCGGGTGAACCTGCCGGGTGAGAGTTATTTCGCTTGTAACGGGATTGGTGTCGGCTTCGACGCCGCGATCGCCATCGAAAGCAATCGCATTCAGGCTGTTGCCGGCTTTCCGGCCTACCTGCTCGCCACCCTCCGCACCATCCTTTTTCGTTTCCAGACCCCCCACATGGCCGGACGCTTCGACACGACCGATTTCTCCCAGCCCGCGCTGCTCCTGGCGGTGGGCATCGGTCCGCGCGTGGGGGGCGGCTTTCGTGTTACGCCCGATGCAAGCTTTACCGATGGGCAACTGGACATCTGCCTCGTCAGGCCACTGAGCCGCCCCATGATGCTGGCGATGCTGCTGCGTGTAATGCGCGGCACACATACCGGCGCGAGCTTTGTCTCCATGCGCCGCAGCCGCTCGATCGAGATCGTCGCCGACCGTCCGTTGCCCATTCACGTCGATGGGGAGATCATTGCCGACTTTGAAGATAACGTCCGCGAGATCACCATCACCTCGCTGCCTGGCGCGCTGGACGTCATTCACTGAAACTGGAGCCTGCAATGCGAACGCTGGAGAGCGCCCTTTCTGAACATGAATTGATTACGCTGCGCGTTATCGGCGAGTGGTGGGAGCTGGATCTGCGCGGCGCCGACAAGACGGCTTCCGTTAAGGCACTGGCGGAAACGCTGGCCGGACTCGACTTTTCCTTGGAAATGAGCTACCTACCACCGGAAGAGGCCGACGCGCTGCGAACGCTGATTGCCGCCGGCGGGCGCCAGGCGGTCGGCACCTTCACCCGCCAGCACGGCGAGGTACGGCAGATGGGCCCGGGCCGTCTGGAACGGGAGGAGCCGTGGTACGATCCGATCAGCCCCGCCGAAGCGCTCTGGTATCGTGGCTTTCTATATCGCGCTTTCCACGAGTCCGAAGATGGAGGTGCGCTGGTCGAGTATTATTTCCTCCCCTCGGAGCTGCTCTCACAGATGGAAGGGGGCGACGGCGAAGCTGCCGCCCAAAACCTCCACGACGGTGCTCAAGCCCCTAATGGCGCCCTCTCCGCGGCGGGCGCGCCCCTCTCCTTTGCCCCGGCGGCGACCGACGCCGTTGACGATCTGACGACCGTCCTCGCCTTTGCCCAGCAAAGTGGGCTGGTCGTCGACGCACCCGCTCCACTGCGTCCCTTTCTTCTCGACGAACAGCCCGATCGCCTCTCCCTTCTGATCACCCTTGCCGTGGAACTCGGCTTTCTGCGCGAAGGCGCGGACGGCCTCCGCCCCGCCAGGGCAGCCGTCGGCTGGTTGAAGCAGGGGCGCGAGGGGCAGCTGCGCGCTCTCGTCGATGCTTGGAGTAGCAGCGGCTGGAACGACCTCTGTCACACGCCCGGCTTGCGCTGTGAGGGAAGCGGCTGGGAAAACGATCCCATCGCCGCCCGCAGTACGCTCCTCGACGCGCTGCCCCGGGATGGCGCTTGGTACAGCCTGGACGACCTGGTGGCGACGATCAAAGAGGTCAACCCGGACTTCCAGCGACCCGAAGGCAACTACGATACGTGGTATATCCGCGATGAAGAAAGCAATGCCTACCTGAAGGGCTTTGAAAGTTGGGAGCAGGTCGAGGGGCGGCTGTTGCGTTTTCTCATCCACGGCCCGCTCTTCTGGCTAGGGATGATCGAGGTTGGGGAAGGGCGTTACCATCTGACCGAACGCGCCCTCGCCTGGCTCTCCGGCGATCCGGTTCCCGCGCGTGGGGTGGAGGTACCCCCCGTCGTGCGCCCGGAGGCGACGGTGTTGGTACCTTACAATGCCAACCGCTATCAGCGCTTCCAGGTGGCGCGCGTGGCCGAGGCGGATCCGGTGCTTCCGGGCCAGCCGTACCACTACCGGCTCACCCCGCACAGCCTCTCAGAGGCGCGTGAGAGCGGGATCGCCCCGGAGCGGGTGCTTGCCTTCCTCAGGGAGGCAAGTGGACGCCCTATACCGGCCAGCGTGCGGCGGGCGGTGGAGCGCTGGTCAGAGCGCGGCCTGGAGGGGGTCCTGCAGCCGGCCGTGATCCTGCGCGTCCGCGAGGCGGACATCCTCGACAAGCTGCAGGCGAACGCACGCACGCGCCCCTTTATCGGCGAGCGGCTGGGAGACCTGGCTGCTGTCATCCCTCATGATAATTGGCACGAGCTGCAACAGGTGGCGGCCCAACTGGGGCTGTTGCTCGAGATTGAGGCATGACGGCGAGCGAGCGCCATCGGTCGCGGCCGCTCTTTTTACTCGCGCTGATAGCTGTCCTTATCTCCGCGCTGCTCCTCTCTGCCCGCCCTGCGCTCGTGGCCGACGGGGAGACTGTGGGCGGCGAAGCGCCCCCTGCCGAGGCGCGTGAGGTGGTGCGCGCCTACTTCGATAGCCGCGAGCAGGTCACGTGGCTCGCCCGCTGGCGGGCGCCGTGGGAAGTGGACCACGAGGCGGGGTATCTGGTGCTGGATGTCGCGCCGGAAGAGGCCGAGCGGCTGGAGGCGGCCGGTTTCCAGCTCGAAACCGACGCCGTACAGACTGCCACCCTCCACCGGCCCCAGAACCCTCTTGCGGAGCAGACGACAGGTATCCCCGGCTTCCCCTGCTACCGTACGGTGGAAGAGACGCTCGTCACCGCCGCTGCCATCGCTGCCGACTACCCGACCCTCGCCGAGTGGGTGGACATCGGCGACAGCTGGGTGAAGCGTATCGATCCCAATGCTGGCTACGACATCATGGTGCTGCGCCTGACCAACAGGGCGCGCGACGGCGTTAAGCCACGGATCTTTATCATGAGTGCGCTCCACGCGCGCGAGTACGCGACGGCAGAGTTGAACATGCGTTTCGCCGAATATCTTGCCGAAAATTACGGCGAAAACGCCGACGTGACCTGGCTGCTCGACTACCACGAGATTCACCTGCTGCTGCAGGCGAACCCCGACGGACGTAAACAGGCCGAGAACGACGACCCTTGGTGGCGCAAGAACACCAACGAAAATTATTGTGGCGCCACCTCAGATGGCCGCGGCGCCGATCTCAATCGCAATTTTAGCTTCAACTGGGGCTGCTGCGGCGGCTCCTCTTCGCACGCCTGTTACGACACCTACCGCGGCCCATCGGCGGCGTCCGAGCCGGAGACGCAGGCCATCGAAGCCTACCTCCGCGCCCACTTCCCCGACCAGCGGGGCCCCAACTATAGCGACGCCGTGCCCAGCGATGCTAGCGGCCTCTTCATCGACCTCCACAGCTACAGTGAGCTGATCCTGTGGCCCTGGGGTCACACCTACGATCCCGCGCCGAACTGGGAACGGCTGCGTACGTTGGGGCGAAAATTCGCCTACTTCAACGGCTATAATCCAATCCAATCATCGAACCTCTACAAGACGGACGGCACCACCGAGAGCTTCGCCTATGGTGAGCTGGGCCTCGCGGCCTATACATTCGAGCTGGGGACCGCCTTTCACCAGAGCTGCTCTGACTTCGAAGGGAAGATTCTGCCCGATAATCTCCGCGCCCTCCTCTATGCGGCACGCGTGGCCCGCGCGCCCTACCGCATCCCCTCCGGCCCTGATACCGTCGACCTCTCTGTTTCCTCCGCAGAGCACGGCCTGCGCCTCACGGCCCGCATCGACGACACTCGCTACAGCAACCGGCAGGGGTACGAGTACATGCAGCCGATCCAGACCGCCATCTACACCGTCGACCGCCCGCCGTGGGAAGAGGGGGTAGAACGGCACCCGCTCTTCCCCCAGGACGGCGCCTTCGACAGCACCGTCGAGATGGTAGAGGCGATGATCAGTCCCACCCGCCTATTGCTCGGTCGGCACACCATCTTTGTGCAGGGGCAGGACATCCACGGGAACTGGGGCGCCGTCAGCGCCATCTTCGTCGGTGAGGAGGCGCAGCGTTTCTATCTGCCGGTGCTACGGCGATAAGAAAAGGTCTGGGAGCGTCTCTGCCGGCGGGGAATACGACGCCGGGGCGAACCTGCTCCGGTTCTCTGGTTAAAGATCGCGGGCGCCAGCTTCCGGACCCTTGTGATCCTCACGCTTTTTCCAGAATCGCCTGCACCGCCGGCGCATTGAGGAACGTTCCGCGCACCGTCTCATCTTCGATCGGGTAGGCGATCTGGTTGATGATGTCGGCAGCAATCTGATAGTGGACACGCGCCAGGCCGGGATTATCGGCGATGCTGGCCAGGCAACTATGAATCTGCCAGAGCAAGAATTGCCGTCCTGTATCGTGGGCGAGAAACACTGCTTCCTGCCACCGTTGCTCCGCCTCTTCGCGGTTTCCTTCCTCCCGGTGTACCAGCCCCAGTGCGTGGAGCGCGTCGGCCTGGTAGACGCGGTAGTTGCGCGCTTCGGCGACCTCCTTCAGCTGCGTCGCATAGGCGCGAGCGGCCTCGACGTTGCCGCGCTCCACCTCCGCCAGGGACAGTGAGTAGAGGGCCTGGAGCTTTGCATCGCGGTCTTTCGTCTCTTCGCTGATCTGCAACGCCCGCTGCAGGTACTCAATCCCTTCCTCCACCTGCCCGACGCTACACAGATCGAATCCCAGGTTGCGGCACAAGTCAGCCTGCACCGCGTGGAACTGCGTGCTCTCCGCCAGGGCGAGCGCATCGCGGTGATAGTCGAGCGCCTTCTCCATATTGAAAAGCTGCTGGTGACACTCCCCCAAATTACTGAGCTCAATTGCTGTCTCGCGATCGCCCACCTCGCGTGACAGCTCCAGCGCCTTCTGGAAGGCGGCGATGGCGCGGTCGATCTGCCCAATCTGCACGTGGACGATCCCCAGCCGGTTCCAGGTGCGCGCACGACCTGTGTGGTCGTCAAGCTGCTCGAACAGCCCCAGCGCCTGGCGCAGGTTGCTCAGCGCCTCCTCCGAGCGTCCTAGCCGGTGCAGGGTCAGCCCAGCGCCCAGTAGGGCTTTAGCCCGCCCGGGGGTACGGTTAAAGGCCTCCGCCAGATGACGCGCCTCGTCGTAGGCGTCCAGCGCCTGCTGGTGGCGCCCGAGGGTGCCGTGCAGATCGCCGATCAGGACCAGCGCCTCCACCGCGTGTTCTGTGCTCCCGGCCTCCAGGTAGTACGCTTCATACCCCAGCAGCGCCTCGTCCCGCTCGCCCATCAACTCCAACAGGCGGCTGCGCTCGCGCAGCGCGCTCAGACGATAGTCACGCCGCTCGGGATCCGCCTGCGGATCGACAGTGACCCCCGCCGTCTCTTCCAGAAGCTCGTCGTAGCAATCCAGCGCCTCTCGAAACGACTTGGCGTCGCGTGCACTCTGCGCCTGTTGCAGCAGTTCCTCAAGTTGGGCGACGTTCATCGGCATCTCTTTGGCTCGGCTGGAGCAAACGCTCACTCGGGACCGGCGTTCTGCGAGCGTGCGCCCCTATTTCCCTTAACGCCCAGTGTACCGTCTTTCGCTGCCGTGGACAAAAGATTCCCCGCCTGAGCGGGCGCATCTCAGGCTGCCGCAGCTGCGGGCGTGCCGCTGCCGCAGGGTCGTTCTTTCGCCCGTTCCGGTGGTCGCTCCCCGCTGTTGCCGTTGCCGTCCATCGTCTAGGCTCGCAAGTCCCGCCAGTTCCGCTATAATCGCCGTACGCCAGATTGGGAAAAAAGGAGAATAGAGATGCATCTCTTTGGTCGTGTCATTCGCCTGTTTCTACTGCTGCTCGCCTTTCTGCTCGGCCTGGTCGCCGCCCTCGTCGCCTTTATCGCGCGCCAGATGATCAACCCGCAGCGACAGCGCCTGTGGGCCACCCCCGCCGACGCCGGTATGGACTACGAAGAGGTGGAATTTCCCGCTCGCGATGGACTGCGCCTCTCCGGCTGGTTCATTCCGACGCCCGAAGGTACACCCCACGGTGCGCCCATCGTCCTTGTCCACGGCTGGCCCTGGAACCGCTTGGGCGAAGCGGCTGCGGATCTGATGGCCAGCGTCAGCGGTGCGCTACCCGTCGACCTGCTGCGCCTGGCGCATGCCCTCCATAGCGCGGGCCACCCGCTACTGATGTTTGACCTCCGCAATCACGGGCAGAGCGCCAGCGGCGGCCCAGTAACATTTGGCCTGCACGAGGCCAACGATCTGCTCGGCGCGCTGGACTTTCTCGACCAGCGATCAGAGGTGGAAGCTGGTGCGCATCAGGTAGGAGTGGTCGGTTTTTCGCTCGGTGCCAACACCATTCTCTACACGCTTCCACACACCGATCGCATCGGCGCCGCCGTCGCCGTCCAACCCACCAGTGCACCCGTCTTTGCCCCGCGGTACGCGACCGACCTGCTCGGCCCGCTCGGCAAGCCGGTCCTGCGCCTGGCCGAGCAGATCTACCAGGCCGCCGGCGGCCCGCCCCTTTCGGCCCTCGAACCTGCCTTTGTTGCCACCGCCGCCGGAGATACCCCCGTGCTCTACGTGCAGGGGAAGGGGGATCGCTGGGGGAGCGTGAGCAACGTTGCCCACATGGCGGCCCGCACCCCGGCGGCAGTCCCGCCGCTGTTCGTAGACAGCGACCACCGCTTTGGCGGTTACCGCCACGTCGTCGATAATCCCGCGGTGCTGCTCGACTTCTTCGCCCGCCACCTGGCGCCGGAGAACCGCTCCTATTAGTCGAATGTCATTGTAGGGCTCAGCGCTTCACTTATCGCCTCTCTCCGCGGGCACCAGTGTAGGCGCGAACACAGGCACCCCCGCTTTTATGTTATACTGTTAGAGAAAGCAACATTGCTTCACCCATCGTCGCCACTATTTTTGACCGCAGTTCAAGGAGTGACATGATGACGAATGACGTGTCGGAGACCATACGGCCTCTGATTCGCCTTCTGCGGGCTGGTGAAAAAGGATTCAACATTGCCGCCGAAAATATCAAGAATCGGGGCCTGAAAGTGCTGTTTAAAACCTATGCCCGCCAGCGGGCCGACTACGCACGCTCGCTGGCCCAGGCAGCAGATTTGGAGGAGTGGCGGGAGATCGGTACCGGACCACTCGCCGCCTTCCACCGGGGCTGGATTAACGTAAAAGCGGCAATGACGATCGGCCAGGACGCCACCGAGTCGGTGGTTCTCGAGGAGGTCAGCCGGGGCGAACGCCACCTGCACCGTGCCTATAACGAAGCGCTGGACGAGGAGCTACCGCCCTCCCTGCGGGCGTTGCTGGCGGAGCAGGCAGAGGGCCTCTCGGCGGCCCGCAGCCGTGTGCGGGAGCTATCCGGCGCCGACGGCTCCCGTCTCGTCGTCCGCCTTTTCGACAATCAGGAGAACGCCGACGAGGCAGTGGCATTGCTGAACGATGCCGGCTTTGCGGGCGCCCAAATCGAACAGAGGCCGTTGGAAGAGATTGCCGCCATCTATCGAGGTCAGGAACAGAGCGAGACGATCTGGGAAAGCGCCCTTGCCGGCGCTGTTATCGTTGGGGTCGTCGGTCTCATCGTCGCCATCTTCGCCACCGTCGGCGCGGTGTTTTTGGAGCAGGAAACGGTGCGCTTATTTGGCCTTACCTTTCTCCAATCCGCAGTCCTGCTACTGCTGTCAGGCGTGCTCATCGGCGCTGCTTTTGGCGCCATGTTCGGCGCCCTCATCGGTGCCGGTGTCGCCCAGGAAGATGCGCATCGCTATGCCGCGAGCATCGATCAGGGTGCAGTGATGCTCCTCGTACACACAGACGAGGGCCGCGCGGCGGAGGCCACCCGTCTGATGCGCGGTGTAAACGCTCGCGCCTGGCAGAGCACAGAGGCCTGAGGCGCTCTCACCCACCCGGCCGCTGTAGAGAACAAGAAGGACAACGACAAGATAGTGGAGAGGTTATGAACTCCCCGAATAGTGCCCCCACGCGCGCCAAGGTGGCGCAGCAGATAAGAGAGACACTCGCCGAGATCGAAAGCGAGATCAAGGTCGAAGAGGCTGGCGAGCGCGAGGTCTACAAGATGTTTATGCCCAAGATGGCCGCCGATCAACTTGGCGCGCTCGAGAAGGTACTGCACGCCGCCGGCCGCGATCTCGTCTACTGGGAGATTCACCCCCGCCCAGAGGAGAACAGCATTCGCTTCAATGTCTACGCCGTCGCCGGTGAGTAGGCGGCGCTTTCATGCTCGCCATGAAAGTGGCAGCCGAAAAAAGCACTAAAGCGCCGCCTGTAAACCAGTTACTACTCCTCTTCCGCCGCCTGCTCCGCCTCGCGTACAATCTGCTCCTGCAGGTGGTTGGGAACGCGTCCATAGTGGAGGAACGTCATCGTGTACACGCCGCGCCCCTGGGTCATCGAGCGCAGGTCAGCGTTGTACGTTTGCATCTCAGCCAGCGGCACCTCGGCGCGGATTGCGGCTTTCGTTCCTTCCTGGTCCATCCCTAGCACGCGGGCGCGGCGAGAGTTCAGATCGCCCATGATGTCGCCCATGTTCTCGTTAGGCACGATCACTTCCACCTCGTAGATCGGCTCCAGCAGGATCGGACCCGCGCCCAGCGCCGCTTTCTTAAAGGCCTCGCGTCCGGCGATCTGGAAGGCGATCTCCTTCGAGTCGACCGGATGCTCCTTGCCGTCGTAGACGACAGCGCGGACGCCAGTCATCGGATAGCCGGCGAGCACACCGTTCTCCAGAGACTGCCGACATCCTTTTTCGACGGCAGGGATAAACGGCTGTGAGATAGCGCCGCCGAAAATTTCGGAGGTAAACTCAAACTCTTCGTCGTCCTCAATCGATTCCACGCGCAGGTTGACGCGCGCGTACTGTCCGGCGCCGCCCGTCTGCTTCTTGTGCGTGTATTCGGCGTCACCGGTCCGCGTCACCGTCTCGCGGTAGGGGATGCGTGGTACGCTGATCGTCATGTTGAGGCCGAACTTACTGCGTGCCTTCTTCACGGCCATGTCGATGTGGGCGTTGCCCATGCCGGACAAAATAACCTCCCGCGTCGCCGCCTCCTGGCGCCAACGGAGGGTGGGGTCCTCGGCGACCAGGCGGCTGAGGCTGGTGCTCAGCTTGGCCACGTCTGACTGAGACTCGGGGTGCACGGCCACCGACATAATCGGCTCCGGCTGGCGAATCGGCGGAATGTGCAGTATGTGGTCCTTCTCGCACAGCGTGTCGCCGGTCATCGCGTCGCCTAGCTTGACGACGACGCCGATGTCGCCCGCGTGCAGCGCGTCAACCGGTATCTGCTCCTTGCCGCGCAGCGCCTGCAGGCTGCCCACGCGTACCTCTTCCTCCTGTGTGGCATCCCACACCCGGTTGTCTGACTGAAGCACGCCGCCATAGACGCGGAGATAGCTCATCTTGCCGTACGGGTCTTCGCGCGTCTTAAAGATGAAGGCCGCCAGCGGCGAGTCGTCGCTGACCGGCAGCTCAACACTTTCGCCCTCGGCGTCGAGCACCGTAAAGGGGCCCGCCTCATGGGGGTTGGGCAGCAGTTTTGTAAAGTAGTCCAGCAACGGCTTCGCCGCAATTCCCGGCTCAGGCGCGCTAAAGAGCACCGGCACCACGTCTCCGGCCCGCATTGCCGCCTTGAGCCCGCGCACGATCTCCTCGTCGGTGAGTGGCTGCTCATCGAAATATTTCATCATCAGCTCGTCGTCGCCCTCACAGGCCGCCTCGACCAGCTCGACGCGTGCGTTCGCAGCCGCATCTGCCATGTCCGCCGGTATCTCGCCCATCTCGCCGCCCGGTCCCAGCACTGCCTTGCGGCTGATGAGATCGACGACCCCCTCAAAATTGGGTCCGGCGCCAATCGGCATCTGCAGCCAGACAAGCTGCGCCGGCAGGAGGTTCAGGCTCTCGTTCAGGCGCCGCAGGCTCACGTTTTCGCGGTCCATCTTGTTGACGACGACCACGATCGGCAGATCCCGCTCCCGCGCGTACTGCCAGACCAGCTCCGTGCCGACCTCGACGCCAGCCACGGCATCCACCAGCACCACTGCGCTGTCTGCCACCTTCAGCGCCGCGTTGACTTCGCCCACGAAATCCGCGTAGCCTGGCGTATCCAGGACATTTAGCTTCGTTCCCTTCCACTCGATGGGGGCGATGGCCGTGGCGATGGAGCTGTTGCGCGCCATCTCTTCCTCTTCGAAATCCATGGCCGCCGTCCCGGCCTGGACGTGCCCCATGCGCGTGGTGACCTTCGTATCGTACAGGAAGCGCTCGACTAGCGTCGTCTTGCCTGCGCCGCTGTGCGAAACGAGAGCCACATTACGGATGTTCTCACTCTTATACGCTTTCATCCCAGAAAAACCTCTCCATGTAGTTTAAGTATGGTTGGAAATGACTCGATTTAGTTGTGTGGGTGGCGCCCCGCGAGTTGCTGGTTGTGCTGCGATGGACCTCTCTCTAAAGCTCTTTTTAACCCCTGTTAACAGTGGGTGGATTGTAGAGGAATGGCGGGCGGTTGTCAATTTTGGTTGTCCGCCCATTGGAGGCGGCGAAGCAGCAGCTGCACCTGTTGGTCGGCGGTGGGGACCGTGCCTTCCTGGTGGTGGCGGATCAGGGCAACCGTCGTCGGGCTGCTTCCCGCCGCCGCCGCCATCTCCGCCCCCCAGTGCGCGTGCCGGGCGCGGATGGCAAATGGACGGCGCCAGCCCTCGGCCTCACCACTCGCACCGTTGCCCCAGTGGGAGACGAGCGCGGGGGCCACCTCTTCGACCACGGCGCCCAGCACCCGCTCCCACAGCCGTAGTCGGACGCGCCCCTTCCCGACGTCGTGCAAGAGGGCAGCAGCCAGGAGGTCCGGATCCGCGTGACCGGCGCCGCGCAGCGTGCGCAGCACGCGCAGGCTGTGGCCTTGGTCGGTGGTCGACATTTTGCGGAATAGAACAACCTCTTCGTCGCTCAGCACACTCTCCACCTCTGCCCAGGCACCGACCGACAGCGGCTGCGCGGCAACCAGCTGCCAGAACTGTTCCAGCCGGTACGCGCTCCCCGCAACGAACTTCCGCAGCGCGTTCACTGCGTCAGAGGCCGGTCAGCAGCGGACGCACCGCGTTGATGAATCCCCAGATATAGTTAAAGACATTGAGGAAGCCGACCATCGGTAAAATGAAAATGACCAGCAGGAGGATGTACATCCCGTACTGCCGTACAGGCAGAAGCTGATAGGCCAGATCCGACGGCAGGACGCCGATCAGAATGGTGAAGCCGTCGAGCGGGGGGATGGGGAGCAGGTTAAAGATGAAGAGAAGCAGGTTGAGGTTGACCCCCATCCAGCACAGCTCCAGGAGGAAACGCAGAAGCGGCTCCTCGCTGACCGTGAGCTGAAACCAGAAGAAACGTAGGGGAATGGCAAAGAGGATAGCCATCAGCATGTTCGCCGCCGGCCCCGCCGCCGCCACGACGGCATACGCCGTGCGCGGGTTGCCGCGCAGATTGTTCGGGTTCACCGGCGTCGTCGCCCATCCAAAGCCGGCCAGCACCAGCATGATCATGCCGAAGGCATCCAGGTGGACAAAGGGGTTAGGCGTGATCCGCCCGTAGGAGCGAGGCGTATTGTCGCCGAGATAGTCCGCTACAATGGCGTGGGCAAACTCGTGGTAGGCAAAGGCCACGACTGCGACCACGAGGAAGGCCACGATCTGCACAATATCAAAGTCGTTCAAAAAGTAGAGCATTCATGACTCCCGACGGTCGCGTGCGGGTACCATCGTGCGCACCCGCTACGACTAACCAAACATCCAAGCATCCCAAAACACCGCCAAATTATAGCCTCTGCTCCGAAGGGCGGCGAACGGGACCAAGCGCCAGAAACTGTTAAAGCAGGCGCTTTGCGGAGCAACAGATTTCTCGCCTCAACCTGACGTGCAGTAGACAGTGCCGTTTGTTTGACGTGCTATTGGCCGCTCGGTTGCTATTATAATGAAGGCGAGGAGTACTGAGGGGCGCTGCCAGACAACGTCGTACGGTGCTCACCACACTCTTCACCGCCAGCCAATGCATGCAGTGCCCTCGGTTGATCCCCGTGTTTGTCTTTCCATTCGGGTTCAGGGGATGGTTGCTGTGAGACAGGAGATTCGCTTTTGTGTCGCCGGAGACGGCGTGCGCCTTGCCTATGCAACAGCCGGCGCGGGCCCTCCACTTGTGAAGGCGGCGAACTATCTGACTCACCTGGAACACGAGTGGGAAAGTCCTGTCTGGCGGCACTGGTTACGCGCCCTCGCGCGCGAGCACGCGCTGATCCGCTGTGACGAACGAGGCAGCGGCCTCTCAGACTGGAATGTGAGCGACTTCTCAATCGAGGCCTGGGTCGGCGACCTGGAAGCTGTAGTCGAGGCAGTGGGGCTTCACCGCTTCCCTTTGCTCGGTATATCCCAGGGGGCAGCTGTGGCGGTTGCTTATGCCGCGCGCCATCCGGAGCGGGTCAGCCACCTTGTTCTCTATGGCGGTTATGCGCGAGGCCGTTTTCACCGCCGTCTGACGCCTGAAGAGCGGCTAGAGGCGGAAACGCTGATTAGCAGTACTCACATAGGCTGGGGCCGGAAGAACCCGGCCTTTCGGCAGCTTTTCAGCACGCTTCTTACGCCCGGAGCGAGCGAAGAGCAAAGAGATTGGCTGAACGAGCTGGCACGTATCTCTGCCTCGGCAGAGAATGCTGCCCGGATGAGGCGTGCCTTCTACGAGATAGACGTACGCGAATTCGCGCCCCGCATTCAGGCGCCGGCGCTCGTCCTGCACGCGCGCAACGATGCCACTGTCCCCTTTGAAGAGGGGCGGCTGCTGGCTGCTCTCATACCCGAGGCCCGTTTCGTACCCCTCGAGAGTGAGAATCACGTCTTACTGGAGGACGAACCGGCGTGGGGCCGCTTTCTTGCCGAAGTGCACGCCTTCCTCGGCTCCATGAGTAAAGGGGAGCCGCCTGCCACCACCGAGGCACTTTTCCCCGAGCTGACGCCCCGCGAAGGTGAGGTGCTTGAACTGTTGGCGCAGGGCCTCAGTAATGCCAGCATTGCCCGCAGGCTGGTTCTCAGTCCGAAGACGGTGCGTAACTACGTCTACCACATCTACAAGAAACTTGGGGTCGAGAGCCGGGCGCAGGCGATTGTCCTGGCGCGTGAGGCGGGCGTTGGGCAGCATCAAGAGGGTAGAATGTAAAGCACCATCACGAAGCTGAATCTTCGGATTCTGTCAGGCGCCGTGTGGCCCGGTCGTAGCTATCGACTACCTGCCGGAGCTGATCCACCGCGCCCGGCGGTAGCTCGCCCTGGCCCCCCTCCACAACCCAGCGCGCCGCGGCAATGAGAGCCGCCAGCTCGTAAGCGTGGAGGGAGACCTGGA